>NZ_NEDJ01000016.1 GCF_002114285.1 Halorubrum ezzemoulense DSM 17463
GGTCCGTGGCTGCCGGAGGAGGATGGCGGACGGTGGGATGTTAGCGCCGTTGGCGTCGCTGCGGGGGGCGGGGGCGGGCGCGGGCTCGCTATCGTCGAGCACGTGGCGGCCGCGCACGGCTGGACGCTCGAAGTCGACGAGTCCCCAGAGGGGGGCTTCCGGGCGACGCTGGTCGGTGCGGAACCGACGGGATAAAGAGGAGGCCGATCCAACGCCAGTCCGCGTGCGAGGGTAGCCAAGCCCGGAAACGGCGGCGGATTCAAGCTCCGCTCCTGTAGAGGTCCGTGGGTTCAAATCCCTCCCCTCGCATCGCCGGGGTCCTCCCCCCGTGATGCGGGAAGACGCTCTCGGAGCGCTCTTCCCTCGCAAAATCCACTCGAACGCCGCGAGCGACTGCTCTGTCAAATCGGCTGCCAGAGGGACCTTCGGTCCCTCGCTGGAGTCAGTCGTCCGAAGCGAAGCGAGGACGACTGACGAGGCCGGGGAGGCGCGAGGTGCGGTTGCTGTGTGGGGCGGGACTCAAACGGGCGGTCGCGACGGCGAAGCACGACGAACAAACACCGCAGGGAGCGAGCGGAGTGAGCGACTGAGGACCACAGCGAGTCGCGCGAGTCCTCGCGACCGGGGCTTTGGCGGTGTTCGCCGATGATCCACGGTCACCGACTTCCGAACAAGCGGTCGACCTGACGGCCTCGATCACCTCGCCACCACACAGTTCTCCACGGTGATCCGACACGTCCCGAAACGACACGAACGTCCAGCGAACCGCGGGGTCCGAAACGGTTTTGCCCCGGCCTGCCGGACGGTCGATATGCCAGCAGATCCCGACACGGGGTACGACCCCTCGCTGGGTCGGAAGTTCGTGTTCGTCACGGGCGGAGTGATGTCCGGGCTGGGCAAGGGCATCACCGCCGCCAGCACCGGGCGCCTTCTCGCCAACGCGGGCTTCGACGTCACCGCAGTCAAGGTGGACCCGTACCTCAACGTCGACGCCGGGACGATGAACCCGTACGAGCACGGTGAGGTGTACGTCCTCAAGGACGGCGGCGAGGTCGACCTCGACCTCGGCAACTACGAGCGCTTCCTCGGGACCGACATGACGTTCGACCACAACGTTACCACGGGGAAGACGTACCAGCACGTCATCGAGCGCGAGCGCGCCGGCGACTACCTCGGCAAGACCGTCCAGATCATCCCGCACGTCACCGACGACATCAAGCGTCGCATCCGGGAGGCCGCCGAGGGGAGCGATGTCTGTCTCGTCGAGATCGGCGGGACGGTCGGAGATATCGAGTCGATGCCGTTCCTCGAAGCCCTCCGCCAGTTCGCCCACGAGGAGGACGACGATGACATCCTCTTCACGCACGTCACCCTCGTCCCGTACTCGAAGAACGGCGAGCAGAAGACGAAGCCCACCCAGCACTCCGTGAAAGAGCTGCGCTCGATCGGCCTCCAGCCCGACATCCTCGTCGGCCGCTCGGAGGACCGGCTCGACCCGGAGACGAAAGAGAAGATCGCGCTCTTCTGTGACGTGCCCACGGACGCCGTCTTCTCGAACCCCGATGTCGAGGACATCTACCACGTCCCGCTGATGGTCGAAGACGAGGGATTAGACGAGTACGTGATGGAGCGGCTCGGCCTCGCCGACGAGGCGCTTCCGAAGGAAGAGCGGTCGACGGAGTGGCGCGAGCTGGTCACCCGCGACCGCGACGAGGAGATCGACGTGGCGCTCGTGGGCAAGTACGCGCTTGAAGACGCGTACATGTCGATCCACGAGGCGCTGAAACACGCCGGCATCCAGACCGGCACCGAGGTGAACGTGCTGTGGGTCGATGCCGACGAGACGCAGGCCGAACACGAGAAGCGGCTCGCCGAGGCCGACGCGGTCGTCGTCCCCGGCGGCTTCGGCTCCCGCGGGACCGACGGGAAGATCGAGGCGATCCGCTACGCCCGCGAGAACGGCGTGCCGTTCCTCGGGCTCTGCTTGGGCTTCCAGATGGCCGTCGTCGAACACGCGCGCAACATCCTCGGGCTCGACGGCGCCCACTCCGCGGAGATCGACCCCGACACGCCGCACCCCGTCATCGACCTGCTCCCCGAGCAGTACGAGACGGAGGACATGGGCGGGACGATGCGGCTCGGCGCCCACGAGACCGACATCGAGCCCGACACGCTCGCCGCCCGGGTGTACGACGCCGACGCCTGTACCGAGCGCCACCGCCACCGCTACGAGGTGAACCCCGAGTACATCGACGATCTGGAGGCCGACGGACTCGTCTTCTCGGGGCGCGCCGACAACCGGATGGAGATACTCGAACGCCCGGACCACCCGTTCTTCTTCGGGACGCAGGCGCACCCCGAGTTCCGGTCGCGGCCCGACCGCGCGAGCCCGCCGTTCGTCTCCCTCGTCGAGGCGGCGCTGGGATCGACGGACACAACCGAGCGGAACGCGGACGTGAGGCTATAGATGGTCGAGACGGAGGAATTCATCGCGGAGGCGAAAGCGGAGATACGGGAGGCGATCGGCGACGCGAACGCCGTGATCGCCTTATCCGGCGGGGTCGACTCCTCGGTCGCGGCGACGCTCGCCTACGAGGCGGTCGGCGACCAGCTCACCCCCGTCTACGTCGACACGGGACTGATGCGGAAGGGGGAGACCGCGGAGATACGGGACACGTTCGACTTCATGGAGTCGCTGCGCGTCATCGAGGCGCAGGACCGGTTCTTCGACCGGCTCGAAGGCGTCACCGACCCCGAGGAGAAGCGCCACGTCATCGGCGAGGGGTTCATCGACGAGTTCGAGACGGTCGCGCGCGACGTGGACGCCGACTACCTCGTTCAGGGGACGATCTACCCCGACCGCATCGAGTCGGAGGGGAACATCAAGTCGCACCACAACGTCGGCGGGCTCCCCGAGGTCGTCGACTTCGAGGGGATCGTCGAGCCCGTCCGCGACCTCTACAAGGACGAGGTGCGCGAGGTCGCCCGGGAGCTCGGCCTCGAGGAGATCATCTCCGAGCGCATGCCGTTCCCCGGGCCCGGGCTCGCCGTCCGGATCGTCGGCGAGGTGACCCCCGAGAAGGCCGCGGTCGCCCGCGAGGCGACCCACGTCGTCGAGGAGGAGTTAGCGGAGTACGACCCGTGGCAGGCGTTCGCCGCGGTCCTCGGCAAGGCGACCGGCGTCAAGGGCGACAACCGCGTCCACGGCTGGGTAGTCGCCGTGCGCTCCGTCGAGAGCCGTGACGGGATGACCGCCCGCGCGCAGGAGCTCGACTGGAGTACGCTCCAGCGGATCCAGAGCCGGATCACCGGCGAGAACGAGAACGTGGCGCGGGTCGTCTACGACGTGACCCACAAGCCGCCCGCGACGATCGAGTACGAGTGATGACGGACCAACCACTCGCCGTCGTCGCCGGCCCCGACGAGCACGGGCTCGGCGAGGAGCTCGCCGCGTGCGGCGTCGCGATCAACCGTATCGAGGGGCTCGTCACCGCCGACGCGCTCGCCGAGGCCGGCATCGCCGACGCCGCGTACTTCGTCCTCACCGACGTGGAGGAAGCGACCGGTATCCCGGTCGCGAAGGAAAAGAATCCGGAGGTCCAGATCGTGACGTACGCGAGCCGGTCGCTGCCGGAGTTCGTCGCGACGGTCGCCGACCTCGCGGTCGGCCCCGAACTGCTGGACGCCGCGACGGTCGCCGAGGAGCTGACCGGCGACGCGGACGACCCCGCCGAACCGGCCGACGACGCGGACGGCTCCTCCGAGCCGTGACCGGGGACGAAGCCTCGGCCGACGACGGCCCGACGACCGTCCCGGTCACCCTCTACACCCGCGAGAACTGCTCGTTGTGCGTCGTCGCCCGCGAGACGATCGAGTCGGTCGCCGCCGACCTCGACCCCGTGACGGTCGATATCGACGAGATAGACGTCGATACCGACCCGGAACTGGCCGACGAGTACGGCGAGCGCGTCCCCTGCGTGCTGGTCGACGGCCACCCGGCGTTCAAGTACGAGGTCGACGAGCGCGACCTGCGGCTGAAGCTCCTCGCGGCGACCTGATCCGGGTGAAAACGCGCGACGGACCGCCCGGCTCTACCGCCCGGTCTACTGCTCGACCGTCTTCGCCCCGGGCGCGTTGGCCTTCACGCCCGTCACGGCCTCGACGGCGTTCGACCGGGAGGCGTACCCCTCGCCTGAGTCCGCGAGGACGTTGCCGTTGCGGTGACGGAGCCGCCAGCGCCACTCGTCGGCGGCGTCCTCGTATATCTCGAACGCCGCCCCGCCGGCCGCCAGCGCGCTCGCGTCGGGGGCGTACTCGCCGACGCGCTTGACCGCGTCCGTCGCGTTCGACTCGGAGGCGTACCCCTGGCCGGAGTCGGCGATGATGTTCCCGTTGTCGTGGACGAGCCGCCAGCGCCACTTGCCGCCCCTGTCCTCGTAGGCTTCGAACGTCGCCTTGCTCTCGCCGTCGCCCGCCCGGCCCTCCGCCTCCTCGTCGTCCGGGAACTCGAGCCCCGCGCCGCCCGCGTTGGACCTGACGCTGTCGAGCCCCTGCTGTGCCTTCGACCGGGAGGCGTACCCCTGGCCGGAGTCGGCGATGACGTTCCCGTTCTGGTGGACGAGCCGCCAGCGGTACTCGCTGGCCGCGTCCTCGAACACCTCGAACGCGGCGGGGTCGATCCGGAGGTAGTCCGCGGCTGCGACGTGGTCGCGCAGCTTCGAGAGCGCGCGCTTCGCGTTCGACTTGGAGGCGTACCCCTCGCCGGAGTCGCCGACGATCTCGCCGTTGTCGTGGCGGAGCCGAAAGCGCCACTCGTCGGCGGCGTCGGCGTACAGCTCGAACGTCGCGTCGCTCTCCGGGCCCTCCGTCTCGTCCGGGATGGCCACGTCCGGGTCCGTCGCGTCGGTCGGCTCCGGGCCGTCGTCGTCGGCCACGGCCGCCGCCTCCTCGACCGGCGTCTCGATCCGGAGGAGGCCGGCGCCGAGCGCGTTCCGGCGCACGCTGTGGAGGCCCTGCTGGGCTTTCCCGCGGCTGCTGTACCCCTGTCCGGCGGTCGCGATGACGTTGCCGTTGCGGTGGCGAAGCCGCCAGCGCGGCTTCCCGCTCGCGTCCTCGAACAGCTCGAACCGGGCCTTGCTCTCGCGCAGCGACGCGACGACGGCCTCCGCGGCCGTCAGCTCGTCACGGGTCGCTTCGAGGTCGGCCTCTGTCTCCGAGAGATCTTCACGGGCCGCCTCCAGCTCGGACTCCGTCGACGCCAGCTCGCCACGGGTCGCCGCCAGCTCCTCACCCGCCTCCTCGGCCGTCGCGGTCGCCGCGGCGGCCTCGTCGCGCATGCGCTCGTAGTCCTCGTAGACGGGGTCCGAGAGCAGGGGGACGACCGTCCCCGCGACCCCGATCAGGAGGAGCCCGACCCCGTAGACGGTGATCACGGCCGGGTCGCCCGACGCGGTGAGCCACCCGTCCGGGAAGACGTTCACGAACCACACGACGCCGAGGACGCTCACCGCCGTGCCGAGGTAGCCGAGGTACGTCCCGGTCCGCCGGAGCGGGAACCGGATCACGGCCCCGAGCATCACGAACGGCGGGGCCAGCGCGGCCAGCGCGTACCCGACGCCGCGGGCGACGGTCGCCGACTCGGTGAGGAGAAACACCGCGACGCCGGCGAGGCCGAGCAGCACGCCGAAGCCGAACAGCCAGTAGCCGTTCACCTCGTCGGTCGTCGTCGGCGTGCCGATTCGCCGCCGGTACAGTCCGCCGCCGTCTTGTTTGTCATCTGTTGCCATATGACGGCTGACTCCGGCCAGCCGGTTATATGTAGTGGCGATTGACACGAGCGCGCGCTCGCCTCCCCGACTAC
Source organism: Halorubrum ezzemoulense DSM 17463 (assembly GCF_002114285.1). Classification (GTDB taxonomy): domain Archaea; phylum Halobacteriota; class Halobacteria; order Halobacteriales; family Haloferacaceae; genus Halorubrum; species Halorubrum ezzemoulense. Next base: position 5,861 of record NZ_NEDJ01000016.1, read on the forward strand.
CGCGACCCGAGCGTTTACGACCCTGACGCTCCCTCGTGGTGGCATGTACGTACTGCGAGGCGGTCGCGTGGCGGACGCCGAGGGGACCCGCGAGGCCGACGTGGCGGTCGCGGACGGCGATATCGTCGCGGTCGGCGAGCCGGCGGCGGTCGACGACGCGGTCGCGGAGCGCGACGCGGGGGAGGTCACGGAGGTCGACGCCGACGGGCGGGTCGTCTCGCCCGGACTGATCGACGCGCACGTCCACGCGATGATGGACGGGCGACCGGACGTCTCGACGGCGGTCTCCGACAGCGACTACGCGGCGAGCTACCGGGCCGCGAGCAACCTCGAGGCCGCGGTCGAAGCGGGCGTCACGACCGTCCGCGACCTCGGCAGCCGCGGGACGCTCGCGCTCGACGCCGGCGAGGCGATCGCGGCCGGCGACATCGACGGGCCGCGCGTGCTCGCCTGCGGCCGCAACGTGATCATGACCGGCGGCCACGGCAACTGGTTCGGTCGGGAGGCCGACGGCCCCGCGGAGGTGCGGAAGGCGGCCCGCGAGCAGCTGAAGGCGGGCGCGGACGTGCTCAAGTGTATGGCCACCGGCGGTGTGCTCACCGAGGGCGCGGTGACGGGTGCGCCCGAACTGACACCCGAGGAGCTCGCCGCGTTCACCGACGCCGCGGCGCCCACGGACACGCCGACCGCGGCCCACGCTCACGGCGAGGTCGGGATCAAGAACGCGGTGGAGGCCGGCATCTCCAGTATCGAACACGGGACGTTCATGGACCGCGAGGCCGCCGAAATGATGGCCGAGCGCGGCACCTACTGGGTGCCGACCGCGAGCGCCCTCCGCGGCATCGTCGACAACGGGATCGAGGCCGGGATCCCCGAAGACGCCGTCGCGAAGGCCGAGGACGCCGCCGAGCGCTTCGGCGACGCGTGGGACCACGCGCTCGACGCGGGCGTCCCGATCGCGATGGGGACCGACGCGGGCACGCCGTTCAACTTCTTCGAGGAGATCCCGCAGGAGATGGGGTACATGGTCGATTACGGGCTCTCGCCGGAGCGCGCGCTGGAGGCCGCCACCGTCAACGCCGCCGACCTGCTCGGACTCGACGACGTGGGGCTCGTCGCCGAGGGGTATCGGGCCGACCTCGTCGTCCTCGACGCCGACCCGACCGAGGACGTCGAGGCGTGGCGGGACCCGGACGCGGTGTTCGCCCGCGGCGAGCGCGTCGCCTGACGGCCGACCCGGACACCGTCCGACGGCCGCTCGCGAACCGGCCTTTTTACCGGGTCGCGCCCCGACGATCGACCGATGACGACCCCGTCGACCCGGCACGCGGACCCGGACGGGAACCCTTACGTCGAAGACCCGCCGACCGACTTCGACCCGGTCGCCGACCTCTCCGAGGACGAGGCCGCCGAACAGGCCGCCCTGCTCCGGGCGGCCGTCCGCGAACACGACCACCGGTACTACGTCGAGGCTGCCCCCCTCGTCACCGACGAGGAGTACGACCGGCTGTTCGCCCGACTGGCGGACCTCGAAGCGGCGTTCGACCTCCCGACCGAGGACTCGCCGACGCGCCGAGTCGGCGGCGAACCGCTCGACGAGCTGGAGAGCGTCGAGCACGTCGCGCCGATGCGCTCGATCGACAACGACACCGACGCCGACGCCGTCCGCGAGTTCGACGAGCGCGTCCGCGAGGGATTGGCGGACGCGGCCGACGCCGGCGACCTCCCCGGGTTCGACCCCGGCGACCTCGCGTACGTCTGCGAGCCGAAGTTCGACGGGCTCTCCGTCGAGGTGGTGTACGAAGGCGGCGCGTACGTCCGCGCGGCCACGCGCGGTGACGGGCGCGAGGGCGACGACGTGACCGAGCAGGTCCGGACGATCGGATCGGTCCCCGCGCGGCTCCGGGGCGACGACCACCCCGAGCGCCTCGCGGTCCGCGGGGAGGTGTACATGCCCCGCGACGCATTCGAGGCGTACAACGAGGCGCTCATGGAGCGCGGCGAGGAGCCCTTCGCGAACCCTCGGAACGCAGCGGCCGGGACGCTCCGCCAGCTCGACCCCGCGGTCGTCGCCGAGCGCCCCCTCGACGTCTTCTTTTTCGACGTGCTGGCGTGGGAGACGGGCGACGACGGCCCCGAGCGCCCCGCGCGCCACCGCGACGCGCTCGACGCGTTCGCGTCGCTCGGCCTCCGGCGGAACGACCGCGTGAAAGTCGTCGACGATGTCGAGGCCGCGATCGACTACCGCGACGAGATCCTCGCCGCCCGCGACGAGCTGAACCACGCGGTCGACGGCGTCGTGATCAAGGTCGACGCGCAAGCGCACCGCGAGGCGCTCGGGAGCACGTCGCGCGCGCCGCGGTGGGCGTTCGCGCATAAGTTCCCGCCGCGGACCGCGACGACAACGGTCGAGGGCGTCACGGTCCAGGTGGGCCGCACCCGACGGCTCCCGCCCGTCGCCGAGCCCGACCCCGCCGCGGTCGGCGGGGTCACCGTCTCGCGCGCGACGCTCCACAACCCCGCGGAGATCGAGGCGCTCGGCGTGAACGTCGGCGACCGGGTCCGGATCTACCGCGCGGGCGACGTGATCCCCTACGTCCCGGAGGTCGTCGAGAAGCGGTCGGAGGGGACCTACGAGTTCCCCGACGCCTGCCCGGTCTGCGGCGCCGCGGTCGAGCGCGACGGCCCGCTCGCGTTCTGTACCGGCGGGCTCGGCTGCCCCGCGCAGCTGGAGCGGGCGGTCGAACACTGGGCGCGCCGCGACGCGCTCGACGTGGAGGGGCTCGGCCCGGAGCGCGTCGAACAGCTCCGCGAGGCCGGCCTCGTCGAGTCGCTGCCGGACCTGTACGACCTGACCGCCGCCGATCTCGCCGCACTGGAAGGGTGGGGCGAGACGAGCGCCGAGAACCTGATCGCCGAGCTCGACGCCACCCGCGACCCGCCGCTCGACGACTTCCTCGCCGGACTCGGGATCCCGGACGTCGGCGCGACGACGGCGCGGGCGCTCGCCGCGCACTTCGGGACGCTCGACGCCCTCCTCGACGCCGACGAGGCGGCCCTCCGCGAGGTCGACGACGTCGGCCCCGAAGTGGCCGGGTCGATCCGCTCGTTCTTCGCCCGCGAGGAGAACCGCGCCGCGATCGCGGGGCTCCGCGAGCGCGGCGTCGACCCCGAGCCGTTCGAGAGCGACGCGGGCGACGCTCCGGCCGACGCGCTCGACGGCCTCACCTTCGTGTTCACCGGGTCGCTCTCCGTCCCGCGGAGCGAGGCCCAGGCGCACGTCGAGGCGCACGGCGCGTCGGCGACGTCGAGCGTCTCCGGGAACACGGATTACCTCGTCGCCGGCGAGAACCCGGGCCGGTCGAAGCGCGACGACGCGGCCGCCGAGGACGTGCCGGTCGTCGACGAGGACGGGTTCGGCGACCTGCTCGCGGACCGCGGCGTCGACTGGCCGCCGACCGACGACTGAGGCGACGGGAACGGGGGCACCGTCGGCCGCGCTCCGCGGCGACCCGCAACCATTTATCAACTTACGACGGAACCGAATGATATGACCGCGATCGAACTGCGGGGCGTGACCAAGGAGTTCGGCGACGTCACGGCCGTCCGCGACCTCGATCTCACCGTCGAAGACGGCGAGGTGTACGGGTTCCTCGGCCCGAACGGCGCGGGCAAGTCGACGACGATCGACATGCTCTTGGACCTCGTCCGCCCGACGGCGGGGACGGTCCGCGTCCTCGGTGCCGACGTGGCGACCGACGGGGTCGATGTCCGGCGTCGGACCGGCGTGCTCCCCGACGGATTCTCTGTGTACGACCGCCTCTCCGGGCGGAAACACGTCGAGTTCGCCGTGGAGTCGAAAGAGGCCGCGGACGACCCAGACGCGCTGTTGGCGCGCGTCGGGCTCGCCGACGCCGCCGACCGGGCCGCCGGGGAGTACTCGAAGGGGATGCGCCAGCGGCTCGCCCTCGCGATGGCGCTCGTCGACGACCCCGACCTGCTGGTCCTCGACGAGCCCTCCTCCGGCCTCGACCCGGCCGGCGCGAAGGAGATGCGCGAGATCGTCCGCGCGGAGGCCGAGCGCGGTGCGACCGTCTTCTTCTCCTCGCACATCCTCGAACAGGTCGACGCCGCCTGCGACCGCGTGGGCATCCTCCGCGACGGCGAACTGGTGGCCGAAGACTCCGTCGAGGGGCTCCGCGAGGCCGTCGGCGGCGAGGAGACGCTCGACGTCGCGGCTGCCGGCGCCGACGACGAGGCGGTGGCGGCGGTCCGCGCGCTCGACGGCGTCTCGGGCGTCACCCGCGACGGCGACGAACTGGTGGTGAACTGCGACAGCGACACGAAGACCGAGGTCATCGCCGCCTTGGAGGACGCCGGCGTCGCGGTCGCCGACTTCCACACCCGCGAGGCGTCGCTAGAGGACCTCTTCCTCGCATACACGGAGGGTGGCGCGGCGACGCGCGACGCCGACGCCGCCGCCTCCGCGCCGACCGAGGGCGAACCGACCGACGACGCGACGGACGACGATTCGGCGCCCGAGGAGGTGGACCGATGAGCCTCATCGCCATCGCCCGGAAGGACTTCCAAGAGACGGTCCGGTCACGGGGCATGATCGCTTTGGTGGTGCTGTTCTCGCTGCTCGTCGCGGCGTTCGCGTTCGCCGTGCGCCCCACAGCCGAGAGCGAGCAGTTCGCCACGGAGGTGCTGTTGAGCGTCTTCATTGGTCCGTTCCTCGTCACGACGCTCGTCCCGCTCGTCGGCGTCGTCGTCGGCTACAACGCGGTGAGCGGCGAGCGCGAGTCCGGTTCGCTGAAACTGCTCCTGTCGCTGCCGCACTCGCGGGCGGACGTGGTCTTCGGCAAGGTCGTCGGCCGCGGCGCGGCGCTCGCGCTCGCGGTGTTCGCCGGCTTCCTGCTCCCCGCGCTCGTGTTGATCGCCGCGCCCGTCGTGTTCAACGGCGGCGCGTTCCTCGGGTACACGGTGTTCGCGGCCGCGCTCGGCGTCGTGTTCGTCTCGATCGCGGTCGGCTTCTCCGCCGCGTCGTCGACCCAGCGCCGGGCGCTCATCGGCGGCGTCGCGATCTACGTCCTCTTCGTCCTGCTCTGGGGCGCGGTCACCGGGCGGCTCGTCGGGGCGGCCGGCCCCCTCGTCGACGCGCTCCCGGTGTCGGCGACGCAGCTCCGGGTGTTCCTCCGCGTCTCGAACCCCACGACCGCGGTGGAGGCGCTGTCGAACGCGTTCCTCGGCGAACAGCTGTTCAGCGGCGAGACGGCGAACCGGCAGCTCTCCGCGGCCGCGATGTTAGTCTTCTGGACGCTCGCGCCGCCGCTCGCCGGCCTGCTGAAGTTCGACGCCGACGACCTGTAAGCGGGGGCCGCGCCTGCGGCTCGCGGAGTCGCTCGCCGCAGGAAGTTGGATCGGGAGGATTCGAATCCGCCCTCAGACACGCACGTCGCTGTCGCTCACGGTGTGTTCGCGACAGCGACAGTGGGCTCGGGCGGGTTCGAACCGAAATCGGACGTGCTCGCTCGCTCCGCTCGCTGCGCGCGACCGATAGGGTTCGACAGCCCTCGCACACATTTCTGTGATTCACTCAGCTTTGAACATTGCCGTGTTGACACTCTTGGGCCCGAAATCGGACGGAAAGACGCTCTACGAGGAGTTTACGGTATCGGTCGAACAGGAGAGTGATTCACAGAGGATGATGAAGGCAGCGTTCACGGCGTTTGAACCTCTAGTGGAGAGCGGAGCGTCTGCGGCTGAACCCTCTTTTCCATGCTCACACCGTCTCAGCCGCCATTTTGGTCGATTAAGTGTTAGATACTCAATATTCAAAACTGAGTGATTCTCTTCGTTCGTCCCAGAAATGGGCTCGGGCGGGTTCGAACCGCCGATCTCAGCCTTGTAAAGGCCGCGTCATAACCAGCTAGACCACGAGCCCTCACCCGTTTGAACCCACCGGGAGCGGAAAACGGTTTCTTTCTCCGGCGCGACGATCGACCGTGAACCGCCGTCTCGCCGGGGTCGCGGCCGCGCTCGCGCTCGTCCTCCTCGCCGTCGCCGCCGTCGCCGCGACCAACCCCGCGTTCCTGATCACCGGCTACGACACGACCACGGTCGAGGCCGTCGACGGCGACACCGGGGAGTCGCTCGCGACGGTCGAGGCCCGCGTCGCCGACGGCTTCCTGAAGCAGTACGTCGGACTCTCCGCGACCGATGACCTCGACGCGGGCGAGGGGATGCTGTTCGTTCACGGCGACGCCGCCGAGCGCGCCTACGTGATGCGCGACATGGCGTTCCCAATCGATATCGTCTTCGTCGATACCGACGGGACCGTCACGACGATCCACGAGGCCGCGCGGGAGTCAGGCTCGCTCACGCGCTACGAGGGCACCGGGAAGTACGTCCTCGAAGTCCCCCGCGGGTGGAGCGAGCGCCACGGCGTCGACCCCGGCGACCGACTGGTGATCGACCGCGAGTGACGCCGCGGCGCCGCGGTCGCGCCCGGCGACGAAACCGCTTTCAGCCTCGCCGGCGTCGCCACGACCATGACCGGACTCCCCGCCCGGATCGCGTGGAACCTCCGCCACCGCTGGCGGCGGATGTTCGCGCTCTGCGTCGTCGGCGCCGGCGTCGCCGCGCCCCTCCTCACCGGCGTCTGGTGGTGGCTCCCGCTCGTGTGGTTCTTCGGCCTCTTCATCGCGCTCCCGATCCTCCACACGCTGGTGAAGCCGGTCCCGGACGACGGCTCCGACGAGGACGCGCACGCGACCGGCGACCCCGCGCTCGACGCCCTCCGCGAGCGCTACGCGAACGGCGACATCGACGAACGCGAGTTCGAACGCAAGCTGGACCGCCTCCTCGAAACCGAGGACGCCGAGACGGTCGACGCCCCCAGCGAGGACGTCGCGAACAGGGTCCGCGAGGGCGTCCGGCGCGAGGTAGAGCGGCTGCGGGAGTGAAAACGAGGCCACCCCCCGAAAGCGATTCCGGCGCGTTACTCGTCGATCTCGCGGTTGTGGACCGCTTCGCCGGAGGTCCCGTCGAAGAGGTGGATCGTCTCTTCGGGGATCTCGACGGTGATCTCGTCGCCGGCCGAGACCTGCTGGAGGCCGCCGACGGTGGCGATGAACGTCTCGCCCTCCGGGGCGTCCGCGAACCGGAGGTACACGGTGTTCTCGTCGCCCATCGGCTCGACGACCTCGACGACCGTCGAGAAGGTGTGGTCGCCGGCCGAGTCGCCGGCCAGCGAGATGTCCTCCGGACGGACCCCGAGGGTGAGGTCGGTCACGTCGCCCACGTCGTCGAGCGTCGACCCCGAGAGCGGGTAGTCGAACATGTCGCCGACGAGGGTCTCGCCGTCCCGCTCGACGGGGAAGAAGTTCATCGACGGGTCGCCGATGAACCCGGCGACGAACCGGTTCGCCGGCTCGTGGTAACACTCCAGCGGCGTCGCGACCTGCTGGAGCTCGCCGGCGTTGAGGATCGCGATCCGGTCGCCCATCGTCATCGCCTCGGTCTGGTCGTGCGTGACGTACATCGTCGTCACGTCGAGCTCGTCTTGGAGGCGCTGAAGCTCCGTCCGCAGCTCCGACCGGAGCTTGGCGTCGAGGTTGCTGAGCGGCTCGTCCATGAGAAACACCTCCGGGTCGCGGACGATCGCCCGCCCGAGCGCCACCCGCTGCCGCTGGCCGCCGGAGAGGTCGGCTGGCTTCCGGTCCAGCAGCTCGGCGATGCCCATCGTCTCCGCGGCGTCGGCGACGCGCGTCTCGATCTCCCCGTCGGAGAGATCCGTCGGCTCCTCTAACCCGAACGCCATGTTCTCCTCCACGGTCATGTGGGGGTACAGGGCGTACGACTGGAACACCATCGCGATGTCCCGGTGCTGCGGTTTCACCTCGTTGACCCGCTGGCCCGCGAGGCGGATCTCCCCGCTGGAGATCGTTTCAAGGCCAGCGACCATCCGGAGCGTCGTCGACTTGCCACAGCCTGAGGGACCGACGACGACGAGGAACTCGCCGTCGCGCATCTCGATGTCGACGTCGTCGACGGCGACAATCTCGCCGTCGCCGTCGGGGAACACCTTCGTCACGCCGTCGAGTTCGAGCGTTCCCATCCTATCGCCCCCGCGAGTCGGCGCGGCGGTTTGAGAGCGATTCCTCCGGTCGGCTGCGTGAGTGCTGTCGAGTCATAGATTGCTGCTGGCGAGCGATGGCGGTCACGTCGCCACCCCCTCGGCGAACTCCTCGCCGAACGCGATGTACACCGCGAGCGTCGGGAGGGCGGCGATGAACGCGCCCGCCATGCGGAGCGCGAAGTCTTGGCCTTCGAGGGACGTTCCCAGTCCCGCGAGGATCAACACGATCGGCGCGGCCGCGCTGGACTCCGTTTGGACCAACACGAGGGTGAACAGGAGGTCGTTCCAGATCTGCGTGAACTGATAGATCAGGACCACCGCGAACATCGGTCCCGAGAGCGGGAGCACGATGCGGCGGTAGATCCGGCGAATCGACGCGCCGTCCAGCCGCGCCGCCTCGATCATCTCGTCGCTCATGTTCTTGTAGTACGACCTGAACAGAACAGTACAGATCGGCAGGCCGTACGCCACGTGCGTGATGATCAGTTCGATGACGCTGGCGTAGTCGTTGTTGATCCCGAGCGCCCACAGGAACCCTAACCACTCTTGGAGCGGGATCATCGACCAGAACTGCGAGAGCGGCACGAGAACGGCCTGATAGGGAATGAATACCCCGGCGACCAGCAGCGCGAGGACCGGCGCCTTGTACTTCTGCTTCCAATTCGACTGGGTGAGCCCGTAGGCGGTGAAACTCCCGAGGAGCGCCGAGATGACGGTCGCCGGGATCGCGTACAGCGCGCTGTTGATGAGTCCCCGGCCGAGCGCGTCGAACGCCGCCCGCCACTTCTCGAAAGTGAACGTACCGCCCGTGGGCGGCGCGAAGGGAAGGGACCCGCTCACGCCGCTGGCCGTCTTGAACGAGGTGACGAGCCCCGACTCGATCGGGATCAGGAAGAAGCTCAACATCCCGAGCAGCCCGAGGTACAGGAGGACCCGGTACGCGTCGAGGCCCGAGAGTAGTCCAGCGGACGCTCCGGGGCCCGCTTCCGTTACCGTACCACCGTCGGTTCGTGCGTCGTTGCTCATAGGTTCCCTCGGTTGTACTGGTAGTAGAGGTACGGACCGACGATGCCGAGCGTCATCACGAACAGGGTGATGGCGACCGCGGACGCGTACGCCCAGTTCAGGTTCGCGTACGCCTCGCGGACCATCTTTGTCGCGAGGATGTCGGCCCCGTTCGGTGGTCGGTACCCGCCGACGAGCGAGTAGAGGAAGTCGAACGCCTTCAGCGCGAACACCATCAGGACGACCGAGGCGCTGATCGTCGACCCCTTCAGCTGGGGGATGATCACGCGCCAGTACATCCTGACCGTGGAGGCCCCGTCGACCTTCGCCGCCTCGTAGTGTTCGTTCGGAATCGCCCGCAGGCCCGCGAGGAACACGACCATCGCGTACCCAGCGAACTGCCACATCAGCGCGAACATGACCGCCCAGAGGACGATGTCCGGGTTCCCGATCCAGTCGACTCGGCCGAGTCCGAGCGACGTGATCACGATGTTGATCACCCCGTTGTTGAAGTTGAACATCCACGCCCAGAACTGGGCGGTGACGACGAACGAGAGGCTCATCGGCAGCAGGTAGATCGTCCGGAAGGTGTTCTCAAACCGGATGTTCCGGTCGATGAGGATCGCCAACCCGAGCCCGAGCGCAAGCGTCACGAGGGTGAACCCGACGAGCAGGATGAAGGTGTTGATCGCGGCGTCGACGAACCCGCTGTCCGCCAACGCGCGGCTGTACATCTGGAGGTCGAGGTCGCTGTAGTCCGGGGTCCCGAATCCGGTGAAGTCCGTCAGCGATATCAGGAGGTTCCAGATGATCGCTCCGTAGACGAACAGTCCCACCAACAGGAACGGCGGGAGCCAGAACTGCGACGACTCCACGAAGTCGCTGCCGAAGCGCTCGTTCAGCGCGGCGACCGGACTGAACCCGGAGCGCTGCCCGTCCTCGGCGACGCCGCCGTCCGTGACCGCGTCGCCACTGTCGTCGCCGGTGTCAGTATTTCGTGTCATATTGTTCTTCGTGCGCCGAAACCGCCGAAATCCGGTCGCATCGTGGACCGGAGTCAGTTAGAGACCGCGTCGACGAATCCTTGCGTGGCGGCGTCGACGTCGTACGGTCCGGAGAATTCGCTGGAGATCACGTCGTTCAGCGACGTCATGGTCTCCGAGGGGACGCCGAGACCGTGCTGGAGGTTCGGCGGTCGCTGGTCCGCGCTGGCGAAGTCCTCCTGCGTCTCCTGGAGGTACGGGCCGAACTGGCTCATGTCCACGTCGGTGCGCGTGGGGATCGAGCCCTTATACTGGTTGAACGCGACCTGTGCCGCCTCGCTGCCGGCGAAGGCCATGAACTGCTCCGTGGCCTCCGGACTCGGGTTGTCCGAGGGGTAGAGGAACGAGTCGAAGTGGAGCATGTACATGCCCTCCGAGCCGGGGTACGTCTTGAAGCCCCAGTCCTCGTCGTAATTGAAGTCCTCGGCGTTCCGGTAGGCGCCGGCCGCCCAGTTCCCCTGGTGGATGAACGCCGCGTTCCCCTCGATGATGTTCTGGTTGGACTCGGTGAGCCCGATCGAGGAGGCGTCCTCGTTGATGTAGTTCCCGAGGATCTCCGCGAGCGACTCGAAGGTCGCGCGGACAGCGGCCTCGTCCGGGCTCCCGTCAAGGAAGCTCATGTACGCGTCGTACCCCTCCTGTCCGAGCATCGTCGAGGCGAACAGCTGGGTCGTGGTCCAGGTGCCGCTCGCGCCGTGGGTCATCGGAATCGCGTCAGTCTCGCTCTGGACCGTCTCCAGCGCGTCGATCAGCGCCGAGACGCTCGTCAGCGAGTCGGGGTCGACGCCCGCTTCCTCGACGACCGACGTGTTGTAGAACAGGCAGTTCAGCCGGTGCGAACCGAGCGGAACGGCCCGGTACGCGCCGTTGTACTGGTGGAGGTCGACCGCCTCGTCGACCATCACGTCCTCGAAGCCTTCGGACTCCCAGACGCCGCCGACCTCGCCCAGCACGCCCTCGTACCGCTGGAGGTTCGGGCCGGGCCAGTTGGCGAAGGAACTCGGCGGGTCGCCGTTCTGGAGCCGGTTCGCGACGACCGCGTCGAGGTTCTGATTCCCGCCGCCGCCGATCGGGTTGAACTCGTGGTCGACGTCCGGATACTCCTCCTCGAAGGCCGCGACGAGTGCTTCGGCCGCGCGGGCGCCGTCGCCGCCGGTCCACGCGTGGAGCACTTCGAGCGTGTTATCGCTGCCGCCGTCGCCGTCACTTCCGTCGCCGTCGCCGCCGTCGCTACCGTCGCCGCCGTCGCTACCGTCGCCGCCGTTGCCGCCGGAACAGCCAGCGAGGCCTGCGAGCGTCGCTGCCCCCGTCGCTCCGACGAAGTGTCGCCGCGACAACCGCTTGTCTTGATTTGTCATGGTACTTCACTATGTACAATGGATCTTTGGCATATATACTTACTCATTTTTTTAGAACTATTTCTGACGGATTTCTTTACGGACGGTTTCAGTCCCGAGCGACCCGGGACCGACGGGCATACCACGGTTCGGGCGATGAGCGTACTCATGCGCCCCTCGATCGCCGCCGTCACGTACCCGATCGCCGGCGACGCTGCCGAGCGACCGCTGCTTGCTGTCTGGCTGCTGTTCGCGCTGTCGGTCGTCGTCCCCGTGCTCCCGGCGGTGCCGGTCGTCGGCTACCTCGTCCGCGTGTTGGCCGCCAGCGAGCGCGGCGAGTCGATCCCGCCGTTCCTCTCCGAGCCGCGGACGCTCGTTCGTCGGTCGATCGGGGGAGCGGTCGTCTGTTTGGCGTACCTCGGCGTTCCGCTCGCTGCCCTCCTCGTGACGCTCTACGGGGTCGTCTCGCTGGAACCCGGCGCGAACGCGCCTGTCGGTCGGATCCTCGCCGGCTCGACGGCCGTCCTCTTCCTCGGCATCCTCGGCACGTATCTCGCGCCGATCGCGTTGACCGTGTACGGGCGCGAGGGGTCGCTCCGCGGAGCGTTCTCCCCGGACGCCGTCCGCCCGGTCGCCGGACACGCGGCGTATTTCTTCGGCTGGACGCTCGGCTTCACCGCGCTCGTGGTCACCGTTGGAGTCGGCGGCGCGCTGTTCACCCTGTCGCGTCTCGGCCCCCTCGCCGGGACCCTCGTCCTCGCGTACGGCCTCCTCGTGGCCGCGTACCTCCTGGGTCGCGCCGTCGAGCGCGCGAGGCGACGGTAGGCCGCGCTGTCGGCCGCCGAACGCACGCCGCTGGGGGCGCCGCGACCGACCGATTCTTGACCGGGCGGCCCGGAGGTGACGGTAATGCAGGGACCGCTGTGGATAGACACGCACGCGCCAGATCTCGACGAGATCCGGCAAAACGAGGCCCGCGACCGCCTGCGCCGGGCCGTCGACGAGCCGATGAACCTCGTCGTTCAGGGGCCGCCGGGGGTCGGGAAGACGGCGGCCGCGCGCGCGCTCGCCGACGCGTCGCACGCCGACCCGGACGCCGACCTGATCGAGATCAACGTCGCCGACTTCTTCGGCCGGACGAAAAAAGAGATCCGCACCGACCCGCGGTTCGAGGGTTTCCTCGCGGGGCGGAGCAGCAGGGCGAAACGCGACATGATAAACCGCGTGCTGAAGGAGTCCGCGTCGTACGCGCCGATGTCCGGCGAGTACAAGACGGTCCTGTTGGACAACGCGGAGGCGATCCGCGAGGACTTCCAGCAGGCGCTGCGCCGCGTGATGGAGAAGCACCATCGGACCACGCAGTTCGTGATCGCGACCCGCCAGCCCTCGAAGCTCATCGCCCCGATCCGGTCGCGCTGCTTCCCGGTCCGCGTGCGCTCCCCGACGACCGACGAGACGATCGACGTCCTCGAGACGATCTGCGACTGCGAGGGCGTCGACTACGACGGTGACGGGCTGGAGTTCGTCGCCAGCGCGGCCGGCGGCGACCTCCGAGAGGCGATCCTCTCGGCGCAGGCGACCGCCGTGGAGGGCGACGAGCTCACCATGTCGACCGCCTACGAGACGCTCGGCGAGGTCGGCGACGACGACGCGCTCCGCGAGGCGCTCGCCGCCGCCCGCGACGGCGACCTGAAGGGCGCGCGCTCGACGCTCGACGACCTCCTCGACGAGGGGTACAGCGGGCAGGAGCTGCTCCGCGAGACGCTCCGTGTCGCCCGCGCCGGTTCCGAGTTCGGCGGCGACGACCTCGCGCGGCTCCACGCGCTCGCCGGCGAGGTCGACCTCGACATGACAGACGGGCTCGACGACACGACGCACCTCGTCCACCTGCTCGCGGCGTGGGCCGCGGGGCGGACCGAGCTCTCGCCCGAACTGCGGGACGCGGAGGTGCCCCCGTGAGCCGCGCGCCGCCGCTCTCGCGGCTCCTCCCGTTCCCGGTGGTCGACGCCGCGTGGGACTTGGCGCTCGTCCCGGCGCTCGCGGGCGCCGTCGCGCTGCCTGTCCTCTCGCCGGTCGGCGTCGCGCTCGTCGCGCTCGCGGTCGGGATCCTCTGGTTCCACCGCGACCCGGAACGCGATCCGCCCGACCCGGAGGAAGCGGTCGTCTCCCCCGCCGACGGCACGGTCTCCGTCGTGCGCGAGGAGGGTTCGCGGCTCCGCGTCGGCGTGTTCATGAACGTCACCGACGTCCACGTCAACCGCGCGCCGATCGCGGGCGAGGGCACGGAGGTCCGCCACCGCCCCGGCGCGAACCGCCCCGCGTTCGACAAGGAGTCGGACCGCAATGAGCAGGTCGCGATCGACTTCGGCGACTACGAACTGCTCGTCATCGCCGGCTGGTTCGCCCGCCGGATTCGCCCCGCGGTCGAGGCGGGCGACCGGGTCGAGCGCGGCGACCGCGTCGGACACGTTTCGTTCGGCTCGCGCGCGGACGTCGTGTTGCCCGCGGACGTGACGCGCGACGACCTCCTCGTCAGGGAGGGCGACGGCGTGCGCGCGGGCGAGACGATCATCGCGGAGCGGCCGGACGATCCTTAGATCCCTCGCGCGACGCGGCCGAACGGTTCCGGACCTCTCGCGCGGCGCTGTTGCGCACGGCGTCGAATCGGGCGTCGCCTCGGACCGCACGACCGACATCCGAGTTCGGGCATACGCTTTTGTTTCGCGGCAGTGACCGTTATCGCGTATGCCAGATGATACCATCCACGAGTCGAAGCGGTCGCGGACCCGACAGGGGCTGGCCACGTACCTCCGCCGGATCGCTCGGGCGCTGGGACGCGGCGAGCCGGTGCCGGTCGACGAGGCCGGCACGGTGACCGTCGACGCGGCCGCCACCGGCGACGTCGAGGTCGAACTCGAACGCGACGACGAGACGGTCCACCTCGAGGTCGAGATGGAGTGGCCCGATGAGGAGGCCGCGGTCGACTCCGACGCGGCCGCGAGCAAGGCCACGTTCGAGCTGTACGCCGACAGCGCCGACCAGTACCGCTGGCGGCTCCGACACGACAACGGGAACATCATCGCCGACGGCGGCGAGGGGTACGCCGACAAGCGCGACGCCCGCTCGGGGATCGAGAGCGTCCAGCGGAACGCCCCGGGTGCGCACGTCGTCGACGTCTCGCGCGACGAGGAGGCGCCAGACGAGGGGGGCAGCGACGCCGTCTTCGAGCTGTTCCGCGACAAGGCGGACAAGTACCGCTGGCGGCTCCGGCACGGCAACGGCAATGTCATCGCCGACGGGGGACAGGGGTACGCCTCCAAACAGAAGGCGAAACAGGGGCTGCGCAGCGTCAAGTCGAACGCGCCGGGCGCGGCCGTCGAGGAGCCCGGAGACCCCGAGGGATCCGAGGAGTAGCACCGCCCGCCCCGTCTGGGGCTTCGACCCGCCCGGTCCGATCCCGCTCGACCGACCGCGGACCGCACCGCTTATTCGCCGGCCCTCACTACCTCGGGCCGACATGGACGCGCTCGACGCCAAGTACCCGTTCTTCGCGAGCGCCCGCGAGGCGGTCGCGTCCGCCGGGGTGTCGCTGCCCGACCTCGTCGCGGCCGACGCCCCGGCCGTCGAGCGCGCCCGCGAGCGCGTCGAGCGCGCACTCCTCGAAGGAACGGTCGCCTCGGAGAGCGGCGCGTTTCCCGGCGAGTCGGCGTACGACGTACAGGCCGAACTCCTCTCGTACCCCATCGCCCGGATCCTCGTGTCGCTGCTCGACTCCGACCCCGCCATCGAGAAGTACGCTGCCGCTGAGGCGGCGACTGCTATGGACCGGGTTCGTCGCGACCTCGAGACCGACGACGAGTTGCGGTCGGTGTCGACCGCGACGGTTGCGCTCGACGACCTGCTCGCCGAGTTCGACCTCGCGGACGCGGTGCGCCCCGGCCGTAGCGCCCCCGCCGGCGTCAGCGGCGGTTCGAGGGGCGGCGCGGCCGGGGGAACGACCGGGAACGCCGCGGGCCGTGACCCCGACCACTACCGGATCGACGTCGGATCCTACCTCCGGCTCACCTCGCCCGAGTGGGGGGACTCGTGGCGGCTCGTCAACCGCGCGCTCGCCGACGGCGCGGTGCGCGTCACGCGCGACGAGCTACTGGCGGCGCTGGAGGCCGCCGTCGAGGAGCGCGTCGCCGAGGGACTCCCGTTCGAGGACCTCGGGGAATCGCTCGCCGAGGCACTGGAGTCCCGTGTGGCCGACCTCCGGGGCCTGCTCTCCGAGCGGACGTACGCCGAACCGCCGGATGTCGTCGACCGCGAACTGTTCCCGCCGTGTATGACCAACCTGATCGAGAAGGCCGCGGACGACACTAAGCTCTCGTCGGCCGAGTCGTTCGCGCTGATGGCGTTCCTCGTCGGCATCGGGATGACGCCCGACGAGGTCGTCGCCTTCTGTGCCGACACGAGCCTCGACGCCGAGGGGATCCGCTACCAGACCAAGTTCCTGACCGACGACCGGGGCACCCAGTACCCTCCGCCGACCTGCGAGACGCTCGCGAACTACGGGATCTGCCACAACGAGGACGACCACATGCAGGTCGCGATCGGCCCGCTCTCGTACTACGAGAAACGCGTGGCGGCCGCCGACGAGGTGACGGACTGGCGGGCCGAGCGACGACCGGACGAGACGACCGGGGCGTGAACGCGACGCCCCGGACGCGGAGAAAGAGTCGGCGAGGTCGGACCGGCTACGGCTCGTCTTTCGCGCGCATCAGGTACGTCCCGATGCCGGCCATCAGCAGGACGAATCCGGCCAGCAGCCCGATGAGCGCGATCGCCCCTGCCTCGGGGAGGACCGTCGACCCGCCGAAGGTGACCCCGATCCCGACTAACCCGACGGTGAACACCGCGGCCGCCGCCAGCGAGACGGTGATCTGCCGACGGAGTTCCGCGTCGATTTCCATGGCTGCGGCTTCCCGTCGCCACTAAAAAAGGACTTCGATGGGCGTCCCGCCTGGCGACTCACCGCGCGAGATGGGTGATGTCCCGCCGCAGGCTGTACCCCCGCGGCACACCGACGACCTCCAGGCAGTCGGCGCACAGCACCCGCTCGTAGTCGCGGTTCGTGTCCTTCTCCAACAGAGAGACGTCTTCGAGCGGGAACACCGACTCGCACCGGTCGCACTCCGCCTTGTCGCCGTCGACGATCTTCATCGCCTCTCGGTACCCGGGATCCGTACATAAAATCGCGGCCGGCGTTATCACTCCGGATATCGGCGGTCGGAAAAATCGCGTTCGAGCGTCGGTCGATGCGGTCGGGGGTCGGTGGGCTCCGGCGTTAGCCGAAGAGCTCGCCGAGGCCCTCGCCGCCGTCGCCGTCCTCTTCGTCGTCGTCGGCCTCGTCGGCCTCCTCGGCCTCGTCGGCCTCTTCCTCCTCGTCGTCATCCGCCTCGTCGGCGGCGTCGGCGTCGGCGGCGCCACCGGCGGACGCGCCGGCGGCCGGGGCCGCGGCGGCCGTCTCGATGGCCTCCTCGATGTCGACGTCCTCCAGCGCGGCGACGAGCGCCTTGACGCGGGACTCCTCGACGTCGACGCCGGCGGCTTCCAGCACGCCGGTGACGTTGTCTTCGTTGATCTCTTCGCCAGTCTCGTTCAGGATGAGCGCAGCGTAAACGTATTCCATTGGTGTGTACCTCGTGTTATCCGAACATCGCGCCGAGACCGTCGCCGCCGTCGTCGCCGTCGTCCTCGTCGGCGTCGTCGGCGTCGGCCTCCTCGGCGTCTTCCGTGTTGTCGTCCGCCTGTTCCTCCTCGTCGTCGGCGTCGTCCGTCGCCGGCTCCGCCGCCGGCGCGGCCTCGACGCCCTGGAGCTCCTCGGGGAGCGCCTCGTCGTCGTCGATCTGCGCCGCGAGCGCGCGCAGCTGGGCGTCGGCCTTCCCGATCAGGTCGGGCACGACGTCCGGGCTCTCGATCTCCGCGAACAGCCCGACGGACTTCGCCTCGCCGGACGCCTTCGCGAGAAGGGTGCCGGCGGTGGCGGCCGTCGGGTACGCGGCGTTGACCGAGAGGTTTCGCGCGGCGGCCGCGGCGGACCGGATGTCCGCCTCGTACTCGTCGACGTCGAGTTCGAGTTCTTCCGGCTCGAACAGGACGCCCTCGGAGTAGACGGCGCGCAGGTCGAGACCGACCTCCTTGGGCTCGATGCCGAGCTCGACGAGGACGTTCGCGAGGTCGTCGTCGACGACCTCGCCCTCCTCCAGCACGGTCGAGTCCTCGGTCACCTTGATCGAGCCGTCCATGATGCGGGCGGACGCGCCGACCGTCTGGAGCTCGCCGACGAACGGTCCCGGGTCGACGCCGGTGTCGCCCTCGGGGATCACGATGTCGTTGGGGGCCACCTCGCCCGCGTTGATCGGGGCGGGGGTCTTCGAGGCTTCGAGCTGCTTGAAGAGGCCGAACGGGTTGTCGTTGGTGCCGACGAGCGCCACCTGGCCGCTGACGTACTCCGTCAGCGCCTCGACGCTGTCGCCGACCTCCTCGAGCGCTCGGGTCGTGAGCGTGTTGCGGCTCATGCGGACGGCGGCCGAGCCGTGGAGCTCCCGGCGCATGGCCTGGAGCTGCCGGCTCGGGATGCCGGCCACGCCGACGATCCCGACCGACTGGTAGGAGTCGATGAACTCGACGAGCTCGTCGACTTCCTCCCGTTTCCACTCGGGGATCGTCTCGGTCTTGCGGACCGAGCTCATACGGGCACCTCCTTCGCGGGACCCATCGTGGTCTTCACGTAGATCCCGTCGATGTTGAGCGGGCCCTTCTCGAGGTCTGCTTCGAGTCGCCGGATGATGACGTCGATGTTGTCCGAGATCGCGTCGGCGCCCATGTCCTCGGCGCCCACGCGGGTGTGGAACGTGCGCCGGTCGCGCGACCGGAGCTGCACCGTGTTCTTCATCCGATTGACTGTGTCGACGACGTCGTCGTCCGGCTGCAGTGGGGTAGGCATCTTCCCGCGCGGACCGAGGACGGTACCGAGGTACCGACCGATGTCCTGCATCAGGTTGGCCTCCGCGACGAAGAAGTCGGTCTCGCCGGCGAGGTCCTTTGCGCGGTCGTCGTCGTCTCCTAAGTCTTCGAGGTCGTCGCTGTCCAGCACTTCGTCAGCGACCTCCTCTGCGCGGACGGCGGTTTCGCCCTCCGCGAAGACGACGATCTGTGTCTCCTGCCCCGTTCCAGCCGGCAGCACGACGGACTCGTCGATACGGTTCGACGGATCGTTGAGGTCGAGGTCTCGCAGGTTGATCGCGATGTCCACGGTCTCGCGGAAGTTCCGCTCGGGCGCATCGTCGAGTGCGAGGGTTACGGCCTCTTGTATTGTGTCTGCCATTTTCACCTCCGTAGTACGCAGGTCGCTCCTACGGGTCAGTGAAACAGGCGAAGCCTGTCTCATCGGAGAGTGGTTCATCGGAGGTTTAAAAGCGTCGAACCGCCGGTCGCCGTGTGAACCGGAGGCAGGGCCGCTCGCCGGCGGTCACGCGGTCGCGCCCGCTTCGCCGGGCCGCAGGACTCGGATTCGACGGGCGTCGAACGCCAAAACGTCGGATAGGGGAACCCTTTTGACGGCGCTCTTCGACCCACGAAGTAATGACGCAGGGTGGTCCGCCGTGACGATGGACGACCGCATCGACGACCTCCGGGAGCGCCGCGAGCGGGCGGCCAAGGGCGGCGGCGAAGACCGGATCCAGTCGCAACACGACAAGGGGAAGATGACCGCTCGCGAGCGGATCGACTACTTCCTCGACGACGGCACGTTCCACGAGTTCGACCGGTTCCGCACCCACCGCAACCACACCTTCGGGATGGAGGAGAAGCAGATCCCGGGCGACGGCGTGGTGACCGGCTACGGCGAGGTGAACGGCCGGAAGACATTCGTCTTCGCGCACGACTTCACCGTCTTCGGCGGGTCCCTCGGCGAGGTGTTCGCCGAGAAGGTGTGTAAGGTGATGGACAAGGCGATGGACGTGGGCGCGCCGGTCGTCGGCCTCAACGACTCCGCGGGCGCCCGCATTCAGGAGGGGGTCGCCTCGCTCGGCGGCTTCGCCGAGATCTTCCGGCGCAACACGGCGGCCTCGGGCGTGATCCCCCAGATATCGGCGATCATGGGGCCGTGCGCCGGCGGCGCGGTGTACTCCCCGGCGATCACGGACTTCACCTTCATGGTGAAAGACACGTCGCACATGTTCATCACCGGGCCGGACGTCATCGAGACGGTCACCGGCGAGGAGGTGAGCTTCGAGGAGCTGGGCGGCGCAGTGACCCACTCGTCGACATCCGGCGTGGCGCACTTCGCCGAGGAGAGCGAGGAGGAGGCGCTGGACAACATCGCGCGGCTGCTGTCGTACCTCCCGGCGAACAACGTGGAGGACCCGCCGCGCGTCGAGCCGTGGGACGACCCGGAGCGCGCGGACGACGCGCTCGCCGAGATCGTCCCCGACGCCCCCCGGAAGCCGTACGACATGAAAGACGTGATCGAGAGCGTCACCGACGAGGGCTCCTTCTTCGAGGTTCAGGAGAACTTCGCGAAGAACATCGTGGTCGGCTTCGCCCGGCTCGACGGCCACTCCGTCGGCGTCGTCGCGAACAACCCCCGCGTGAACGCCGGCACCCTCGACATCGAGTCGAGCCAGAAGGGCGCGCGGTTCGTCCGCTTCTGCGACGCGTTCAACATCCCCATCGTCACCTTCGAGGACGTGCCCGGGTTCATGCCCGGCACGGATCAGGAGCACAACGGGATCATCCGCCACGGCGCGAAGCTGCTGTACGCCTTCTCCGAGGCGACCGTCCCGCTGCTCACCGTCATCACCCGGAAGGCGTACGGCGGCGCCTACTGCGTGATGTCGTCGAAGCACATCGGCGGGGACGTCAACTACGCGTGGCCCACCGCGGAGATCGCGGTGATGGGACCGAAAGGCGCGGTCAACGTCCTCTACCGCGAGGAGCTGGCCGAGGCGGACGACCCCGACGCGCGCAGACAGGAGCCCATCGACGAGTACCGCGAGGAGTTCGCGAACCCCTACACCGCCGCCGACCGCGGCTTCGTCGACGACGTGATCGAACCGACCGAGACGCGCGCCCGCCTGATCGAGGACCTGAAAATGCTGAAGGGGAAGCGCTCGGACCAGCCCGCGAAGAAGCACGGCAACATCCCGATCTGATGGCGACCGACCACGAACCGGGCCGCGAGGGGTCGGCGGGCGAGGGTGCGGCCGACGAGGCTCCGACCACGGATCCGGCGCCCGCGCTCGCCGGCCTCTCGATCCCCGACGACGCCCGCGACGACGAGGCGGCCGCGATCGCCGCCGCGGTCGCTGCGCACCTCCGGGACGGCGAACTCGCCGCGGCGGCCGCCGCGAGCGACGCGGACGACGACCGCGACGAGGACCGCTGGGGCTTCGCCGCCCGGATCGACCGGCTCCACCGCCGCCGGGTGCGCGTCCCCGTCGACGCGCCGACGGACCCGTGGACCGCGGCCGGTCGGAGCGACCGGTTCTGACCCTCTCGGCGGAGGCGACCGACCCCGACTTCTCGCCCGACCCACTTCGCTTCGCTCTGTGACGGTCGAGTTCAGACGGTCGCTCGCGCCGTCGCTGGTCGGACACTCGACACGTCGAATAGCGTCGCCGGACGCGGTGGCGTCCGGCCGCGTACATTCCCCCGACGGCGCGCCGTCGACCCGTCGCGCCGTCAACCCGGCCCTGACTCAGGGCGCGTTCGTAGATCCGTCCACTGACATATATACCTGTGGTAGTCTCTCTCGCGGTCGGTCACTCCTCTCCGAGCTCGTCGCCGCCGGAGGTCGACGGCCCACCCCGGTCGCCGAACAGCCGGTTGAGGACCATCGGAACGACGACCACGAAGGCGAGGAGGGCGCCGACTCGGACCAACAGCGACGCGTCGGTCGCTACCGTGAGTCCGAGGTAGACGGCGGCGCCGACGAGGACCGACGGCAGCATGTACGGGTTCCCGGCGTCGAGCATACCTCACCGTGGCGCCCGCCGCCCCCTTAACCGTCTCGGCACGGACCGACAGAGTTTGGTAGCAGTTCGTGGAAGAACCGACAGGAATGTTCGATAAGGTTCTCGTGGCGAACCGCGGCGAGATCGCGGTCCGCGTGATGCGCGCCTGTGAAGAGCTCGGCGTCGACACCGTCGCCGTCTACAGCGACGCCGACAAGCACGGCGGCCACGTCCGGTACGCGGACGAGGCGTACAACGTCGGGCCCGCCCGCGCGGCCGACTCGTACCTCGACGGCGAGGCGGTCGTCGACGCGGCGCGGTCCGCCGGCGCCGACGCGATCCACCCCGGCTACGGCTTCCTCGCGGAGAACGCCGAGTTCGCCGCCCGCGTCGAGGCCGCCGACGGGATCACGTGGATCGGTCCCGCGAGCGACGCGATGGAGCGGCTCGGCGAGAAGACGCACGCGCGCCGCGTGATGGACGACGCGGACGTGCCGATCGTCCCCGGGACGACGGAGCCGGTCACCGACGTGGAGGCCGTCACGGCGTTCGGCGACGAGTACGGCTACCCCGTCGCGATCAAAGCGGAGGGCGGCGGCGGCGGCCGCGGGATGAAGGTCGTCGAGAGCGCCGACGAGGCCGAGGAGGCGCTCGAATCCGCCAAACGCGAGGGCGAGGCGTACTTCTCGAACGACTCGGTGTACCTCGAACGCTACCTCCAGACCCCCCGCCACGTCGAGGTCCAGATCGTCGCCGACGAGGGCGACGACGGCGAGGGCCCCGCCGACACGTCCGACGTGGTCCACCTCGGCGAGCGCGACTGCTCGCTCCAGCGCCGCCACCAGAAGGTGATCGAGGAGGGGCCCTCCCCCGCGCTCTCCGACGAGCTGCGCGAGAAGATCGGCGAGGCCGCCCGCCGGGGCGTCGCCGCCGCCGACTACACCAACGCCGGCACCGTCGAGTTCCTCGTCGAGGAGGACCCCGACCGCGACCCGTCGGAGCCGCTCGGGCCCGACACCCCATTCTACTTCCTCGAGGTCAACACTCGGATTCAGGTCGAACACACCGTCACCGAGGAGCTGACCGGGATCGACATCGTCAAAGAGCAGCTCCGGGTCGCCAGCGGCGAGGGGCTCTCCGTCTCGCAGGACGACGTCGAGCTGGAGGGCCACGCGATCGAGTTCCGGATCAACGCCGAGAACGCCGCGGACGACTTCCAGCCCGCCAACGAGGGGTCGCTGGACACGTACGACCCGCCGGGCGGGATCGGCGTCCGCGTCGACGACGCGCTCCGGCAGGGCGACGAGCTTGTCACGGACTACGACTCGATGATCGCGAAGCTGATCGTACGAGCCGGCGACCGCGAGACCTGTCTTGCCCGCTCGAAGCGCGCGCTCGCGGAGTACGACATCGACGGCGTCGTCACCATCGTCCCGTTCCACCGGCTCATGCTCGACGACGAGCGCTTCGTCGACGGGACGCACACGACGAAGTACCTCGACGAGGAGCTCGACCGGGAGCTGGTCGCCGAGGCGCAGGAGCGCTGGGGCTCCGAGACGGTCGGCGCCGCGGACGACGACGAGGAGGTGACCGAACGCGAATTCACCGTCGAGGTGAACGGCAAGCGCTTCGACGTCGAGTTAGAGGAGCGCGGCGCGCCCGCGATCCCGGTCCCGGAGGGCGGTGGGAGCGGCCAGCAACGCCCGCCGCAAGCGAAATCCGACGACGGCGGCGACGAGGGCGACGTCGACGTCGCGGAGGGCGGCGAGGCGATCGACGCGGAGATGCAGGGAACGATCCTCTCGGTCGACGTCGCGGAGGGCGACGAGGTCGCCGCCGGCGACGTGGTCTGCGTCCTCGAGGCGATGAAGATGGAGAACGACGTGGTCGCCGAGCGCGGCGGCACCGTCGCGGGGGTCCACGTCGCGGAGGGCGACAGCGTCGACATGGGCGACGTGCTGATCGTGTTGGAGTAGTCGGACTCCCGTCCCCGCGAGTCGCTTCGCGCGTTGCCGCGGTGACGAACCCGTCTCTCACGGCACTCGCGGTGGCTCTATCACTGGAAATAATCGGCGGGAATGATTGATACGACCGCGTCGCCGAGAGTCCGTAATGGAACACCCGAGCGACGAACACCCGGAGCGGATTCACGTGCTGTACGTGAACGGCGACGCCGACTTCGCCGAACTCGCCCGGGCGAAACTCGAACGGATCGCCCCGCGAGTCACGGTGACGACCGTCGGCGACGCGCGGGCCGCCCTCGATCGGGCGATCGAGGGCTCCGCCGACTGCCTCGTCACCTCGTACTCGCTGCCGGAGGGGACCGGGATCGACCTCGTCTCGCGAGTCGGGACCGAGCGCCCCGACCTGCCGACGGTCCTCTTCACCGGGAGGGGCAGCGAACGGATCGCCAGCGAGGCGACCCAGGCCGGCGTGTCGGACTACATCCCGATCCACGGGACCCAGGACAGCTTCGAACTGCTCGCCGGGCGGATCCGGACGCTCGTCGACGCGGCGCGCAAGCAGGCGGCCGCCGAGCGGTTGTCGGACCGCTTCCAGCGGACGCTCGAACGCGCCACCGACGCGATCTACGCGGTCGACGACGACTGGCGGGTGGAGTACATGAACGACACGATGGCCGAGCGGGTCGACCGCGACCCGGAGCGCATCGTCGGGAACACGATCTGGGAGGCGTTCCCGTCGATAGTGGGGACGGAGCTCGAAGAGCGGTATCGCACGGCGATGGCCACCGGGGAACCGGCGTCGTTCGAGCAGCGGCTCGGCGAGCCGTTCGACTACTGGGTCGAGGTGCGGGCGTTCCCGGACGAGGACGGGCTCACCGTCTTCTCGCGGGAGATCACTGACGACCGGGAACGCGAACTGGAGCTGGAGCGCAGCGAAGCGGTACTGGAGAACGTCCACGACGCGGTGACGGTCGTCGACGAGGACCGGTCCGTCGTCTTCGCGAACGCGGCCGCGGGCCGACTGCTGTCGGACGATCGGTCGGCGGACCTCACGGGGGAGCGGCTCTCCGACCTCGTCGGCGACCGCGTCGGCGAGTCGGACGCTCGCGCGTTCTCCGAGACCGTCGACCTGACGCTCGACGAGATAGAGAGCGACGGCGGGACCTCCGGGTTCTACGACGCAGACCTCCAGATGGACGTCGCCGTCGGAGGCGGCCAGCGGACGTTCGACATTCGGCTGACGCCGTTCCAGCGCCGATCGACCAACCAGGTGCTCGTCGTCGCCCGCGACGTGACCGAACAGAGCGAGGCGAAACGCCAGCTGGAACGGGAGCGAGACGCGCTCCGAGAGCTCCAGACCGTCATGGGGAAAACCGACATCTCGGCCACGGCTCGCCTCCGGGACCTCCTCCGTGTCGGCTGCCGGACGCTCGGGCTCGAGATCGGCATCGTCTCGCGGATCCGCGACGACGACTACACGGTCGAAGCGGTTCACGCGCCGGACGCCGACCTCGAGGCCGGCGATCGGTTCGACCTCGAAACGACGTACTGCGCGGAAGTGGTCGAGACCGACTCCGTCTGCTCGTTCGCCGACGCGGTCAGCGACGGGAAGGAGACGCATCCCGCGTACCGCGACCTCGAACTCGAGTCGTACATCGGCGTGCCGCTCGTCGTCGACGGCGCCCGCTACGGGACGGTCAACTTCTCGAGCCCGACGACGCGGGTTGCCCCGTTCGGGGCGCTCGAACGGACGTTCGTCGAGCTGTTGGCCGAGCTCGTGAGCGCCGAGCTCTCCCGGGCGCGAGACCGCGCCGAACTGGAGCGACAGGAGTTCCTCTTCGACCGCGTCCAGGACATCGCGGACATCGGCGTCTGGGAGTACTTCCCGTCGCGAGAGGAGCTCACGTGGTCGGACGGGACGCGCCGGATCCACGGCGTCGACGCGGGGTACGAGCCGTCGATCGACAACGCGGTCGAGTTCTACCACCCGGACGACCGCGCGACGATCACCGACGCGGTCGAGGCCGCGGTCGAGGACGGGGAGCGGTACGACCTCGACCTCCGGATCGAGCGGGCGGACGGCGAGGTGCGCGACGTCCGAGCGTGGGGGGAGTACGTCGAGGACGCGCGGCGGGGCGACGCGGCGCTTCGCGGCGTGTTCCAAGACGTGACGGAGCGGGAGGCGAAGCGGCGCGAACACCAGGCACTCGCGGAGGAGTACGCGGCGCTGCTGGAGACGTCCGGCGACGCGATATTCCTGCTTGACGTCGACGCCGCCGGCGACGAGCCGTCGTTCGAGTTCGCCCGACTCAGCCCCGGCTACGAGTCACAGACCGGGCTCACGACCGCGGACGTCCGGGGTGAGACGCCGCGGGCGGTGTTCGGGGAGGAGCAGGGGGCCGAACTCGCGGCCAACTACGCCCGCTGCGTCGCCGAGGGCGAGCCGATATCGTACAGCGAGGAGCTCGAGACCGTCGCCGACGGCCGCTTTTGGGAGACTAGCCTCGCACCGGTGATCGTCGACGGCGAGACGGTCCGGCTCGTGGGTATCGCCCGGAACGTGACCGAGCGGGTCGAACGGGAGCGGGAGCTCGAGGCGACGAACCAGCGACTGGAGTCGCTCATCGAGGCGACCCCGCTCACCGTCATGGAAGTCGACGCCGACGGGAGCGTCGTCCGCTGGAACGAGGAGGCCGAGACCATGTTCGGCTGGTCCCACGAGGAGGTGCGCGGCGAGGAGAACCCGCTCGTCTCGGCGGAGCGGTGGGACGAGTTCGCCGCGCACCGGCGGCGGGCGCTCCGCGGCGAGCGGGTCCGCGCCGAGGAGGTACGGCTAGAGACGAGGGCCGGGGCGGAGCTGGATCTCCTCCTGTCTATCGCCCCGATAACGGATCCCGACGCCGAGGTCACGGGCACGCTCGCCGTCGTCGAGGACATCTCCGACCAGAAGCAGCTGGAGGGCCGGCTCCGGGCGCTCCAGGAGACCGCTCAGCGGCTCAGCAGCGCCGAGTCCGCCGGGGGGATCGGCTCCGTCGCCGTCGGCGCCGCGGCCGACGTCCTCGGCCTCGACATCACCGCGGCGTGGGAGCACGACGAGCGGGCGGACGCGCTCGTCCCGATCAGCGAAACGCCGGCGACGACGGACCTGTTCGGAGCGGCGCCTCGGTTAGACCGCGGCGAGGGGCTCGCGTGGGACGCGTTCGAGTCGGGGGAGACGCGGGTGTACGACGACCTCGACGACGCGGACCGCCG
Source organism: Halorubrum ezzemoulense DSM 17463 (assembly GCF_002114285.1). GTDB lineage: Archaea > Halobacteriota > Halobacteria > Halobacteriales > Haloferacaceae > Halorubrum > Halorubrum ezzemoulense. The sequence goes on from NZ_NEDJ01000016.1 coordinate 32,603, forward strand.
ATACGACCCCGACACGCCGATCCAGAGCGTGGTCATCGTCCCGCTGGGCGAGTACGGCGTCATGATCACCGGGTCGACGTCGCCCCGCGAGTTCTCCGAGACCGACGTCGACCTGTTCCGGATCCTCGGCGCGACCGTCGAGGCGGCCTTCGCGCGGGCGAGCCGTGAGGCGGAGCTCCAGCGACAGAACGAGCGGCGCGACGAGTTCGCGAGCGTCGTCGCCCACGACCTCAGGAACCCGATCACCGTCGCGCAGGGGTTCCTCGAAATCGCGGCGGAGACGGGCGACCCGGACCACTTCGACCGGGTACAGTCGGCGCACGACCGGACCGAGCGGCTCATCGAGGACCTGCGCGCGCTGGCTCGCGGCGAGGCCGCGGTCGAGGACGCCGAGACTGTGGACCTCGGGACCGTGACGATGGAGGCGTGGGGGTACGTCGACACGGACGAGGCGGCGCTCGCGGTCGCGGACGCCGTCCCGACGGTCACCGGCGATCCGGGGCGCCTGACGCAGCTCTTCGAGAACCTCTTTCGGAACGCGGTCGAACACGGCGGGTCGACCGTCTCGGTGACCGTCGGGCGGCTGGACGGTGACGGGGGCTTCTACGTGGAGGACGACGGGAGCGGGATCCCGCCGGATCGACGCGACGAGGTGCTCCGTCACGGCGTCACGTCCAGCGACGGAGGGACCGGCTTCGGGCTCTCGATCGTGGCCGACATCGCGGAGGCGCACGGCTGGACGGTCGCCGTGACGGAGGGGAGCGACGGCGGCGCGCGGTTCGAGTTCGACGCGGCCGCGTAGGGCCGCACCCGAGTCGGAGCGGGGGACCGCGACGTCGGTCGGGCCGATCTGACCGACGCTGTTTAACCGAACGCCCGAGAACGAGGGGGTATGGAACCGGTCGACGACTGGCGGTCGGCGATCGCCGAGGCCGGCGAGCTGACCGGCCCGATCGCCGCGGCCCTCGTCGAGGCCCACGGCGACCGCGGCCAGCGCGCGATCGAGGCCGTCGGCGAGGGGCGCGTGAAGCGGTACCGCGATTTCACCGTCGTCGTCGGCCACGAGGACGAGTACGTGGTCGAAGACGGGGAGTGTACCTGCGCGGACGCGACGTACAACCTCGACGCCGACGACCCCGACGAGCGCTGCTGGCACGCCATCGCGGTCGACGTCGCGGACGCGCTCGACGCCGTCGACCACCACGACATGTGGTACTCCGAGGTCCGCGAGTTTCTCTGAGGCCGCCGCCCGCGCCGCTAAGCGTCGCTGCCGCCGCCGCTCTGGGTCGTCGGACCCCACCAAAACAGCCGCCGCTCGCCCGCGTGAGGCGACGTTTTTCGCGAACTTCGGTCTGAGAGTCGAAAACGTTTACAACAGCGGCCGGTCTCCCCTACGGTATGGCGGACTGTCCACTCGCCGACGACTGCCCCAGCTTCGACGAACGGATCCAGGGGATGGGGTGTCAACACTACGGCAACAAAGGCGGCGCGGAGTGGTGTAACCACTACGACATGCCGATCTACGAGCTGAAACAGCAGCCGGTCCAGCCCGGCGAGGCGGTCGTCGTCGAGGTCGACGACATCCACGAGAGCGGTGCTGGCGTCGGCCGCACCGACGACGGGTTCATCGTCCTCGTCGACGGGCTCCTCCCCCCGGCGCGCGCCGAGGTCAAGATCCACCGCGTGAAGTCCAGCCACGCGACGGCGCAGGAAGTCGTCGAGCGCCTCCCCGACGACCCGGACGCCGAGGCGTCCGACGACGACGCGGACGCCGAGGGGAATGACGAGGAGGAGAGCGAGGACGACGAGGGTCGCAGTCGCCGCGACCGCCCGGACCGCGAACGGCTCGGCAGCCGCGAGAACTTCTGGGGCAAGTGACGGCGTCTCGGGGGAGCCCCGCCCCACGGACAGTCCGGACGCCGTCGATCCGTCGCGCGATTCTCCGCCGCCCGACTCCCGCGACGCCCGTCGCCTGAAACCGCCGTTTTTTGAGCGACCGGCCCGTCGATGACCACATGGTGGCAGACGACGAGCAGCCGGAGCCGGTCGATGTCGACGCCGACTCGATCCTGGAGGGGGCTGGGTTCGACGCCGACGAGAGCGTGCTCACGCGCCGGCAGGCGGAGGTGTTAGCGCTCCGCGAGCGCGGGCTCCGACAGTCGGACATCGCCGGCCGACTCGGCACCTCTCGCGCGAACGTCTCCAGCGTCGAGGCCAGCGCCCGCGACAACGTCGAGCGCGCCCGCGAGACGGTCGCGTTCGCGGAGGCGCTGTCCTCGCCGGTCCGCGTCGAGATCGAGGCGGGAACCGACCTCTACGACGCGCCGAAGCGGGTGTACGACGCCTGCGACGAGGCGGGCGTCAAGGTGAACCAGACCGCCCCGGAGCTGATGAAGGCGATCGGCGACCGCGCGGGAGACGCGGTCCACGGCCGCGAGGTCCGCAACCGGCTGTTCGTCACGGTCGCCGCCGACGGGCAGATCCGCGTCCGGCGGCCGTAGCCTCGCGCCGCAGTCGGTTTCCGCTCTCTCACTCCACGTCGATCCGCTCCGCGACGCCGACGAGCGTCGCGCCCGCGGTGACCGTTGCCTCGCGGGCGACCGAGTACGCGATCCCGTCGCGGTCGGCGCGCGCGACCTGATGCGTCTCGAACGTCGTCGGGTCGAACACCTCGCCGACGCGGTCGCCCTCGGTCACCCGGTCCCCGACGGCGAGGTCTGGCTCGGGGACGAACAGCCCGGAGTCGCCGGCGGTCACCCGCCCGAGGTGGTTGCGCGCGACGACGCCGTCCCACGGCTCGGGCTCGCCGTCGAGCAGCCCCTCGTGTCGCAGCGCGCCGATCATCCCGGCCACGCCGGTCTCGACCGCCGCCGGGACGACCTCCCGGCTGTGGGCGAGCTCGGGCGTGATCGTCGGGATCCCCTCGCGGGTGGCCGCGACCCGGAGCTTCCCGGCGAACCCGCGCTCGTCCCACTCCGTGTCCGCGTCGTCTCCGGCCGCCTCCGCGAGCAGCAGGTCGGTGCCGAACGCCTCCGCGAGCCCGCGGCAGGCGTCGTCGCCGCGCATGTACACCGCGTGGGTCGCCATCGACGGCGACCCGGTGTGGAGGTCGACGATCGCGTCCGCCTCGCCCGCGAACGCCCAGAGCCGGGCGGCCATCCGGTCGTGGAGCGACCCCTCCGGGTCGCCGGGCCAGCATCGGTTCATGTTCGGCTGGCGCGAGTCGAGCGACTCCGGCGTCGTGTACGAGACCCGGTCGAAGGTGAGCGGGTCGGCGACGGGGACCGTCACGAGCGTGCCGGTGAGACCGGCGGCCGTGGGCTCGGCTCCGTCCCCGGTTTCGGCTCCGGACGCGCCCTCGGCGCCGTCGCCGACGAGCCGGTCGTGGAGCCGCCGGAGCACCGCGGTCCCGTTCACCTCCCGGCCGTGTTGGGCCGCTTGCGTGTACACCACGGGCGCGTCCTCGGGCGCGTCGAGTTCGGGGCCGTCGTCGCCGTCGACGAGTTCGCCCTCGCCGTACGCGTGGACGGTCGTCCGGATCGGCACGCCCGAGGGGAGCCGCGCGAGCGTCAGTTCTCGGCTGGTGTGTATGGTCCGGATCGGGGCGGATCGGGGTTATACCTCGGGGGTTCGGTCGCCGTGCGCTTCGGCCGCCGTGCGGTTCGGTCGCCGTGCGCTTCGGCCGCCGTGCGGTTCGGCCGCCGTGCGGTCGCTCCCGCCCCGACTTCTGCCGCGCCCCGACCGCGGACGCTAAGGCCGTGGCCCGCCGAGAGCGTCCCATGCGGGTCACCCTCCTCGGGACGGGCGACACGACGGGGACGCCGACCGTCGGCTGCGACTGCGACACCTGCGAACGGGCCCGCGAGCGCGGGGTGTCGCGGTCGCGCTTCTCCGTCCACATCGCCAACGAGCGCACCGGCGAGTCGCTGCTCGTCGACTTCAGTCCCGACTTCAGACAGCAGTTCCTCGCGGCCGACGTCCCCCTCCCTGACGCCGGGCTCGTGACGCACATCCACTTCGACCACCTCGACGGGCTCGGCAACGTCTACCGGCTCGTCGACGGGCTCCCGGTCCACGCGCCGAACGAGACCGACCCCGCGACGGATCAGAGCGTCGCCGAGACGATCCGCGACAAGTACGACTACCTCGAGGACCGGATTGGCGTCCACGCCCGCGAGCCGTTCGAGCCGTTCGAGACCTGCGGGTTCGAGGTCCGGTTCGTCCCGGTCGACCACCCGCCGCTCGTTTGTTACGGCGTCGTGATCGAGGATCCGGTGACCGGCGCGAAACTCTCGCTCACGGGCGACACCAGCTACGACGTTCCCGAACGCTCCCGCGAGGCGCTCGCCGGCGCGGACCTCCTCCTCGCCGACGCCATCGTTCCCGCCTCGCTCTGTGAACACCACCCGATCGGCGGCCGACACGAGGGGCCGGACGGCGTCGCCCGCACGTTCGGCACGAAGCACATGACCCGGGAGGGGGCGCTCGCGCTCGCGGACGAGCTCGACCCCGACCGGACGCGGCTCGTCCACCTCGCCCACTACTACCCCGCCGACGAGGCGTTCGAGGAGCCGCTCGCGGTCGACGGCGAGGTGTACGAGCTGTAGCGAGCACGGCGATTCTCCGCGGGCTGTATCCTTTTGTCTCGCTAGCACGTAGCACGCGTAGATGGCCGCGACGGACCGACTCCGAACCGCGCTCGACCGCTTGGAGCCGCCGCCGCGCGCGGTCGACTGGTCGCTGTTCGCGTTCGTCGTCGCCGAGGCGGCCACCGGGCTGGTCTCCTTCACCGTCGGCGTCCCGGAAGGGTGGCCGCTGTTCTGGCTCCACCGCGCGCTCGGCGTCGGCATCGTCGCGCTGCTCGGGTGGAAGCTCGCCCGCGTCCGGCGTCGGCTCACTGACCCGACCCTGTGGCGGCGGTCGACCGCGCTCTCCGTCCTGACGCTCGTCGCCGCGGTCGGCGCGCTCGCGACCGGCGTCGCGTGGGTGTTCGGCCTCGACGTGCGTCTCTCCTACTGGACCCTGCTGTCCGTTCACGTCGGGTTCGGGCTCGCGCTCGTCCCGCTCGTGGCCGCGCACGCCGCCACCCGGTTCCGCCCGCCTCGGCGCGTCGACTTCGAGCGGCGGCGGACCGCGGTCCGCTACTTCGCGCTGCTCGCGGCCGGCGGCACGACCTACCGCCTCCAGCAGGGGATCAACGACGCGCTCGACACGGCCGGGGCAGACCGGCGGTTCACCGGCTCGCAGCCCCGCGAGGGCGACGGAAACGGCGCCTTCCCGATCACCTCGTGGGTCGCCGACGACCCCGACCCGATCGACCGCGACGCGTACCGGCTGGCGGTCGACGGCCTCGTGAGCGACGCCGTCGAACTGACCGCCGACGAGCTGGCGGCGGGCCACGAGACGGAGGCGCTGCTCGACTGTACGAGCGGCTGGTACACGGTCCAGGAGTGGGGCGGGATCCGCGTCGGCGACCTGCTCGACGCGGCCGGAGATATCGACGACGACGCGGCCTACGTCCGGTTCACGTCCGTCACCGGCTACCGCTGGAGTCTCCCCCTCGACGAGGCCGAGGACGCGCTGCTCGCGACGCACGTGGGCGGAGAGCGGCTGAGCCACGGCCACGGCGCGCCCGCCCGACTGGTCGCGCCCGACCGCCGGGGTTTCCAGTGGGTGAAATGGGTGACGCGCGTGGAGGTCCGGTCGGAGTACGACCTCGGGCAGTGGGTGGTGACGCTGGTGAGCGGGTTCGACTAACTCCGCGGCCGGTCCGGCCTCACTCGTACTCGGTCCCGACGACCTCGCGGATGCGCTCCGCGGTCACCGGGCCGACGCCGTCGACGTCCAGTAAGTCGTCTTCGGGCGCGGTCATCACGGCCTCGACGGTGCCGAAGTGTTCCAGCAGCGTCCGCGCCGTCACGGGCCCGATGTCGGCGATCGAGGAGACGACGTACTCCTGCTGTTCCGCGCGGGTCTTCGTCGTCTTCTCGCCGTGGACGCTCACCTCGCGGTCGCGCGTCTCCTGCTCCCGCTTGGCGATCGTCGCGAGCAGCTCGGTGGTGTCCTCCTCGCCCTCGGTGCGGAGGACGCTCACGTCGAAGTCGACTGCGAGCGACGCGAGCGCGCCGCGGATCGCGTTCGGGTCGATATCGCGCTGGCCGTAGAGGTTCGTCCCTTCGACGACCATGACGGGGCGAGCGTACGCCCGCGAGAGCTCGCCCACCTGCTCGAACATCGACCGGTCGGAATCGAGCATCGAGTCGACGAAGTCGGCCGCCGACTTGCGCTCGACCGCGACGCGGTCCGAGAGGACGTAGTCGCCGACCGCGAGCGTCTCCAGCCGGGTGACGAGGCCGTCGCGCGTCGAGAGGTCCTTCGCGATCGAGGAGTCGAGCTCGCGCTGGTCGACGACAACCTCGACGCCCTCGTCGACGCCGGCGGTGGCGACGACGCCGTCGTCGCCTGCGTCCGTCTCTCCCTCGACCTCCGTCTCTCCGCCAGCCTCGGCCTCCACGTCGTCCACGTCGTCTTCTCCCTCCCGCGCTTCCGCAGCGAAGTCGGTGAGACCGGCGTCGCCCTCGTCGTCACCGCCGATCTCGCCTTCATCGTCACCATCGACTTCGCCCTCAGCCTCACCCTGGTCATCGCCCGAGCCGCCTTCGCCAGAGTCGCCCTCGCTCGCGGACCCGCCGGCGAACGCGTCGAGGCCGGCCTGTCCCTCGTCGCCGACTGACTCCTCGATGTCGTCGGTGGCCTCCTTCAGCTCGGCGAGCTGGCTGGCCATCTTCTTTTCTCGGCGCCGTGAGATCCAGAAGAACGCCTCGTCGCGGGTGTCCTCGGCCATCAGGACGACGACCTTTCCCTCGGCCTGCCGGCCCGTCCGCCCCTTGCGCTGGATCGAGCGGATCGCAGTGGGGACGGGCTCGTAGAAGCAGACGAGGTCGACCTCGGGCACGTCGAGGCCCTCCTCCGCGACCGAGGTGGAGACGAGCACCTCGAACTTGCCCGTCTTGAATTCGTCGAGCGTCTCTTGTTGCTGTTTCTGGCTCATCCCGTCGGAGCCGTCCTTGTCGCCCTGTCCGACGAACTTGCGCACGTCGAAGCTGGCGGAGAGGAACTCCACGAGCGCCTCGGCGGTGTCGCGGGACTCGGTGAACAGGATGGCGCGCTCGCCCTCGTTGATCCCGAGCGTCTCCGCCAGCAGGATGCGGGCCTTCGAGAACTTCGGGTGGAGCCCGTCGAACGACTCCGCCTTCCGCATCGCTTCTCTCACTTTGGGGTCCGCGACCATGCGCTGGCTGGCCTTCGACGCGCCCGACGACCGGGCGGCCTCGCGCTGGCGCTCGAAGTAGCGACGCACGGACTCGACGGACTGCGTCTCGACAAGCTCGGTCGCGCGCCGGAGCTTCATCACCTCGGCGTGGGTGGACATCCCCTTGTACCCCTCCGACTGGTCGTTGTCCATCATCTGTTTCAGCTGCCCCCGCATCTTGTTGAGGTCCTTCTGCGAGAGGTCGGGGTTCGTCGTGTTCGTCACGCCGAGCTGTTTCAGCTTCTCCAGCCGGTCCGTGATCACCTCGTTGAGCGCGTCCCGGATCGCGAGCACCTCGTCCGGCAAGGTGACTTGCTCCCACCCGACATCGGTGTCGTGAGTGTACTCGTCGACGTCGGCGTCCTCCTCGGTCATCACCTCGACGTTGACGAGCCCGAGGTTCTCGCAGACCGTCTCGATCTCCTCGGTGTCGCCGCCCGGCGAGGCCGACATCCCGGTGACGAGGGGGTCGGCTGCGTCGGCGTGGTACCGCTCCGCGATGTAGACGTACGCGTAGTCGCCGGTCGCGCGGTGGCACTCGTCGAAGGTGAGGTGGGTCACGTCGCGCAGCGAGATCCGGTTACCGACGAGGTCGTTCTCGACGACCTGCGGCGTCGCGATCGCGATGCGCGCGTCGTCCCAGAGCGCGGCGCGGTCGTCGGGCTTCACGTCGCCGGTGAACACGACGATCTCGTCGTCCGGAATCTCAAGCGCCTCGCGGTAGAAGTCCGCGTGCTGCTGGACGAGGGGCTTCGTGGGGGCCAAGAAGAGCGCCTTCCCGCCCGCCTCGTGGAGGCGCTCGACGGTGACGAGCAGGCTGACCGTCGTCTTGCCGAGGCCGGTCGGGAGACAGACCAGCGTGTGTTTGTCGGCGGCGGCGTCCGCCAACTGGAGCTGGTAGCGGCGCCGCTGGAGGAAGTCGTCGACGAGCAGGGGTCTGTCGATCCCGGCGGCCTCGGTCGCCATCGGCGGTGCTTCGCCGCCGTCGGCCTAAAGCCTTCGCGAAGCGGGGTGAAAGTTATCCGTCGACGGAACGTTCCTCTCGGAGCTCCTCCGGAACGTCCTCGTCGACCAGCTGCGCCCACTCCGCGAGCCGGTCGTCGGATCTGTTCTGCGTGCTCATTACGCGACGGATCTCCGTGGTGCGTATTAACAGTTACCCCGATTCCACAGGCGGTGTTCAGATAAGGATTGAAAAGTGAGGCAGCGCGTTTTCAAAGTGATTTATGCCCGAAAACGACCGCCTCAGCGGCTGTTTAGACAAGATCAACTTAGACTTTGTGGAGCGAGAGGCAACACCGAAGCTGTTGATGAAGCTCAGTATTCAGCTTCATTTAGCAGGACTATCGCTTTCGAATATTGTCTCGTTTCTTGAGGTATTTGGTGTTGAAAGAGTTCGATCCACCGTTCACAACTGGGTTCACAAAGCAGATCTACAGCCGGAATCTGGGCGGAACCCGAATCACGTTGCGGTCGATGAGACTGTGATTCGGCTTGATGATGAACAATATTGGCTGTACGCTGCCGTCGATCCGGAAACGAACGATCTGCTTCATACACAGCTTGAACCGACGACAAACAACGCTCTCGCAGATCGGTTTTTCGCTGATCTCCGTGACAAACACGACATTGATGACGCAACAGTTCTCGTAGATGGATCAGCTTCACTTCAGCGAGCCTGTCGCAAACATGACCTCGATTTCAGATACGAACGACATGGAAATCGGAACAGCGTCGAACGTGTCTTTCGCGAGATAAAACGCCGAACTACCTGTTTCTCAAACTGTTTCAGCAACGCCGAAGCAGAAACTGCTGACGAGTGGCTGAGATCGTTCGCTTTCGCATGGAATCAGCTTATCTGAACACGAGGATTCCACACGATCTATTATATGCTCGGCGGATCGCCGCTCCGCGATCGCCCGCGACCGGAGCCGGTTCCGCTCGAGGCGACACGCACACCTTTTACCGCTCACGCGCCTCCGGGCGGCATGAGCAACCTCGACGAGTTCCTCGCGGGCGAGCGGCTCGACGACGTGGTCTTCTACCTGAGCGACGCGTACCTCGACGACGACTCCCGGCTGCGCGAGGTCGGCACCGAGACCGCCGGCGGCGTGCGGCTGATCCTCGACGGCGAGACCGGGCGGTCGGCGTTCCAGGCCGGCACGGGCATGGGCGCGATGGAGTTCGCGAAGACGGCGATGGCCGCGGAGGGCGAGATCGCGCGCTCGCTCGACGACGGCGCGTGTCCGTTCGCGGACGGCCCGGACGCGGACGACGCGAGCGAGGCTCCCGAAGCCGACCACGACATCCAGTTCATCTTCGCGTTCGCCGCGGCGCAAAACGAGGAGGTCGGCGGCCTCTACGCCGAGGGCGACGTGGTCCACGCGTACGCTCACTGTACCTGCGGCGAGAGCTACTCGCACAAGTGGGTCGTCGGCGACCGCGACGACTGAAAGCCCGCCGAGCGACCGGCTACCCGCTCGGCTCGACTACTCCTGCTCGGGCGCGTCGTCTTCCGGGACGGCCCCCTCGACGAGCGACTGGTCGCCGTACTGCTCCCGGAGGTCCTTCTTCGAGAACTTCCCGGTGGCGGTCTTGGGAACCTCGTCGATGAACTCCACCGCGTCCGGGACCCACCACTTGGGGTACTCCTCGCGGAGCCCGGTCTCGATCCGCTCGACGAGCTCGTCGCGGTCGACGCCCTCGGCCACGACGATGAACGCCACGGGGCGCTCCTGCCAGCGCTCGTGGGGCACGCCGACGACGGCCGCCTCGCTGACGCCGTCGTAGGCCATGATCGCGTTCTCCAGCTCGACGCTGGAGATCCACTCGCCGCCGGACTTGATCACGTCCTTCGTCCGGTCGACGAGCTGCATGTAGCCGTCCGCGTCGACGGTGACCACGTCGCCGGTCTTCAGCCAGCCGTCGACGAACTCCTCCTCGTTCGCCTCGGGGCGCTTGAAGTACTCCTGCGTGACCCACGGGCCGCGGATCCGGAGCTCACCGAACGCCTCGCCGTCCCACGGGATCTCCTCGCCGTCCTCGTCGATGACCTCGAACTCCAGGCCGGGAGCGACGAGCCCCTGCTTCGAGCGCTTGTTCACCTGCGTCTCGTACTCGGCGTCGCGAAGGTCATCTTTGAGATGCGAGACGGTGCCGATCGGCGACAGCTCCGTCATCCCCCACGCGTGGAGCACCTCCACGTCGCGCTCGTCGTACCACTCGACCAGTGCCTTCGGCGCGGCCGCGCCGCCGATGATCACGGTGTCGAGCGTCGAGAGGTCTACCTCGTTACCCCCCTCGATGTACTCGCGGAGGCCGAGCCACACCGTCGGCACGCCCGCGGAGATGGTCACGCCCTCCTCTTCGATCAGCGCCGCGAGGTCCGCGGGGTCCGGCGATGGACCGGGGTAGACGTGCTTCGCGCCCGCGGCGGCGGCGGTGAACGGCATCCCCCACGCGTTGACGTGGAACATGGGAACGACGGGCATCACCACGTCAGAGTCCTCCATCGGGATCCCCTGCGGGGTCTGGGAGGCCATCGTGTGGCTCCATAGCATCGAGTGGGTGTACTCGACGCCCTTCGGCTTCCCCGTCGTACCGGAGGTGTAACAGAGGCCGGCGGGCTGGTCGCCGTCGAGGTCCGGCCAGTCGTACTCGGTCGAGTGGTCCGCGATGAACTCCTCGTAGGCGGGCGCGTTGAGCGCGTCGATGCCCTCCGAGCCCATCGCGACGAAGTCGACGCCGTCGAACTCTTCCGCCCCCTCCGCAGCGCCCGCGATCTTCTCGGCGAGCGACGGGTCGACGAAGATGATCTCGTCTTGGGCGTCGTCGACGATGTACTGGATGTGCTCGTCGGGCAGCAGCGGGTTGATCGTGTGGAGCTGCGCGCCCGTGTTCGGGACGCCGAAGTACGTCTCGAAGTGCCGCGTATGGTTCCAACAGAACGTCGCGACGCGGTCGCCGCGCTCGATCCCGTGGTCGTCTAAGGCGTTCGCGAGCCGGGCCGTCCGGTCGGCGTACTCGGCATACGTGTGCCGCGTCCGCCCCTCGTGCGTCCGCGAGACGATCTCGGTGTCGGGGTACAGTCGCTCGGCGCGCCACATGAACGGTCGCAGGGTCTGCGCGTGTCCGCCTGGCATACCTCTCACCTCACGCGGTCTGGAACTATGAACGTTATCATGATTGATCGTGACTCTTCACCCCCGAAACAGGCTCGCGTGGACCGGCGCGTGGTTAGAGTCTGGCCGCGGGTCGTCGCCGTCGTCGCCGTCCTCGTCGGAGACGGCGCGGCCGTCGACGCCGTCGGCGAGGAAGTCTCGGACCGGCGGGCCGACGTGTTCCGGCTCGACGAGGAACGCGTCGTGGCCGTGGTCGGAGTCGACCACGTGGTGGGCGACCGGCACCCCGGCCTCGCGGAACGCGTCGCCCAACGACGCCGACTGCTCGACGGTGAAGTGCCAGTCGGCGGTGAAGCTCATCAGCAGCGTCTCGCCCTCGAACGCGGCGAGGGCGTCGGCGTCGGTCCCGTGGCCGGCGGCGAGGTCGTACTCGTCCATCGCGCGCGTCAGATAGAGGTAGCTGTTCGCGTCGAAGCGGTCGCCGAACCCCTCCGCCTGGTAGTCAAGGTACGACTCGACCTCGCGGTACGGGAAGAACCCGGCTGTCGGCTCCGGCGGCAGCCCGAGGTCCCCGTCCTCGCGCGTCAGGGAGTCGCGGCCGGCCGACCGGCGCCCGAACTTCCGCTCCATCGACGCCTTCGAGAGGTACATGATGTGGCCGATCTGGCGGGCGATCGCGAGCCCCTCGGTCGGGGCCGGCCGGTCGTCGCCGTAGTAGTCGCCCCCGTTCCAGTCCGCGTCCGCGCGGATCGCCCGGCGCGCCACCGCGTCGAGCGCGAGACACTGCGCGTCGAGGCGTCCGGCCGTCGCGATCGCGACCACGCGGTCGACGTCGTCCGGGTACCGCTTCGCCCACTCCAAGGCGTTCATCCCGCCGACGCTGCCGCCCACGACCGCCCGGAGCCGCCCCACGCCGAGGTGGTCGAGCAGCCGGCGCTGCGCGCGCGCCCAGTCCTCAACTTGGACCGGCGGGAACGCGGTCCCCCACCGGTCGTGGTCGGGCTCCTCGCGGAGGTCGAGGTCCGCGGGTCGCTCGCTGGCGGGACCGGTCGTCCCGTAACAGGAGCCCGGAACGTTCGCGCAGACGACGTAGTACTCGGTCGTGTCGATCGCCTTCCCCGGGCCGACGACGTCGTCCCACCACGCCCGGGCCTGCCCGGCCTGCCCGGCCCCGGTGGTCTCCGCGTCCCGCTCCGGCTCGGGGGAGCGCGCGACGTTCTGGCTCCCGGTGAGCGCGTGGCAGACGAGCACGACGTTGTCGCCGTCGAACTCGCCGTGCGTCTCGTAGGCGACCTCGAAGTCGGGGACCGACTGCCCGCACTCGAAGGTGAACTCGCCGAGCGAGGCGACGCCGTGGTCGGTCGGGACGGCGCTCATCGGTCCGCCCCCTCGTCCGCGGCCCGCTCCTCCTCGGTCCGGCCCGCCGCGACGTGCTCGCCCGCGGCCAGTCCCGCGTCGAGGTCGGCGATCACGTCGTCGGGGTCCTCGATCCCCACCGAGAGCCGGAGCATCTCGGGGTAGACGCCCGCGAGCCGCTGCTCGTCCTCGTCCATCTGCGCGTGGGTGGTCGAGGCGGGGTGGATGACGAGCGTCTTCGCGTCGCCGATGTTCGCGAGGAAACTCGTCAGGTCGACCGACTCGCAGAAGGTCTTTGCGGCCTCGTATCCGCCGTCGACGCCGAAGGTGACCATCCCGCCGAAGCCGTCGAGGTACTCCGCGGCGTTGCCGTGGCTCTCGTGGTCCTCGAAGCCGGGGTACGTCACCCAGTCGACGCGGTCGTCGCCGCGGAGGAACTCGGCCACCCGCCGCGCGTTCTCGCAGTGGCGATCCATTCGCAAGGGGAGCGTGTTCAGCCCCTGGATCGTCTGCCACGCGTCGAAGGGCGACTGCTGGCCGCCGGTCGGCCGCACGCCGCGCTGGCGGGCGACGTTCGCGAACGCGGCGTCGCCGAACTGCTCGACGAAGTCGATCGGGTACGCGGGCGATTCGCCGTCGAGCTCGGCGTAGTCGGCGTCGGGGTGGTCCCACGGGAACTGCCCGCCGTCGATCACGACGCCGCCGACGGTGGTGCCGTTGCCCGTGATCCACTTCGTCGTCGACTCCCAGACGACGTCGGCGCCGTGCTCGAACGGCCGACAGCAGTACGGCGTCGCGAACGTGTTGTCGACGACGAGCGGCACCGCGTTCTCGTGGGCGATCTCGGCGAGCCGCTCGAAGTCGGGCGTGACGAGCGAGGGGTTCGCGAGCGTCTCGACGTGGACGAACGCGGTGTCGTCGTCGATCGCGTCGGCGTACGCGTCGTAGTCGAGGGTCTCCACGAGCCGCGTCTCGATCCCGCGGCGGTCCGCGACGCTGGTGAGGTACGCGGCCGTCCCGCCGTACATCTCGGAGCTGGCGACGACGTTGTCGCCCGCGCTCGCGAGGACGGTGGTTATCGCGTCGAACGCGGCCATCCCCGAGCCCGTCGCGACCGCGTCCGACCCGCCGGCGAGGTCGGCGAGCCGCTCTTCTAAGACGTTCACCGTCGGGTTCGAGAGCCGGGAGTAGACGTGGCCCTCCGCCCGGAGCGCGTACAGCTCCGCCGCCGTGTCCGCGTCGTCGAAAACGTACGAGGTCGTCTGGTGGATCGGCGTGGCGCGGGCGCCGGTCGCCGCGTCGGGCTCGGCGCCGGCGTGGAGACTCCGGGTCGAAAACCCACGTGTCATGTTTGTTGCTCATACGACTACATACATCTATAACTGTCAGTTACGGCAATTGATGCCCCTTCGGCGCCGCGTCCGCCGGGCGGCGCCGCTGGGCGCCGCCACCGGCGCCGTCGCGTCGTTCCGCGCCCGAAGCGTGCGTTTATGACCGGTCGGGCGCCAACCGGTGGTAATGGCAGTCGCCGCCCCAGTCCCCGACCTCGCCGACCGCGCGACCGACTGCGCCGACCGGCTGCGCGAGGCCAACCGGGTGCTGCTCGCGTCCCACATCGACGCCGACGGGATCACGAGCGCCGCGGTCGCGTCCACCGGGCTCGCCCGTGCGGGGATCGACCACGAGGTCGTCTTCGAGAAGCAGTTGGACGCCGACTCGATCGCCGGGATCGCCGCCCGCGAGTTCGACGTGGTGCTGTTCACCGACTTCGGCTCCGGCCAGCTCGACGCCATCGCCGACCACGAGGACCGCGGCGACTTCGTCCCCGTCATCGCTGACCACCACCAGCCCGCCGACCGCGACACGCGGTACCACCTCAACCCCCTCTTGGAGGGGATCGACGGCGCGAGCGAGCTGTCGGGTGCCGGCGCGAGCTACCTCCTCGCCCGCGCGCTGGAGGGGCCCGACGGCGACAACCGCGACCTCGCCGGGCTCGCCGTCGTCGGCGCGGTCGGCGACATGCAGGACTCGGCGGACGGGCTCGTCGGCGCCAACGAGTCGATCGTCGCTGACGGTGTCGACGCCGGCGTCCTCGACGCGCAGACCGACCTCGACCTGTACGGCAGACAGACCCGCCCGCTCCCGAAGCTGCTGGAGTATGCCTCCGACGTGGACATCCCGGGGATCTCGAACGACGAGGCGGGGGCCATCTCCTTCCTCACCGACCTCGACCTCGACGTGAAACGCGACGGGGAGTGGCGCCGCTGGGTCGACCTCGACGCGGAAGAGCGCCAGCGGCTCGCCTCCGCGCTGATGCGCCGCGCGGTCGCCTCCGGCGTCCCCTCCGAGCGGATCGAGGCGCTCGTCGGCACCGCCTACACCCTGACCGACGAGGAGCCAGGCACCGAGCTTCGCGACGTCAGCGAGTTCTCCACGCTGCTCAACGCGACCGCGCGCTACGAGCGCGGCGACGTCGGGCTCGCGGTGTGTCTCGGCGACCGCGGCGACGCGCTCGCGGAGGCGCGCCGGCTCCTCCGCACCCACCGACAGAACCTCTCCGAGGGGCTCCAGTGGGTCAAAAACGAGGGCGTCACCCACGAGGAGCACCTCCAGTGGTTCGACGCGGGGTCGCGCATCCGCGAGACCATCGTCGGCATCGTCGCAGGGATGGCGGTCGGCTCCCCCGCGGTCGACCGATCGAAGCCGGTGATCGCCTTCGCCGAGGAGAGCGCCGAGGAGCTGAAGGTGTCCTCGCGCGGCTCGCACGCGCTCGTCCGCAAGGGGCTCGACCTCTCCGCGGTGATGCGCGAGGCGAGCCGGTCGGTCGGCGGCGACGGCGGGGGGCACGACGTGGCCGCGGGCGCGACGATCCCCATCGACGAGCGCGACGCGTTCCTCGCCGCGGCCGACCGGATCGTCGGCGACCAGCTCTCGTGAGCCGCCGCGCTCCCCGCTCGCGGGGACGCGGTCGCCTCGTCAACTCACCGCCGCCCCGGTCACCTGACCGTCGCGTAGGTCAGTAGCGACACCGCGAGCAGTTCCAGCACGCTCATCGCGAGGACCACCCGCCCCACGAGCGGGTCCATCGCGTACAGCGTCCGCATGCTCGCGAAGAAGAAGGCGACCGAGACGAGGTTCTCGATCAGGAGCACGCCGCTGAACCCGACCAGCCCGAGCAGCAGCGTCGACCCGAACTCGCGGTAGTTGCGGAGCCAGACCGAACCCAGCACCGCCAGCAGGGCGCTGTTGACGACCGCGATCAGCACGGCGACGCCGGTCGGCGACGCGGGGTTCATTCCGCGTCCACCTCCCCGGTGATCTCCTCGAACGTCTCCGCGTGGCGCTCGAAGCGGTCGGTCAGGAAGTACAGCTTCCCGTAGTCGTGGTCGCTCGGCTCGACGACGTCGTGGTCTTTCAGCATATCGAGGTGGTGTGTGATCGTGTTGTAGTCGACGTCCAGCGCCTCCGCGAGCTCGTTCGCGTTCCGCGGACGGTCGCGGAGCCGCCGGACGATCCGGACCCTGTTGGCGCCACCGCGGCTCGCGACGAACAGGTACCACAGGGCTTTCTCCATCTGACGTACTGGTGTGTCCGGTATGTGATAAAAGTCGTTTCGCCCCGGGTCGGTCCCGGCGAGCGCACCGAGCGCGGCGGCCACGTCAGCCGACCGTCCGCCGGACCCACCCCGACGCGCCGCTCGGGACGGAGCCCGACTCCTCGCCCGACTGGAGGGCCCCTGTCCCGTCGGTGGCGCGGACGACGACCTCGTGTTCCCCGTCGGGCTCGAAGACGTGGCGCCACTGCCGCCAGACGTCCGCGTCGGGCAGCCCGTCGGAGAGGGCGGCGTCCGTCCACGAGTCGCCGCCGTCGGTCGACACCTCGACGCGCTCGACCCCGCGGGTCCCGGCGTAGGCGTGGCCGGCTAGTTCGACTCGCCCGTCGCCGAGTTCGGTGATCCCCTCGTCCCAGAGCTTGGCGACCGTCTTCACCTCGCCGGTCCCTTCCCAACCGCGCTCCTCCCAGTAGCCGTCGTCCTCGACGCTGAGGAGCTCGATCTCCGAGAGCCACTTCACGTTCGTCTCGCCCCAGTGGCCCGGGATCAGCACCCGGACCGGGTGGCCGTGACCGGAGGGGAGTTCTTTCCCGTTCATCCCCCACGCGAGGAACCCCTCGGCGAGCACGTCGACCGGGAACTGGACGTAGTAGCCGTCCTCGCCGCGCAGCATCGCGCAGTCGCACTCGCCCTGCGGGTCGACGGATTCGATCAGGGGCCGGATCGGCGTTCCGGTCCAGACGGCGTTGTCCAGCTTCCGCCCGTTCAGGTCCTCGCCGACGCACCGCAGCGTGATCGCGCGGTGTTCGACCGGTCGGTCGACCAGCTCGTCGAAGGTGACCGTCCGGTCGGTCTCGGTCTCGCCGGTGAACGTCAGCGACCACTCGGCGGCGGTGACCTCCGGGTCGAACTCCGCGATGTCGACGTTGTAGAACTCGCCGATCGGACTCACCATGTCGTGGAGGTCGTCGCTCTCGAACGCCAGCCCCGCCGCGTCGAGCTCCTGGAGTCGGACTGCGGCGCCCTCGGACCGCGGGGCGTCCGGGAGGGGATCGTCGCCCGCGGCGGACAGCCGCCGGCCGCCGGCCGCCGCGACGACGAACCCGAGCGCCCCCGCGACGACGCCGAGCGTCCGACGACGCACCGCGTCGACGCCGGCGGGTAGCCGACTTCCGTCCGCGGCGATTCCCTCCCGGTCGGAAGCGTCGTCCGGCGCAGAGTTCGACGGGGACGGAGACGCGGGGCCGTCGGCGCTCGGCGGGAGCCAGCCGGCCCCGACGACCGCCGCCGCGGGGAGCGCCGCGCCCAGCGCCCCGATCGAGACGCCGGTCAGCGCCGCCGCGAGGAGCCACGCCCCGCCGCCCGCCGCGGCCGCCGCGGTCGCCCGTCGCTCTGTGCGCGCGGCGACCCGGAGGCCCGCGAACGCGACCGCGCCGAACAGCCCCGCGACGGCCGCGACCGCCATCCCGATGTGGATCAGGTGGCCGGCGTCGCCGAACGTCGCGATCGCGAACGTCACGACCGGCCCCGGAGTCAGGTTGACGATCGCCTGGTCGACCGGCCGCACGACGAACGAGGGCGTCCATCCCGTCGCGAGGTACGACCCCGCGACCGCGGCGGCGCCGGCAGCCGCCGCCAGCAACGCGTCTCGGCGTTTGGGACCGTTGATCATACTTTACGTCGGGGTTACGGTCACTTGAACTACGTCCCCGACCGCCGGGTACTCGTGGCCGTCGTCGACCCCGCGCAGTCGACGCACGACGCCGCCCTCGTCCGCCCCTTGGTCCGGCGCCTCCTGCGCCGGGGCTTGGTCCGGGCCCCTTCCGGGCGGCTCCGCGTTCGGCTCCGTCCCCGCGTCGAACAGCGCCGCGGCGTCGGTGACGTCGCCGTCGACCGGGTCGCCGTCCTCCGGCCAGAGCACGATCCCCGCCTCCTCCGTCGAGACGAACACGTCGTTCGAGGGGACGAACATCGAAGCGAACGAGAGCCGGTGGCCGGGCGAGACGTCGACCTCGAACTCGAACGCGCCGCCGGGCGCGATCGGCGGTGCCCCCGGAACCTCGCCAGTCGGGTCGTTCGGGTCCGCGACGGTGTCGGCCGGCGCGTACACCCCCGAGTGGGCAACGACCGACGACGCCTCCAGTTCGTCGACGAGCCCGTCTGCCCCCTCGAAGCCGGTCGGCGGACCCGCCTCCGCGAGCGCTTCGAGGCCGATCGAGGCCGACTCGCCGAGTTCGTAGACCGGGTTCTCTCCCTCGTGGACGGCGTACGCGCCCGGCGTGATCCAGACGGCGCCGTCCGTCGGCGTCTCGGCGGGATAGAAGTCCGGGGACGCGACGTTCTCGACCCGCACTCGCACGGTGGCGGACTCCGCCATCCCGTCGTCACCCGTCTCGTCGTCGTCCGTTCCGCCGTCGCCGTCCATCGCCTCATCGTCGTCCGCCCCGCCGTCACCGTTCATCGCACTGTCGCCGTCCATCCCGCTGCCGTCATCCATGCCGCCTTGGTCACCCGTCCCGCCGTCGCTGAGGCAACCGGCGAGTGCCAGCGTCGCGAGTCCGCCGCTCGCCGTCAGGAATCGTCGCCGCGCGTCTCGGTGCGTCATGGCTTCGGCGAGGGCGATGACGGGGATATAGATTTTTCAAGTACGGAACAAACTCGGTGCGGAGTCGGGGCGAACTCCGTTCAAACTTCGTTCGGGATCCGGACGCAGTCGGCGGGTTCCGCCACCCGTCGCTACCGGCGCGGCAGGCGACGCTTGGTGTCGATGAGCGCGGCGGAGAAAGCAGTCGCCGCCTCAGGCCTCGCCGAGGTCGCGGAACATCGCGCGGTAGTCGTCGGTCGACAGCGACTCGCCGAGGTCGTCGATGTCGGTGTCTAAGTCCTCCAACCGGTCGACCAGGTCGGCGTAGGCCTCGTTCTCCTCGCGCTGTGCGGCCGGTTTCTGTGAGCTGAGAACCGCGCGTTTGCTGGCGAGCGCGGCGGCCTCTTGGACGAGGTCGTCGTACTCGCTGCGCGTCAGGAGTGTGTCGATGGCTGCGAGCAGCTTCGAGCGGCTCACCGGCTTGGTGAGGTAGAGGTCGAACCCCATGTCGATGATGTCGAAGTCGGGTTCGACCGCGGTGACCATCGCCACGCGACAGTCGTACCCCTCCTCGCGGATGTGTTCCAAGACGTCGTCGCCGCTCCCGTCGGGGAGGCGGCGGTCGAGGAGCACCACGTCGACGCCGCCGTCGACGCGATCGATCGCCTCGGCGGCAGTCTCCGCCACGTCGACGGCGTACTGCTCCTCTAAGAAGCCGGCGTACAGCGCCGCGATGTCTGGCTCGTCCTCCACGACGAGCACCGACGGATCGCTCACCGCCGATCACCGCCCAGGGCGACCGGACACGCTTCACCGGGCATACACGAATGGGCGGCGTGTCGAGAGATAAAACTGTCGCCGTTCGCTCGCCCGATGTGCTCAACCGTCTTTTATATACCCTGGCCGTCAAAGAGGAGACGAATGTCAGAACTCGTCTCCACCGGGGTCGAGGGGCTCGACTCCATTCTCACCGGCGGCATCACCGAGCGGTCGACGGTCCTCGTCTCCGGCAACCCGGGCACAGGCAAGAGCATTTTCGGCATCCAGTACCTCCATCACGGCGTCTCCGAACACGACGAACGCGGCGTCTACGTCTCCTTCGAGGAGGACGAGGCCGACATCCGCGGCGCGGCCGAGTCCGTCGGCTTCGAGAGGTTCGACGAGATGGTCGAGGACGGCGACATCGTCATCCTCGACAAACGCGAGATGCTCCGCGAGACCGACTTCTCGACGGCGGTCGACCGCCTGCTCGACACCGTCGAAGACGGCGACTTCGACCGCCTCGTCTTGGACTCGCTGTCGATGTTCCAGTTGTTCTTCGACGCCGAACAGGAGAAGCGCACCTACCTGCTGAAGTTCTCGGACATCCTCAAGGCGAACGGGCTTACCTCGCTGCTCATCAACGAGCAGGGCGCCGTCTTCCCCGACACGGAGGTTGGCTTAGAGAACTTCCTCACGGACGGGAACATCTACTTTATCCAGACGCCGACGGACTCGGGCGTCAACCGCTACGTCTGGGTGGCGAAGATGCGGAAACAGGACATTGACACCGACATCTTCCCGATGGAGATCGGACAGGGTGGGATCACGGTCCACGAGCGCGCCGGCGGGTTCTCGATGATGGGCGGCTCCGACGACCAGCCCTCGTTCTAACCCTCGCAGCGCGGCTGCGTCGATCGCGACCCGGTGACGCTCTTTCGATCGCGGCACGATCGACGGTCTTCCGATCGCCGCCGCCGCCCAACGCTGATCACTTTCGCGACGAGAGGTCGCGCCAGACGTCGTCGAGGCGGTTCTTCACCGCCGACCGTTCCTCCACCTCGACCGTGAGCCCGTCGCGGAAGTCGACCTCGACCCCGTCGACCCTCCGACGGTACACCTTCACGCGCCGGTGTTCGTCCGAGAGCGGGCGGTCGTGTAACTCCAGTAGATCGGCCTCCTCCAACTCGTTGATCCGTCGGTAACACGTCGCGATCGGGACGTCCAGCTGGTCGCTGAGATCCTGCGCCGACTTCGCGTCGCCCGTCGCCGTCAGGATGTCCGTGTTGTATTTGTTACCGAGTACGGTGATCAGATTGTCCCCCACCATTCACGTTATCGGGATTGATTTTTATCTCTTATAACGGTACCGGTGAGTGCCCCGGGCGGCAACCCTCGCGATCCGGCGTGCGGTACGGGACCACGGGCGGTTCGGCGACTCGAATCGGTTTGCCGTGTTATCGCTGCTGATACCCGCTCCCGTGGGTTTATAATCCGCATTCGAGCAGGTGAGGTATGGAGCTCATTGAGGGGTTGTACCTGATGACGACCACCGTGCTGGCCGGCGCGAGCGCGACGCTGGTTGCGTTCGCCGTCGCGGCGTATCGGTCGTCCGGCCGCACGGCGATGGCGTACCTGGCGGTCGGCTTCGGACTCGTCGTCGTCGCGGCGGTCGCGACGCCCGCGGCCGCCTTCCGGACCGAATTCGCCGACCCCGAGGCCCTCCTCCTCGTCAACACCGGGCTGCTGGCGGCGTCGATGGCGCTCGTCGCCGGGAGCCTTGCGGTGTACGAACCGGGGACGCGGGAGTTCGTGATCCCCGAGTCGGAGCTGTCGCGTCTGCGCGATCGGTGACAGTCGGATCCGAGCCCTAACCTCCCGCGTCCCCGCTGAATCGATCCTAAGCGAACACCGCGAAACCGGAGGCGTACCCCGCTCCCCGACGCCCTTTTGCGTTCTCGGTCCGTAACGACATCGATGACAGATCGCTGTCGAAACGGCGGCGCGACCCCGGGCCCGCGACCGGCTCCGCGGCGGCGCCGACCCGGTGAATCGCCCCGAGGCTCGGGGCGTCGACGATGACGGCCGCCGACGCCCGCGGGGGTCGCTCGCCGGTCGCGCGCCTCTCGGATCTCGCCGCGCGCGCCGGCGTCGGCGCCGGGGTCACGGTGCTCGTGAGCGTCCTGCCCGTCGTCGGGCTGGTCGCGCCTGCGGTCGGCGCCGGCGTGGCGAGTTGGACCGACGACGCGGAGCGCCCCCGCGGCCCGAAGATCGGGGCCGCCACGGGCGCGCTGGTCGCGCTGCTGTCGCTGCCGCTGACGTTCTTTGCGGTGTGGGTCGCCGCCGCGGTGTCGCCCGCGGCGACCGTCGGCGTCCTCGCGCTCACGCTGTTCGGCGCGGCGTACGTCGTCGGCAGCGGCGCGCTCGGCGGCTACCTGGCGGACCGGATCGCCGCCGAGCGCGATACCTCGCGGGCGGACGCCGACCGCGAGGCGCCCGCGACGCCGATCGAGCGCCTCAAACACCGCTACGTTGAGGGCGAGATCTCCGACGCGGAGTTCGAGCGCCGCCTCGACCGACTGGTCTCCGCCGACCGCGACCGCACCGACTCGGCGTCTCGGCGCGAGCCGCCCGAGACGACTGCTCCCGAACACGAGCGCTGAAACGGCCTCGGTGGGATCGCTCTTTCGAACGGCGTCGTTGACACTCGGTATTCTCTCCTCGCTCTTCAGTAGACTGGCGGAACCAGGAGCATTAGTGCCTCTGGCCCGGCAAAAACGGGTATGTATGAAGACCGTCCTGCCTTCGGCCAGAGGCTATCAGAACTTGCGGAACTTGGGGTAATAGAATTTCGGGCCGAGCCGCTCGACGCCA
>NZ_NEDJ01000017.1 GCF_002114285.1 Halorubrum ezzemoulense DSM 17463
AGACAGCGACCGCACCGCAGACACGTTCCGACCGCCTACCGGCTGTGAAAACAACAGATCCCTAGACGGCGTAATCATTTTGTCGCTAGACGTGGTTTGCCCGGGTAGCAGCGTTTCCATAGGTGAAATCCTAGGCAAGTGATATACCCTGACCCAGTCGCGGTCAGTACAATCGCTTTACATTCATGCCTTTGACATTCGCAGCCAGTTGAAGCGCGAGGCTTTCTCCTCGATACTCCGTGTCACCACCCCACGACAATTACTCAGTAGATTCCTCAAACGCCTCAGCGAGCCGGTCATACATCGCGTCACGAAGATACTCACGACGTTTCTCTTCGGAGAGATAGTTCCGGAACACGACCATCGGATCGCTGCTGCCCTGTTCGTGAGCGACGGTCTGGAGGCGTTCAATAACTATCTCAACGGCGTCAGCGTACGCGCTGTACCAGAACCGACGTCCCATCTTGGAAGTCGGGAGCTCACCGCGAACACGCACATCCGCATGCGCGGCGATCGACTTGAACCGCCGGTTGAGCGTCTCGCCAGTCACGTGATCACGTCGAGCGTCTGGCGAGGGGAACAGATATCCATCCCATCCCTGCCGATCCGACAGCTGTGCGATCCGGTTCGAAAGGACATCTTGGCCGTAGATCAACGCTACTGTTCCAGGACCGTTCTTCCTCGTGTTGAACGAGAGGTACGGTGACTCCGCCTGAAGCTCAACATTCTCCACGTGGAGGGTTGCTAATTCACTCCGTCGTAAGCCCCAGGCGCACAGCCCTAAGACGATCAGTCGCTCTTCGATATCCTCAGTCGAAGCCGCAAGAGATCCGACCTGGGCGGGCGCAAGCGGGGAGTTATCACGCTTCGCAACGTCCCACTCGTGGTCATATCGGACGGGATTGAACGCGCCGTAGCCGCGATCGACGAGCCAGCTGTAGAGATCATCGATGTCAGACCGGTACCGACGCTTCGAATCGTTGCTCTCGAGCTCATCATCAAGGACGTCGAAGACGGCGGTGACGCGCTGAATTTCCTCAGGTTGGTCAGCGACATTAGTGATACGAGAGACGATAGCGGATGTCCCATGGAGGGCTTCGTAGTGGCGGAGGAACTGACCGAGCCGCGAACGCTTTGACTGGAGGGTGGTCTCCGCAGCTGACCCCCGTTGTTGTGACCGAAAGTACTGTTCGAGGTACTCGATCATCTGCTCGTTATCGATCGGCCACGTTGGAGTCTCGGGTGAGACGTCGTCTCCGAGCCCAACAGCCTGTTCGAAGAACTCTGAGAGTGTCATGTCATGATGCTCTCGGACAGCGTACTGGAGACCGCTATAACCGTGGTCAACGAGCCACTGGTAGGTGGGGATCTCGTTTGGATCGTGTCCCTCCCGCTGCCGTTCAGGAGCAATTTCGCGCTCGTAGAATTCGACGAGTTCGTCGAGTGATTTCCTCGACCAATTGTAGGTTTGCTCACTCACGGAAATTTCGGGGGAGAACCCCTCGTGCTGTGTTCTGTGGTGATTCTAAGTGTGGTGATCTCATAGGGTAGCGTCTATCTGACAGTAGTATAATAGTATTGGTTATACATGTGTCCGTTGGGGACACGCGAAATAAGCAACTTATCGGACAATAGATGCTCAAGAGTAATGTATCATATATCGCTATACAAAATGAGAGTTCGGCGGAGCGATCACGCCGCCTATTCACGTCGCTATCTACCCATGCAGCATCACCCCCGATACGTGTGATCGGAAGATGATTCCGAAACGCATAGACGACCGGTTCGGGAAATGACATCCGTTACGTATGCCCTCCACCCACGACGAATCCGCCATTCTGGCGACCGATCTCCGGAAGAGCTACGGCTCAGAAGTCGCTCTCGACAGTCTCACGCTCGACATCCAGCACGGGAGCGTCTACGGCTTTCTTGGCCCAAACGGTGCGGGGAAGACGACGACGATGCGGCTCCTTACCGGCCTCAGCGATCCGGACAGCGGATCGGTACGCGTCTGTGGCGTCGACCCGAGCGACCGGCGTGCGATCGCTGGTCGGGTCGGCTATCTCCCTGAGACGCCACCGCTGTACGACGAGTTCAGCGCCCGCGAACAGCTCGAATACGTCGCCGATCTTCGCGACATTTCGCGGTCCGTTGCCCGCAAGCGCATCGGCGAGTACCTCGACCAATTCGGATTAGCCGGTGACGCGGACAGGCGAATCGACGGGTATTCGAAGGGAATGAAACAGAAGACCGCGTTCATACAGAGTGTCCTGCACGAACCGGACGTCCTGTATTTAGACGAACCGACATCGGGGCTTGACCCCCGAGCGGCGCGCACCATCCGGGAATCGATCACCGCGTTCGCCGACGCAGGAACCACGGTGTTCCTCTCAACACACATTCTTCCGGTGGTCGAAGCCGTCGCTGACGAGGTCGGGGTGTTGTTTGACGGGAGACTCGTCACCGAGGGGACGCCCACCGAAGTACAGGCCCGTGCGGAGACTGGCGAGAGTGGATCCCTAGAAGACGCGTTCCTCGCCGTCACGAGCGAACCCGAAACGGACGCGGCCTCTCGGAGAGCATGAGCGTCCGACAGGACGTTCGCCACGGGCTCCGAATTGGGCGAGCGGAGTTCGTCCGAAGCCTCCGTGGGTACCTCGGAAACCCCCGTCGAGTCCTTGGACTCCTGCTCACGGCGCTGTTCTTCGGCGGCGCGCTCCTGTTCGCGCTGCCGACAGCGTATGTGCTTGGGCAAACCGCGCGCTCCGTGACGGCGGTCCCGTTCTTTGCGCCCGCTGCGACGCTCGTTCCTCTCGGTCTCCTGTCGATATCGGTGTTTCGGACCCTCGAACGGCTCGGACATATCGACGGTGCGGATTTCGTCCTGCTGGCGGTTCACCCGCGAGCAGTCGTTATCGGGCTCATCACAGCGGAGGTGGGACGGCTCTCCCTGTGGTTCGGGATCCCGGTCGGGGCAGTGGTGGTCACATTCGCACTCGGAATGGGCTCGCCGCTGCTCGTTGCTTCGGGCGGGGCGGTCGCGCTGCCGCTCGTTTGCTGTGCCGCCGTCTGGGGGTACGCCGGGGGAATTGCTGTGTTGCGACTCCTGCGGAAACTCCCCAGCCTTCGCCGTCTCCTGAAAGCGGTCGGTATCCTCGCGATGGTCGGACTCGTCGTCGCGTCACAGTTCGCCGGGCAGTTCATCGTCGAATCCGACCTCTCAGTACAACGGCTGTTGTCGACAGTAGCGTTCGATCCCCTCGTGGAATACGTTGCGCTCGCGTTCGTCGGAACACCGGTCTCCAGACCGACCTCTCCGGAGGCGGTGGCGGTGCTCGCGGCGTTAATCGCTCTCACGCCGGTCGGTCTCGCCGTCTCGACCAAGCAGGTTTCTACGCTCTGGTTTACCGATTCGGTCGGCAACAATGAGTCGACGCAGGTGCGGCGATCGAGCGGCGGATTCTCTGCCCCACGACCGTTCGCATGGACTAAACCCGGTCGTATCGCGTGGGGGATTCTCGTGCGCGGTCGCCGTGATCCGGCGGAGTTGAGTCATCTCCTGATTGCCGTCTTTTTTATCGCACCGTTCGGGACGATGTTTCTCGAGTTTTCGGGCGACGCCCTCGGACCCCTCATCACTGGGGGCGGCGTCGTTCTCGCGACATACCTCTCAGGCGCTACCTTCGGGTTGAACCCGCTCGGTGACGAGCGGCCGCAACTACCGCTGCTCCTTCTTACCGAGACGCCATCCGCGGCTCTCGTCCGTGGACGGCTTCTCGCCGGCGTTGCGATTGGAGTGCCGGTCGCTGTTCTCAGCTCGTTCGTCCCGATCCTTTTCGGGATGACGGTGCTTGAGGCGGTGGCGACCGCCGCTGTCGGAGTTGTGATGTGTCTCGCTGCGGCGATGTTCGCGGTCGGCATCGGCTCGGCGTACCCGATCTACGAGGAGCGCAAGTTCTGGGGGACAGAAACGGTCGTCCCGTCGACGCTCGTCATGATGGTGTACCTGTTCGTCGTGGGTGGCGGAACGGTTCTCGGGCTGTTCGTGACGTGGTTCGCAGTCACCGGAAACGTCGTGTTGACGCCTGTATTCGGCGTGCTCTTCGGTACGTATCTGCTGTTGACAGGCGGTGTTTCGTATGGTTCCTACCGCTATGCGCTCCGGCGGCACCGACGCTATACGCTGGCGTGATCACGCCGTTTCAGATGGGCTGTCCGGCGAGCATACGCTCGCTGTCAAGCCGATCGGCGACGTACTGGTGGAAATCGCCCTTGTGAGCCCTGCGATGTGAACTGTTCGGCGTCCCCAATTGGGGCGCGCTCGGTGATATTCCTCTGGAGGGATAGCACGCGACGGGCCGATACTGGTCACTCAATATCGTAGCCCCACTCTCGAAGCACGTCAGCGACTTCGTCTATGTGGTCCATTCCGACGAGATATGCCGCCTCTCGGGCGTCAGTGAGTTCGACATCGTCTCCGAGTTGTTCCTCAAGCGCAGGCCGGAGCTCCCGACGTTCCCGCTTTACCGTGTGTTCTGTGTAGTGGATCGTCTTGTGGTCCCGATCGTCTTTCACTCCATCGCGACGGTGGATCCACGGCAGCCGGGAGGATTCGTCAGCAGGATGGTCAGGGATGCCTGGTAGCGTCGTCGACGCCGGATCAGACTCTTCCGTTGTTGATTGCTCATCGAACGGATCGCCAGCAGCTGTGTCCGTATCCGCGACGTCGTCGACAGGATCATCCTCAACATCGTCATCCTCGGCGAACGGATCATCGCCGCTGCCGGACTTCATGCCGTTCGGCATTAGGCACTCACCTCCTCAAGATGGCTGGCGAGTTCATGTAACTGCTCGAGCGTCTCCATTTCGTGATCACGTTTCCGGGAGCGATACTCATTGACGTACGCGAACGCTGTCGTCTGCTTGTCCCAGCAGCCTTCGAACAGCGACGATCGCTCACCAATTGCGATTGGTGCGTCGTACCCCAACTCGCGGATACGGGTCAGGTAGTGTTGTTGGTCCGTCGTCCGTCCAACGCCGTTTGGCACAACCGCGAGGACACCAACGGTGACGCCCACCGTGTCTTCGAAGCCCTGAACAACATCTTGTAGCCCCTCTATCGATTGCATCCCTTTCCCTGTCGGTTCCAGCGGAATCACCAGCGAACGGGTTGCGCCAATAGCGTTGTAGAGATGGGGGCCAGCAGTTGCCGGCGGATCGACGACGATCGTATCGTATTTCTCGGGGATATCCGCGTTGAGAAGCACCTGTCGCAGCTGATCGTGGCGCTCGAACTCTTCGCCGAGGTCTTCTGCCATTGAGGCAGCGCGAGCAAGGAGATCGGCGAGATTTTCTAGCATATTGTGGCTTGGAACAAGGTCGAACCCAAATGATGTCTCAAGGATGAGGTCCTCAAATGTGCCCTTTGGTCGGTCGATGAGGTGGCGTGTAATGTTGTCTGCGTTACTATCATCTCGTGGAGCGTCAACGCCGAGTAAGTACGTTAACGAGCCATTCTGGGGATCAAGATCGATTACGAGAACATCGCGATCGTGTTGGCCGTGCGCGTCGGCAAGATTCGACGCGAGCGTCGTCTTCCCGACGCCACCAGCTTCGCTGTATGTCGTGTACGTGAGCATGTCTCACTTGTTAGACCCATTCGTCATAAATTTGCGTCAGACAAATCAGTTAGTATGGTTAGTTATACTATCCAGTACAACTAGTTAGTGTGAAAAGACAGTACAACTAATCAGACATTACAGAAATGGCAACGAAAGCGTCTAGCAGGAAACACTCGAGTTCCCTTGTTGCGGTCTCTCGAATAGTCCAGGGGCGCTATCAATTCGTCTGTGACGGCTGTGAGCTGGTCGTCGACACGCTCGCGGCGCTCACCCGGTTCCGGGTCGAACTCGGGTTTCTAGAGGGCCCGTGACAACTGTGCGCCCGCTGTAGTCCGTCCGGGCTCGCACGGAGCCATTGATGCCACGTTCTTCGACCGCGAAACGGCATCGAGACAAGACCAACACCGCTCGGGTCGCCACGTACGCACGCTCAAAACGACGGCGCTCGTTGATACAGACTCGTGTGCTATCCTCGATATTCACTGCTCGGCACACTGGCCGCACGACACCCAGACTGGCCGTCGAGTCGCCCTCCGAAACACCGAGAAAATCGAAATTCTCGCCGGCGACAAAGGCTATGACGACCAATCTCTCCGGGACGCCCTCCGATCAGAGGGCGTCCGGCCCTTGCTGCGTCCCGGTTGTTCGCTGTGTACGATCATGAGCACAACGCACGGTTGGACAGTGTCATAGAAACAGCCCCATAATATTGTAATACTGCTTATCTGTATTATCCTGTAATCTACTTAGAAGTACATACACTTGGTACACGGCTTTACGAAGCTGTCCTAGAGTTCTCATTTATTCATAAAAAGTGATGTTTTTGCCTATCGGCCATTGGGTGGCTCAGAACGAACGGCTGCTGTGAGAACGGGTTTGACCGGCTCAAAGCTACTGGCTCCGAATGCGTGGACAACCACAAGAACCATTCTATGACAGGCTCATTATCATAGTAAATCGACAACAGATTAATACGAATCGTAGGCTTGTTGCCAATTATGTCGGAGAACAACCCAAGCTTGGACTGGCCGGAAAATTTTCCCAGAACTCCCTCCAGTGAACGCGAACCCTACCCACATAACTTCCGTGTCGATACACAAGATGCGTTTAGAAATATTCTCCAAGAATTGGGTCGAATGGATGCTACAGATTTACGAATTGATAGTGCGGCTCAGCATTTGTCGTCAAACCCAAACCTCCCATATAAGCAATCCAATCCGGGGGATCCAGGAGTTGTTGCGTATTTCCGCCAAGAGGGTCGCAAATTTGCAGTCCCGTGTGATCGATGGATTTCCCTCCGAGATAATGCACAAGCGATTGCAAAATACCTGAACGCTAAGCGAGCATTAGATCGCTATGGTGTAGAGACAGTCGAAGACCAGACAGAAATGATGACACAATTATACGAAGGGGACTAAGTCTACGTACCTCAATCCGAACCTACATCCCAAACCCGGGCGTCGATATAGAATGAATAAAAAGTGTCTTGTTGAACGCAAGACTGCGATGACGTAGGGTCGATTGTTTTGTAGTCTCAAGCTGTTAGAGGCGCGTTCTTACAGTCAGAAGATGCAGTAGTTGTTACTGACGGCGGTTGTCGAATGATCAAAACTATTATATATTGCTTCGTTGTGTCAGTGACGACGGCGATGCCTCTCCTAGATACGTCCGGAGAAAGGGAGCAGGCGGCGAGGCCTAACTCGCCGCCTGCGTCAGGTTATGTACGATACACTTCCGCGCGAGCTCCCGGAGCTGGCACGGCCAGTTCTGGGAGCGCAGCTTCTCGCCGTCGTCTTCGTTCAACTGCGAGAACCCCGTTTCACTCATCCACCGCTGGTTGTAATCCTCGTTCATCCGGGCATTACGAGCCTTCTACAGCGGTGTCTGCTCCCTGTGCTTGATCAACGGTCGCGCTGAGTTGGAGCGACACTCCTCACGGAGGTCGCTCCACGAGTACTTCGCGTCAGCAGACAACACACGCAGATCTTCCGCGTTCTGGCGGAAGACCCGGATCCCGATGTGACCGTCCCATGCCTTCTGGGTCGTGAAATGAACGTCCTTGATCGCCAACGAGTTCACGTCGATCAAGGTCGTCGTCTTCATCGACTGGAACGAGTAGTTCGCGCGGTCGCGGTAGTGGTAGCTGGTTTGGTCACGCTGGAAGCCACTCGCATCAATCGCGGCTTCACCACTCCAGCCCGCCTGCTCCGCACTTCGGCGGAGTTCACGCATTCGGTACTCGTTTTCCCACCGACAAAGCGAGCTGTAGTGCGGTATGTCGTCGAGATCAAACACGGCGAGAATGTCGGGCATCTCGTTGAGGTAGTCATCCGTCTCACAGAGACTCTTTTCGAGCTCGACGCGGTGCAGAATCAACGCGATCTGTACCCGCTCGGCGTACCCGTCCACGCCGTCCGGTCTGGTGGGTACGTCCGGGTCATCAACATGCTGTTTGGCAAGGATTCGGCACATCCAAGCAAGCCGTCTGAGCGATGCCAGATTGCCAGACAGCGTCCATTTCCGGGTTAATCTAGCGGAAGACCACAGTAAGAGCGTTTGAGACTGTCGTCACTAAGCGGCAAAACAAGGCATGGCGTCACCAAACGCCGACCCGAAGACGCCGGTCAGCATTCGTATTCCGGTCTCGACTGTACAATAGGGGTCGATTGGCCCCTCGCCGGTGTCGTAGATTTTCCAATCGTCTGTGCCGTCCCCGCTCAAAAAGCGCATCCCGTGGCGGTTCGCGATATACTTCAGCCGGTCAAGTTGGTCCGCATCGAGGTCGTTGTGATCCCACAGATACTGAAACGCGTAGCCCAGATTTACACATCCAACACCGAGTGTGAACTGACCTTGAGACACCCACCAATTGTAGATGATGTACTGACCCTGACTGGGTCAGAATATATCACTTGGTGAGAATTTCAACAGAGCCACCGATTCGAATGACTGCCCAATCTGTGGTGAAAGCCCGTAGATATCGATGTCATATTGGACAGTGTAACAGGTATTACCTAAATTGAACATGGAACAAGCCTTCGTGCGACACTTGACTTTTGAGAGTTGGAACAAAAATTGAGAACAACTGAACAGCGCGACCACGTATCGGAGTTTATATGAGTATGGTTTTGACTTCCAGCAGGGGCGGTTTTTATGATAAAAAACTATTATTGCGTAATCAGACATGTCCGAGATCGAGTTCACTCCAAAACTCAAAGCAATCACCAGTACACTCATTCAAATGTATCGCGATCGAGGGGGTCCTATCAGGGGAAAGGCTATCGCCCAGCATACCGATGTAGACCTAGGGAAAATTCATACCCGGTTGTTGGAGCTGAAAATGCTCAATTTAGTCGAACAGGAATCAAGTAGAAGAGGAGGGTACGTCCCTACAGAGCAAGCCATATCGAGGGTGGATGGGACTTCAACGATCTCAGAGAAGTCACCGGACCCAGATCAACTCGAGTTGACATCGTCGCAGACGCGAATTCTCTCGGCGCTGATTAATCGATACATCAACGGACTTGGAGTGTCAAAAGAGGATCTCGCGATTGTGGTTAGTCGAAACCCAGAGAAGATTCGTAGCCAGATGCAGAGTCTGAAGGCACTCCAGTTGGTTGAGGAATCCGGTCAAGGATATATTCCAAAAGGGGGAGCGTACGAGCAGATCGACGTCTCTCCCAGAAGCGGTCAGGACACGCGACAAACCACTGATACCGAGGTGTACAACTCAAACAGTACTGATGAAACGAGGGTATACCACGAGCGTTCTGACCGAGATGGGATGTGCTCGCAGTGCGGTGACCGGATTGCGAACGACGAAGCCAAATACTGTCCGTCCTGTGGTGCTGAATTGTAACCTGCTTCAGCACTTCCCCACTGACAGCCAGCGTGACGTACACCCACCCTTTGGGGTAGTTATTTGATATCTCTTTCGTATATATGGTCGTCTCAAAAATAGACTCTCATGTCGGTTGAGTCAGCTGGTTCGAATAGCTTTGAGAGCTGTTTCGGTAGCTGCCTTGGTAGACTCTTGCTGTTCAATACTGTATCTCGACTCCTGTATGGTGGACTCAACACCCCTGACCAGTTTGTCAAGTCTGACTTTGTTTCTGTATCCGGTCAGTACAACAGAAGTTCTGTTCCCGGTTAGATCAGGATTATCTCTCAACCGTTTGCAATCATGTTAAATTTGATACTGGTGGAGATTCCAGCGCTACTCCGCGTTCTTATCGTGTTAATACGGTGTATTCAGTAACAGTCTCTACTGATTTTACAGCGTGGATCGAGACCATTCACGACGGAGAACAGTTCGCTTATCCGGACAAAAGGCTACGCTCAGCGCTGGATAGCCGAAACTTCGTACTCGACGACGAAGCGCTCGCTCGGCGACGCCGTGCGAGCGTTGGGATGGTGTCGGCAGTTCTATGAAATTGTTTCCATGTTTGCCATCAGTAACATAGAAAAGCTCTGTGAGCCACTCTAACTACCATTCAGCAGATATTTAACAAAGCAAACAATAATAGATTCTAATGACAAGGATGAGTGAGAAAGTTATCTGGCATTTCGAAACAGACGAGCAGATTCATCATTCACCAACGGTTGTTGGAGGTAGATCGTATTTTTCAGATGAAGAAGGGAATCTATATTCGGTTGATGTTGATAGCGGGACAGAGCAGTGGTGTTTCTCGGTCGATGAGTACGTACAAGGATCACCTGTGGTGGTGAACGGCATGGTTTACTTCGATACTTCGCATGGCCACACATACGCTGTAGATGCGAATACTGGCGTGGAGAAATGGCGTTATAGTGTTGGTTTTAACGGTAGATATACCGAACCTGCAGTCGCGGACGGTGTTGTATACACAGTAGCGGGGTCTACCTTTCGTCAACAAATCCACGCAATCGATGCTGACATGGGTCAGGTTTTGTGGACATTTGATCTAAGAGAGAACGACGATCGTGGAAGTGTCGGACACCCGTTAAAAATAACAAATTCAATTCTTTATTTTATCAGTGATGGTGGCGTCCTCTATGCAGTTGATACAGAGACCGGAGAAATGAAATGGTCTTTAGACGGTTTTTATATATCCACGAACGAAACATCTTATCCAACGATAATTGATGGATATATTTACATCGGTTGCCATGATGGTTTATACAAAATCGGCACAAAAAACAAAACATCGGTGTTCTCCCTCCTATCGACTTCAGCAGGTAAAATAAAGTGGTCGCACGAAGACGGGTGGTTTTTATCTCCCGTTACGACATCAAAAAGCACGATTTATGCCACGGAAAAATTAGACGGTAAACTGTATGCATTTAAAACAAGTGGAGGGATTAAATGGCAGACAGCTCTGCCTGCACAGAGTATTTCGGCGCCTCGTTTAATTAACGGTAGAATATATGTTTCTAACAACTCTCATTTGATCGTTGTCGATGGAGATAGTGGGCAACAACTGGAAACAATAAAAATCTCACGGTCACTAAAATTTGGGGCTCCAGTGATTAATAACGGTATTGCTTATATCGGGGGTTATGACGGCCTCCGCGCTGTAGATATAAATTCACAGCAAAGCTACTACGATCATATGGAAGAGTCAAGTTCAGACAATAGTGCGGATCATACTAAAAAATACGAGGAAGCTTCCAGCCCGGCAAATAAGGAGACAAATAATCTATTGTACTGCTCAGAATGTGGAAATTCGCTTTCTGAATACGAAACACCTCAGTACTGCCCAAGCTGCGGTGCAAATTTGTGATTTTGTTGTAGAGGGACCTGTATCCTAATCACGACAAATATTCATTTTTACTTGCCATGTTTTGCCGCCGATTGACGACAGTCTCAGACGTTCTTACAGCGTTCTTTCGTCAGATTAACCGGGAATTAGACCCCGTCTAGCAATCTGGCATCGCTAAGCAGCTTGTTCGGATGTGTCGAAACCTTACCAAACAGCAGGTTGACGACTCGGACGTACCCACCAGACCGGACGGCGCGATCGGGTAGGCCGAGTGGGTACAGATCGCGTTGATTCTGCACCGCGTCGAGCTCGAAAAGAGTCTCTGTGAGACGGAAGATTCCCTCAACGAGATGCCCGGCGTCCTCGCCGTATTTGGACTTGACAAAGCATCGCAATACAGTTCGTTCTGCCGGTGGGAACACAAGTATCGAATGCGTGAACTCCCCTGCCTACTCCGATCTTCGGCGGAGCAGGCGGGCTGGAGTGGTGAAGCTATAATTGACGCGAGTGGCTTCCAGCGTGACCAAACCAGCTACCACTACCGCGACCGCGCGAACTACTTGTTTCAGTCGCTGAAGACGGTGACCTTGACCGTCATCAACTCACTAACAATAAAAGACGTTCAGTTCACGACACAGAAGGCGTGGGACGGCCATACCGGGATACAGGCCTTCCGCGTTCCGGCGGAAGACGTACAACGTTCTGTCTGCCGACGCAAACTACTCGGGGGGAGAAGTTCATAAAGAGTGTCGCTGTAAATCAACGCGACCGTTGATTGAACACCGAGAACGAACCCCGTTACAGAAGGCGCACAAGGCACGGATGAACGAAGACCACAATCAGCGCTGGATATACCGGGCGGTCCGCTCCGAACACCGCTGGATCCAGCCGACGAGTGGAGGCAACACACCCCCGTCCTCGTGAGGTCGACGATGGGGTTCACTGCGCGATCAGCACCAAGATAATGACGGCCAGAATATCATCGTTCAGCAAAATAGCGATAGTCCTGAGGTCGTGACGCCTTAGAGAATTAACGCCTGAATACGCGCCGACCAGTATCGCGATGGTGCGCGTACCGATATCCGTGTCTTCAGGCGATTTACAGCGGTTTGCCGCACTGTGAACAGTATCTGCCGTCCGGAATCTTCCTCAGGTCAGCTCCACAGTGAGTACAGAATTTGGCGCTAAACTCAGCGTTGGAAGACCGCTCTAACGAGTGTGTTCCCCACTGTGATGTCGTACTCGACAGGCCATCTTCGTCGGTTCCCTCGAATAACTTTGTGGGCGAAGAGTCAGCCGAGGCCTGCTCGTGAGGTACGGAGACGCGTTCGTCGACCACTCGAGTGTCTGTCGTTCGTTCGTCATGGTGTCCGAGAGTACCCAGAAGGACTCTCGAACCATGGCTGTCGACGTCGGGCGAATCCGCTGCGATCGCGTACACTGTACCGTCTTGTCCTCCGACATAGACAGTCCCGTCTTTCACAGTCGGAGCGGACCGTATTTGATCGCCTGTTCCGACCGATCAGTTCTCCGTACCAGTCGCTGGGTCGACCGCATACAACTGTTTGTCCCAGCTTCCGACGTACACTGTCGATCCTGCGACCGCCGGTGACGAAGATAGGGTATTATCCGTTTCGAACTGCCACAACTGCTCACCAGCCCCTGCGTCGATCGCTTCGAGGAACACTCCTGTCCCGACATACACTGTATTATCGGCAACCGTCGGTGAGCTTCGGATTCCGCCTGCTCCTGGATTATAACACCACTGTCGAGTCCCGGTTCGGGCATCGATTGCGTACACCCCTCTCGAGCCACTGCCGACGTATACCGTTCCGTCAACGACTGAGGGTGAGGACCGGACCTGGTCGTGTGCATCAAACGCCCATCGGTGCTCCCCCGTCGCCGTGTCGAGTGCGTACACGTGGCCGTCGTCACAGCCGATGTAGACAGTGTCGTCAACCACCGTTGGTGACGAATTAACACCGTCTTCGAACACCTGCGTCCACCGCTGAGATCCAGACGCCCGGTCCACTGCGTAGAATCGGCTGCCACCCTCCTCAGAGAGGTCAACGTCGCCGACAAACACTGTGTCCTCAGAGAGAGTCGCAGACTCCCAAAGCGTATTCTACAGTTCGAATGTCCAGTTCAAACTCCCCGTACGTGCGTCAACCGCAAGTAGCCACCCGGCCGATAACTCGGACACGGAGAAGTAAACCACACCGTCGACCACAGCCGGTGAGGAACTTTTGAAGGTACCATGAAATATCTCTTCTCGGTCTGTGACATCGAATTCCCACTCTCGCTGGCCTGTACTCGCCTACAACGGGGAAAGGTACCCAGCATCGTCGCCGACGTACACCGTGTTATTAATGATGGTCGGTGAAGTATCTACGTCACCATCGGCGGTAAAGCGCCACTGTTCACTACCAGGTAAACTGGGATTCATAACACACATATATATCTAAAAATTAAAACTCCTGTTCGTTGAGCTGCACATCGCGGTAGTCTGCCTCGAACCGCTGATCGACAGAACTCTCGTGGGCACGATATTATATCGAATGAAGTTGGCATCCGTGTGATGATTTGCTGCGAAACAATACTGGAAGTACAGCGGATTGGCGTGGAATATCCAGTCTGCCATCGACAGTAGATTGTGGAGGGATTGTCGGATTCACTCCCTCGGTTAAGCGCGGTTTTTTTGTAGAAAGATAGGGGATTGGATTGAATCACTGTGGTGACTGCGCTACTCAAGACTCACGCTACATGGTGTACACCCGCGCTGCCTGGCGAATGAGTGCCTCGTGAGGATCCACGGCGGATCGACGAGTCACGAGTTGGTCGACGGCAGCCTCCAATCCGATATCATCGGCGAGGGCAAGCGCCGTTGCAGCCACGGCTGGACTGCGTGAGGCACCTGCCGAACAGTGGACGAGAAGTGACTCGTCAGTCTGGAGCACCGACAACACATGGGAGACTGCCTGTTCGAATCGCTCCAAGTCGTTTTGCGGTCCATCCAGCATTGGGACAGTCACAACCGTCACATCCGCGGGATATCCACCAGCAGGCGCACCCCTGATTACCGAGACGATGGTCGTGATGCCCCGTTCGTACAGTCGCTCCGTCGCTCCAGCATCATCGACAGTCCCAACAAACAGTCCCTCCGCGACTTCATCCATCGTATCAGATCACTCTACACTCAGTTCATAGACGACGGTGACGCGCTCAGACACAGCGATTGGTGTCGGCTGGAGATCGGTATCGGATGTTGCCCCAAGCGCTTCATCGACGAGACTGTCCATGCCTGAACGCTCTTCAGTCGTTGTCGCCTCTTGAACCTCTGCAACCGTGTACCCATCAGCAGCTGCCATGTG
Organism: Halorubrum ezzemoulense DSM 17463; assembly: GCF_002114285.1. Lineage (GTDB taxonomy): Archaea > Halobacteriota > Halobacteria > Halobacteriales > Haloferacaceae > Halorubrum > Halorubrum ezzemoulense. The sequence continues at coordinate 14,734 of NZ_NEDJ01000017.1, forward strand.
TCGGCTTTCTCGCGAGCGCGCTCCATCACCGTCTCAAGTACAGTATCTTGGTGGTGCTGGCGCGTTTCGTCATGAAGATGGAACTCGATGGATTGGATTTGCCCCCCAGCGTCCGTTACCTCCTCGACGACCGCCCCAGCCTGCTCTAGGAGACAGTCGATCTGGATGTGCGCCTTCGCATAGTATTCGGCATCAGACGGCGGGTCAAACAGTTCGTCCACATGTTGTACCTGCAAGTCAACTGTCCCCACACGATCAGCCGACACAGTGGTGATCGACTCCTAGAGCGTCGCTGTGCGATCGCTTGTAATGGCGCGAGCGTCACTCAGTGTGTCACCGTCGCCGACGATCCGTGCCTCGACCGTTGCGGGCTCGGGGGGTACTTCACTCCGGCCGACTGCATCAGAGGTGATTGTTTGAGAGCACATACACGTCACACTAGTGAGAGTAAGAGTCCATTAGTGTTCGTCAGACAATAAGTGGCGCCTGAACGTCGATTAGTGTAATGAGTACCTACTACAGCAAGTGTGATTGGATCTCGGTGGAGAAGTCACCGATCACGAATCGAATATCTTGGTGGTGGTGTCGTTGATGCTTCCCCCGTCGTGTTGATTTAGTTCGGTACGGACGTCGTCCTCTCGCCGATACACAATCTGCCGAACTTCACGCACAACTTGATCTCCATCCAACACCATCATTTCACTCTCTGAAAGTTGGTCGTCTATCATCCCATAGAGGATGACTTCCATCATCCCGAGGATGTACTCTGTCGAAGGCGGACCCTGACCAGTCTCAGCAAGCCCAAGATCGACGAGTTCCGTAACCAACTCATCAGCAGCCATCTCTAATTCGCCCCGTAGTTCGGGCTCCATTCTGTTCGGGTGTTGGATCGTGTACATATTAAGGTACTGCGCAGGGCTTGCGCGACTCCCTGGGGATACAGCGACACGACTCCGGGGGCTCACATCACCCACCCATCCACACGAATCAAGCACTACAGTGGTTTGCGGATAAAACCATTCTCGGAGACACAGATCCACCACTTACGCCCACCCCCTGCCAGCCGTGAGCAGAGTTGGCGGGATGCGATATCCCTCGACATGCCAAGCCAGTCGCGGTGTTCAGATAAGGATTGAAAGGTGAGGCGGTGCGTTTTCAAAGTGATTCATGCCCGAAAACGACCGCCTCAACGGCTGTTTAGACGAGATCAACTTAGAGTCTGTGGAGCGAGAGGCAACACCGCGGCTGTTGATGAAGCTCAGTATTCAGCTTCATTTGTCTGGATTATCGCTTTCGAATACTGTTTCATTTCTTGAGATATTTGGTGTTGATCGGGTTCGTTCCACCGTCCATAACTGGGTTCACAAGGCCGATCTACAGCCGGAATCTAGTCGGAGCCCGAATCACGTCGCGGTCGATGAGACTGTGATTCGACTTGACGATGAACAATATTGGCTGTACGCTGCTGTCGATCCCCAATCAAACGATCTGCTCCATACACAGCTTGAACCAACGACAAATAACGCTCTGGCAGATCGGTTTTTCGCTGATCTCCGTGACAAACACGACATAGATGACGCAACAGTTCTCGTAGACGGATCAGCTTCACTTCAGCGAGCCTGTCGCAAACACGACCTCGATTTCAGATACGAACGACATGGAAATCGGAACAGCGTCGAACGTGTCTTTCGTGAAATAAAACGTCGAACTACTAGTTTCTCAAACTGTTTTAGCAACGCCGAAGCAGAAACTGCTGACGAGTGGCTCAGATCGTTCGCTTTCGCATGGAATCAGCTTATCTGAACACTACGAAGCCAGTACGGACAAAAGTTATAGGATAAACAAATTGTACTGTCTACAGAGTCAACTCGTATGGTAACAGATCTCGACCGTGCTGAGACACTGAAAGAACAGGCTGGCGATGAGCTTCCTGACAGTGATGTTCAGACACTCATCGAACTGCTCGATAGCGACGACGAGGAGGCTCAGGGTGTCGCAGCGAAGGCATTGAGGTCTCACTCGAAAGATCACGCCGCGGAGCTCCAAGAGTACGCCACAACGATCCGCTCTCGGGTCACTGACCCGGACCAAGATTCCACACGGCAGTCATACCTCGGTGAAACGATCAGCCAGATAGGGCTCATCGACCCCGAGGAGGTGGTCCCGATTGCGGAGACGCTGTTCGAGTTTACGATGAAACCGTGGCGGTTTTTCAGTTACACTGATGCCCTCGTTGCGGCAGCCGCCGAACATAATGAGGTCCTCGAGTTCCTCAGATCACAGACAGACAGCGACTCCAAGCCCGAACGAAACAACGCACAGTATGTACTCTCCCGAGTCGCCGATGACGCACCCGACCGGCTCACTCCATACCTACAAGAGTTCGTCGATGTGATCAATGATGACTCTGAATATCTGAAGATCCGGGGCCACGCAGCGAAGACGTACGGGCTAGCAGCCACAGACTCAACAAGCGTCCGCCCCGCAGGTGACGCATTGGCGACGCTCCTGGACTCGCGTGAGTCGACCGCAGTGAAAGGCGCGCTCACAGCACTCGCTCCAATCATCGACCACCCATCGATGGAGTTGGCACCCCACCGCTTCGAAGATCGGATCGAAGTCCTATCCGATGGTGGTGATCCCGAGATCATACTGTTCTCCGAGGATAAAGCACGCGTTGAGACAGTCCAGGAGTATCTCTCAGAGCAAACGGGGACACAGACGACAGCGAACGGCGGCAGTGAGACTCGAGTGTTCAACGGATCCGAGACAACCGAGCAGACAGCCACAGCCACACAGAACCAGACTGCCGACACGAGTGACTCCTCAAGCGTATCGTTTTGTCCCAACTGTGGTGAAAATCTCAGTCAGTGGTCTGACCCCGCATTTTGCTCCGGATGTGGGTTCGAGTTCTCCTGATGTCAAGTAGTTCTCCGACGATCTCCCTGAGACCCACGTAGGAACAATTTCCAAGGAATGTCGGCGGAGAGTGGTTTTATCACCAGTTATTGAATTATTGGGCATACGATGCCTGTGGAGTGTCCACACTGTAATTGGCCGCAAGAATACTGTAACTGCGGTCAAGACTTTTCTATCTCATCCGATGAACAATCTGCCACCCCGCAGAATGACGAGTGTCCTGTCTGCGGGTGGCCGCCTGAATACTGTAACTCCCCTCGCAATCAACGGAAGGTGACTCAGACGTCTGTTCTACCAGTGGTGAGCCTGAAACCAAGTGTCAGTGTGAGACTGGCAGATCCCAGACGACTGAGCTCTACTCGCAGGAGTCCTCAACGACAGCACTGTATCAACCAGCCCCTAGCGACGAACAGATGGAATCCACTCAAAAGGCTGTGTTGAATCGCCATACGGCAGCGAGGTAGGCCACTAAATCAAAGGAGTTGAAGCGGGAAGATTCGGTTGCCTATGACACAAATCTCCCGCTTCATCGGGGAAGTTGTGCCGGTTGCTCAAAGAGTTACTGGCGGTGGAGGCGAATCCGCCGCCCCGGACGGTGGCGGCGGATTCGCCGACTACGCACTCGTTTCCCTCCATTGTCTCCGGATTTACCTCGATACGTCATACCGCATGACGATCGACCTGCTCAAAGAGATGCCACAAATAACGGGGGAGATCGGCCTCAGCGCGGCCGATCTCCCCACGCCGTCCACGTTGTGTAAGGCGTTCGACCGGATCAGCATGAGCGTCTGTCGAGTGCTGCTGCGTCAGTCGGCGCAGCTGCACGATCTCTCTGAACACGCTGCGATCGACGCCACATTCTACGACCGCTCACCAGCAAGCCGCCACTACTGCCAGCGAATCAGCTACCGCGTTCAGAAGTTGAAAGTCACGAAACTCGTCGATACAGCGTCTCAAGCCGTCCTTGACGTTCACTGCTCAACAAATCGGGAAGGAAGTGACGCAGACCTCGCAGAGCAGATCGCCCGCCAGAACGCGGGCGATCTGCGGTCTCTCGCGGCCGATAAGGGCTACGACAAGCAATCGCTCCGCGAAGGTCTGCGTGAGCTCGGGATCAGACCGCTGATCAAGCACCGCATCTTCGCTCCGTACGACCACGCGCACAACGCCAGAATCGACGATAACCGCTACAATCAGCGCTCGATGACCGAAACCGTGAACTCGGCTGTCAAGCGCTCGCTCGGCTTCGCCGTGCGAGCGCGGTCGTGGTTCCGTGAGTTCCGTGAGATCGCGCTGATGTGTGTCGTCTATAACATCAAACGCTTCGTCAAACAGTGAATCTCTCCGCCTTACAGCGATTCAACACAGCCACTCAAAACTACTGCCCTTTATCCGGGTATAACCTAGACACCCATGCAAATGCGGCGTACTGTCCACAGTGTGGATCCGAGCTGTAAACAGAGGTTGGTGGTGCCTGTGTGAATAGCCGCCGTACAGTTCGACACCTATCAAGCAAGCTCGATCAAGCGAGCAATTATCACTTGGTGCCAACCCACACGCAAAGGGAAAGTACGAGTAGGTTCCCGAAAACGGACGCCTAATGGATTATCTCATCTCAGATCTCCACCTGGATCACGACAATATTATCGATTACTGCGACCGCCCATTCACATCTGTGAAGGAGATGAATGAACAGTTGGTTGATAATTGAAATGCCGAAGTTGATCCGTCTGATGATGTATTGTACGGCGGGGATTTGACGATTCGAACCTCTGCAGCAGCGCTGTTAGACTGGTTGGACGAACTCAACGGCGAGATCGGCTTCCTGTTAGGGAACCACGACAGCACTGTTCTTGAGAATCTGGACCACGTACAGTTCGTTGAAGAATTTCGATTCACGCATCGTGGGGTTCCAATCCATGCTGTCCACGACCCCGCTGACGGGCCATCAAATCCGACTAGATGGCTGATTCATGGGCACCATCACAACAATCGGCCTGCGGACTTCCCGTTCATTTATCACGACACTCGTCGGGTCAATTTCTCGGTCGAACTTATCGACTATCGCCCACTAGCACTCGATACATTAATCGAGTATCTGGCATTGGGTGAGCACTTTGATGATCGGGCTGCCGCCGAGCAGGCATTATACGCTGACAGCTGACTCCCTACCCAGACATATCGATCAATCCACTGGTCAGGTACTCCATGACGTCACACTGTCCCATCGGATGAGATCTCGAGTGGACGGGATAGATGCGATCGGTACATGATAGATAGGCGCCTCGCAACGAAATTCAGTATCCCTTGTCCACCAAAACTTATACAATCTCGAATGTTATGGAGGTGAACAATAAGCCATCAATGAGCAACCACTGGAATATGGCCGGATTCAGTCCAGGACGTACATTTCTTAACACTACCGAGCCGTCGATAACAGATCTGAGCCGGGAATGGTCGCTGCAAATGGATATCAGCCGTATTCCGGTCGTCACGACTGATAGAATACTCATATCGTGCAATGAACGACAGATCAAGGCTTTTGATTTCGACGGGAATGGGTGCTGGGCATATACGCACCCAAATCGCAATTCTGCGTATAACGTTTCGTGGAGCTATTTAGACGGACCAGGGAGCTACGATACTAACCCCGTTATCGCGGACGGGTCTGTCTATTATGTGGTCAACGATCGGTGTGTATCTTTGTCCCTCGCAGATGGGACAATAGAATGGGAACTGAACCTACCGACATCAGCAGGGGTCCCAGTAAGTGGCGTACTCGTAGCAGACGAACACGGGGATCTGTACATTTGTTATACAGACAGCGTCTGTAAGGTCAGTAGAAACGGAGCAGTAGACTGGGTCGAGAAGGGCGACGACGTTGGGTCGGTTCTCGTGAGTGAGTCGGAAGAACGGGTGATTTACAAATACGATTATAACAAACTCTGTTGTATTGATGCATCCACTGGCACCGAATACTGGACACACACCGAGCGAGGTGAAGATGTACCTGGTTCTGGTGAATTACTGCATCAGAACAGACTCTATCTGAACCACTTCAATGTCCCAGCTGTCCGAGCGATTGACGTCCAATCCGGGGACGTAAAATGGTCATTAAATGAGGAATACCAACAGATCCACAATCACTCACCAACGGGTACCCTCTTCGGAATAGACAATGAGGGCCGGTTAGATGCGATTGATAATGTCACCGGGTCAACCGTATGGACGACTAACTTGGTCTCTAAAGCGACACCGATTCGCAGCACAACGGACAGTCTGTACATCTCGGAGAACGAGCAAATTATTCGGTGTGACCCTTATTCTGGGGCCATCGAGGAACGATCGCCGCAGTTTGGCTTCGAAATAAACGATTTTATCATCGACCACGGGTCCATTATCGCGGCGGGAAATGATACGATCACCCTATTATCGGGCCAACGGAGTTCGGACTCCGAACGGACCCAAGCATACAGCCACGGGTCGGGTGATGATGAGCGGCGCTGTCCAGCCTGCGACAGTGATCTATCAGGATATGGAGATCTGAATTTCTGTCCCGAGTGTGGTACTAAAGTGGCTTCATCAGACGCAAATACCAAGCTGTATGATCCTTCCTGATACGGCCACTGTCTCACAGAGGTTGTGCTCCACAGCGGTGGATGAGACAGATGTACTGTTGAGAGTGTGCCTGATTGTATACTGATAGTGTACAACACAGGGCCGACTGGCTGTCATCCGATACGCCAAGGCAGACAGAAGACACGTTCTCCTCTAGACAGTCACGGACTCATACAGGAGCAGACAGTTGAACTGGGTGGGTGGTGAGGAGGGCTATGGATGTCATAGAACCACTTCGTGCTGCTGAAGCGCCGGTGCTGGTCACCCACCGGCACGCTGACCGAGGTACCCTCAGGAGCGCGATTGGACTGTGAGAACTGCTGGGACGTGGCACAATCTGTACTCTCGATGGCGTTGCCCGACCCGCCCAGTCGTTGCTCGATGCGGTCGAGATCGAGCCGGCCACCCGACTCGAGGAAACCGATCAAGACCCAGTCGTAGTACTTGATGCGCCGTCAGCTGAACGGATTTTACCGGTTTCCCCGGCTGCTCCGATCCTGATTGACCACCACGAAACGGGGACTCTCGCGTCACGAGCGGCGGCGGCATATATCGATACAGGGGCCTGACGGCAGAACTCGTCACCCGCCTCGCTGAGACCGCTGACTGGGACGTATCCCCGGAGGCGGCACTCGCACTGCTGGTCGGCCTCCTCGATGATACCGGCTTCTTAGCTGATACAACCGACCGAACAGTCACAACGGCCATCGATCTCGTCGGCGCTGTCGGCGATCGAGGAGCCGATCTCCCGCCACTTTTGGATCGGTCGCCAGCATAATGCGAGCACTCTGCTCAAGCACTGGGTATCCTCCGAGCGACAGGTTACCGGGCTGTCGACTGTTTTGTCGCAGTGATCCAAGTTGGTGGCTATGAGACAGTGGCCACAACAGCCCCTTGTAATGCTGGTATCGACAGTGCGGTCGTCTGTTCAAGCTAGGATGGGGGGCTTCGGGTGGTAGCGCGGGCAACAGATTCGTTCGCTGAGCGGTTCAGTCTCGGCGAGTCAGTGCTGCCTGCGCTAGCCGAGGAATTTGGCGGCGATGTCGGTGGCCACGCCGGTGTCGATGAACTTCAACAGACATCCATCGACGACGTGGGAGCGGTTTTCATCGCATACTTGGAGGGCGCACTGAGAGCGACCTTCACGACGGTGTCTTGAGAACACTCATGAGCGACATCTATCGCCATCCCGAGTTATGACTACGAATGAAGCGGTGGGTCGGGATCTAATTGACCATTCCATTCGGCCGCGATAGTGAGGCCAGCAGGTGTGTGCGAACTCCGGCGGAAGTGGGTGCCTCGAGCAGTACAACTGTACAATCGAAAATGAAGCATTCCAACTCACTCTGCCTCCCCTCAATACGTACGCGGAAGGGAGGCTACCAGACAGGGATAGCCGACAGCAACCCATCAGCAGAAACTATCGTTGTTATGTGTCTGTCGCTAGTAATATACTGCTGCCGACTCGAGTGGCTGATATGGCGGATAGCCCCCTCGAATCGCTCGCTGAAAAAGCAAAAGAACTTGATGCAGACATTTCCGATAGAGACCTTGCTACCCTCCAGACTGAAATCTCTCAAGGTTCATCGGAATCGCCGATCCTTGCCCTTGAGACGTTTGAGCTGATTATCCGGAGCCACCTCGAATCACTTCACTCTGCAGGCGTCCTCGACGACTGCGTAGAGGCTACCCTGACGCATCTCTCGGATACTGACCCCGACGTCCGTCTTACGAGTGCCGAGGCGCTCACAGGACTTGGTCGCAAAACCAACTCGACATTCAGTACGAGTGAATCACAGGGTGTCAATTGGAATGACGAGCCGTTGAACCGTGACACAGCAACTGCTGTGTTAACCGGGTTGTGTCACCGGCTGACTGTCGAATCACACGATGAAATCAGAGGTCGGCTTGTCGTTGGTATCGGCGAGTTTGGAAAATGCGATAATCAGATGGCAACTGACGCAGCGGCACGACTTGGCGAGTTCATCGATTCGTCTGGCAGCGACGATGATTCGTACCATGCGCTCGCGCAACTTGAGAACATTTGTACCTCCTTCCCACAGGTTGCTGTAGATCCTGACGTACTCACTGTACTCACTCCACTGCCGTCTGATACGATATCCGGACCAGAGACAGGGACAACGAACAATAATCTCGTTGAGACGCTGGAAATCTTGGGCCACGCTGCTGATACCGGTCCCGATGTAGTAGTTGGTGAACTCCCACGGGTCACAACGTATCTCAGCGATGGGTCGTGGTACGAGCGAGAAGCAGCAGCACGAGTCTGTGAACAACTGAGCACTGTCCGTTCGATAGAGCTGACACCGTTTGTTCCAAGGTTTGCTGATGCACTGACCGACGACAGCCGGCTGGTCCGTACACGATCTGCACGAACGCTCCACAAGATCGCTGAGGCTGGCAGCGATGCGGTTGAGCCAGCAGTCCCTGCGTTAGAAGCTCTTCGCGATGGCGATGTCCCAGACCCCCGACCACCGCCCATGACTCGGGTGCGGAGGCAGTTCCCAGATGATGCTGCCGTAATTGCAGAGGAGGCTTTAGCGGCGATTGAACAGTCCGAAACAAAGCTGTATGACCCTCCAGATTCGACGGCATTTGGGACTATTACACGCTGTCCCAACTGCGCAAATAAGCCCACTGACGGCGCCACCTTCTGTTCGAAGTGTGGCACTGAACTGATAGTGGAGTGTCGCCAATGTGGGGCAGAAGTTTCAGTTACCTCGAACTACTGTTCTCAGTGCGGAACTCCGTGTGAGCAGTAGGACGTTATTCAGTTTGCTGTTCAGGGGACTTTTACAGTACGGTATCAGTCAACAGCCTCGCCGGAGAGTTGTCTCTGACAGCTACCACACAAGCGAGTCGACTTCATATCAATATCATCAAGTGTCCGTGCCGCGCCCATGATACATCGCCGATCGGAGCAGTGCTCGAGGCCGTATAAATGCCCAGCGTGATGAGCAAGCCGCTCGTGGAGCCGCGCCGTGATACTTGACTCATCCGGAGGATCGCCTCCGTCGGTCGTTGGCGCTGTCAGATCTCGTCGAGAAATCACAGACACGCCTGCTGTCCAATCAAGATATCCCCATAACTGAGGCCGCTCGACAGCATCATCGATGTACACACTACAGTCAGTGACCCCAATTAGTGGCTCCTGGCTACACTCAGCGGCAAGTTGGTCAGTAATGGGCCGTGCAGCGACAGGGTCTGCAGCGACCTCGATCGAACCAGCAACGTCTCTTGAGTCACATCGAAACGTGAGTGGGTAACGGCCCGTGAGCGAAGCCATAATCGGCTCAAGGGACGTCGCATCCACAGTGCCGAGCGGGACGACCGAGACAGGAGCAGTGTTCATAGGATAGCTTGGATGGATTCCGGCCTGTCACCGAACCCGAACTGTTGACTCCGTAGTTGTAGCCGCGGTGGGTAGTGCATGGAGGTGACAGACTCAGCGATCACGTTCGGTGGCGACTGCCGAAGAGACAGGCGTGTGACAGTCTCAATCGTCGTCCACACCACATCAGGCAGTATTTCTAACCAGTTGTGAACTGAGGGTTGCCTTCCAGCCTCACGAATGCTCCGGGCGATATGTGCTCTTGAAGGCGCCAGTGGTGCGCTCACTGTAATTCAGCACCACAGTGGGAACAAAAGTTGGCAGTGTCAGGTTCCGATAGCGCGGTGCCACACTCAGGGCAGTAGGCAGTCGTGGGCTGTTGTGCTGACTCGGCTGGGGTTGAGTCTGGTGAATAGAGTTTTGTCGGGGAATCGTCGGAATCAGGTCCGGCGGTATAGAGTGACGTCGTTTCATCAGTGGATGACCCAGTAGAGGTGTCTGAGCTAGCGGGTGGGCCTGTCTGACTGGCTGCACTATCTTGAGTGAGCTGTGAGATTGCGGCTGCGAGATCTCCATCGGTTTGCAGTAAGACATCGTGTGCTTTTGCCGTTGGAACATCCGCTCGTTCGGCCACAATCTCAACGTCAGCCTCTGAGATGTCTGAGTTCGGGTTACCAACGGTCGTGGAGTGATCTTCTTGTGACGGGATGTCTCCCTCCTCAATTCGGACAATAGCTGCAGCAAGGTCCCCATCCTCGAACTCAAGCGCTCTGCGAGCAAGGGCCCTTCCGACTTGACACCGATATGCGACTAATTTTACGTCGGATTCTGGGATAGTCATATGGCCACAATCACCCCGAGTTGAGGTACAATGTGCTGGTGAGGGTGCGCCGCAGCTGCGGCACGGTGATCCCGGCTGACGGAGCGCTGTCTTAGAGTTTGGTACCACATACTGGACAGAATGTCGGGATGTCATCGCGGTCAGGGAACGCCCGCTCGCATGCTGGACACCGTGCCTGTTCGAACGTGGCTGTTACGTGATCTGTCTCCGAGTCAGTAGCTCCCTCAGGCGTCGATTGTGTTGGCGTGGCGTGCTCACCACCATCAGAGTGGGGTGTGTATATTGCTGTGTCGTCGGTTGCACCTGCGGTGTCGTCGCCAGCATCGCTATCAATCGACTCCCCAATTGAATAGCCAAGCTGTCGGAAGTAATCAGCGACCGCTTCTTTCTGGACGTGCGGAATCGTTATTGCTCCAGTGGCCGTTGTGGAACAGTCCGTCGAGAACTCTTGTTCCACCAATTTGGTCAGGACTGCTTGGTCTATCCGTGAGAGGACTGGGCCATCAACAACGATCGGCGGCGTCACGACATCCGTAGGCTCAACGGTAAGCGACAGTTTCGCCTCTGATGATGGTGCACAAACACAGCGATCCTGTGGGCCGTGGCAGTTCGAGCATCGTTCTTGTCCATCAGGGGGGAGATACGCCGGGTTGAACTCACACTCACAGGCGAACTGCGGATTGCCACAGGTCGAACACACTGCCGAGTCATCGCTCATAACTGTGCTCCACTGAGACTCTTCTGCGTACGTGACATATTTGCTGTGGACAGGGAGTACGGACCGCCCTTATTTAGAAGTTGGATGTGCCTCGACGCCCAGTCGGACTGACGCACCAGATTGGAACTTTGGTCCAACCGTCCACCCACTAGTGCTCGGTGGCGACTGTTGAATGCGTTCAGGAATCCCGTTCGGGAAGTGATTAGAGCCGCTTTGTATACTCAACAGCGAGCGCATCACTGTGGAGCTGTGCTATACTGAGATGGTGGTGAAGCTGAATTCGAGAGACTTCCCAGTATACCGGTTGTCGTACGGCGATTCACGGATTTGGTGAAGCCAGCGTGTGCTCGCTCGCAAGCGGGCCTGCTACAGATACATTCTAATATCCATATGCAGCTTCCCAAAGTCGATGAGAATGTTCGGACGTCGCTCGCAATCTGTAGCTACAATGGGCCCAACAATTGTGTCTAGTTTTTCTGCGACGGCGGCGCTTCGATAAGCAAACGTCGCCGCGGCAGCGGGCAACAAAATATTCGATCCCAGCTTGAATTCGGCACCCCAAAGAAAGATTCCTGCAACGACTGCCGGAGACATAAGCCGGAGAACGAATGGAACGGCGAGTGGAGCCCAGATTGCGAACAGCAGTGCGAGATGTCCGGGAGCCCAAACATCAAAAACAGCCTTGACTTGGAACCAGCGGAGAAACTGGTTGCTTCCCCCTCGGTCGTCGGCATAGACTCAATGGAAGGGTCAAGACTATAGATGGGACACGGTCTCGGTGTCTCTAAAAGCGTTGGAATGAGATCTGCGTACTGCTGGGAGGCAGCGAGATCATCGAGGGAACAGCCCTCATACTGTTCTTGGCTTCGCTCGACGACGATGGCGTCCATGTCGTTCAGTACCGACGCTGATATCTGCGTAGCTTCAGAATGCGAGCCGGGATGGAAATAATACGTTGCCCAATCAGTCTCAAAGAAAAATAGATCGGATGCCGTGACGTCCGGAGCGTCACCACTCGGTGGCTCTTACACCTGATCTGATCGGGATGAGAGTTACCTTCGGACGAGGGTCCCACCATATTTTGGTGTGAAACGAACGATACCTTGCGAATTACGGATCGTACAGCCGTGTTTTATTCGACGCATCCTGTGAATCATCAGCTGTGTGCTGATCAGTACCGCCCTGTGTCGGCTGGTAGAGGCGTGTCTCCTCGTCGTCGATACTCACTGCCGAAGACTCAGGTGAGTCGGTGTGCGTTTCGATGAGTTCTACGCAGTCCGTCGCAATACGCTGTACAGCACCCTGCTCTGGTTGGTTCGCTACTTGGGCAATGGCTGATTTATAGGGTGTAATCGCTGACGGAGCGGCTTGTCCAATCCTCCGCAGACCGATCAGTGAGTTCTTCTGCACCACTCTGTCGGTGTCGACGGCCGTCTGCGCAAGTGCCCCACATTCAGAGCTGACAACCTCGGGGTCGACGGCCGCTATCTCCGCGAGTGCATAGGCGGCATTGGCACGCGTACTGGATTCGTGATGATTCAACAATGCTTCGAGACCAGGGATTGCGGGCCTCACAACAGCCGGGTACTCACTTGCAATGTTGCAGAGGGTCGATGTAGCCAGATTCTGTGTCCTCGCATCGAAATCGTCCAGTCGGTCAGCGATTTGATTGATACCAGACTTCACTCGAGCAGGTTCATGATCACTGATCCGATTGAGTGTGCCCATCGCTCGTTGACGCGTCAGTCTGTTGGAATCAGAAAGTGCACACACAAGCGTGTCAGTGTGTGCGGCGACAGCCTCGGGAGCGTGTTCTGAGATGTTAGCAATGACCTGTATACAATTTGAGCGAGCGGTCGCATAGCTGTCCGTTGTGGCGGTATCTGAGAGGGCTGGCAAAAACCGAATTACTGCCTCAGGATCCACCTCGGCGATCCGAAACAAGATGGCTGCAGTATTTGCTCGGACAAGGTTGTGTGAATCGTTGAGCCCTGCGCTAATGGACTCTAGTTGAGGAACGAGAAGCGACGCATCAGACTTCGCCACCTCGGTCAAGACTGTCGCTGCACCACCTCGAATTTCTTGATCACTGCTATTCAGTGTCGAAACAACTGCTGCGACATCTACGTTGCGTGGATGTGACTCTACAGTCTTTTGGGCGTTTACGACGATTTCGTACGCATCACAAGAACTATTCGAGTCAAATGACACCATTTGTCAATCCGTTCGTACGCCACTCATATAATTCATCGTTCTATAGGCTGAGCTGAGCGAGTGCTTCGGGACTTGAGCCCGAGGCGGTTCACTAGCACTGAGGACTCGCTGGGAAGGATTCCCTCAGTGGTCACACTACCGTCCCGTAGCTATTTGGCAATTCCATAAGTTAGTAATGAGTAGATGGTGGAGCCGATTACACAGTGGGAACCAGCGTTGCTGCGAGAAATCGGCATTACCCTTTGTATCATAGCGATCACGATATTAGGAACACATCACATCCCAGATCTCAAGAAGAATCCCAGGCTACGGTTCCTGATCACAGCGTCAGTCGTGATTATGGTGCTCGGGGGAATGGATCAATACCCCGTTGTCACCGAAGCCCTCACGATCGCTGTGGCAGTTGCTGCTGTGGGGATTCCACTGGCAGTGTGTACACGAGCGTACAAGATTATTGTTACGACAAACTAATCCATGCTGTTCCAAATCGACGTAGTGGCCGAGCCTGTCCCTGGTGATCTCCCGATTTGGTTGATTACACTGGGTATCGAAGCGATGTTCCTCGGAGTAGTTATACACACTGTCCAACAGCGAGGATTATATTCGCAGTATACCAAGCGAGAGCGCCTTGTCGGTGTGTTTGGTCTCGGAATCGGGTATTTTTTCATTGCGCTCTCATTCATCAGCGCCAATTTCGGTCTCTACGGTACGTATCTGTACTTGCTGTTCCGGACAGTCGAGGGCGCAGCAGCTCTCGCGATTTTTATCCGGATACTCTCGTATTTCCGCAGTGGCTCGTACTCCACGAATCTCTCTTCGAAAGCCCGTCACATCCTGTTTGTATTCTTCATTATGACGGTCGGTGTGTCACTCCTACTGAAGGTCCTGATTGACGACCCATTCATTGGCGGCGTGTGGTACAATCTTTCGCTCGTTTATACAGTCTTGGTCGCGGTTTTGACGTTTGTCGCTGTTCGGTGGCGCCTCCGAAAAGTGCAGGCAGACACCAATATCGGTGTCACCGGCGGGATCGCGCTCGGTGTCGCTGGAGGGCAGATCTACGGCTACAGTCTTGGGGGTGAAATTGCGATCCTGCTAGTTGGGTCAGTTCTGTACGCAATCGGGTTTTGGAGTGCTGTAGCCTTCGTGTTCTCAGATGGGGTGTGGGGGCTGTTCAGCGACTCGGCCTGCTCACAGTGTGATGCAGACTTATCACAGTACAACGACCCGAAATTCTGTCCCCAGTGTGGAAATCCAGTATGAGGTACGCCAGTGAAATTCGGGCTAAACCGTCATGTAGGTCTACTGGTCCCTGTAGGGCAAATGCTCTGTTGGGATTAAACTAAAGAGCCCTACCGTACCTATTAACAAAGGACCACTATCAAATCAACATCCAATCCGCGAAGTCTCTCAAATCGATCACCATTAGCCATCTACTACGTATCGACATGACTGAGAATCTCCGCGCCGTCAAACACCACCTGCTCACGTCGGATGGAACTGAGCAGGCATTTACAGCTGATACAATCGTGAAGTTCGCAAATGCCGATCCACACGCTACGCAGAAACTTCGAAGAACGCTCGAGCAACTCTCATATGAACGCCATCAATCACGAGTCAACGAGCGGGTCGATCGCGCAATCTCTCATATCGAGTCTCAAATCAATACTCGTGGACCGCCGTACTCTGACCAAATCGAAGGGAGCACCTCCAATCAAGACGAGAATACACCACCAACAACAGTCGACCACAGATGCGAACTACTGTGTAGTGTGCGGGACGGAACTTCCAGCCACCGGACCGGCGAACTATTGTCCCGGCTGTGGCGCCGAGGTTTCCTAAGGATAGCGGAGCAATCGCCCCCCGATAGCAGATTTCTGCCGGTGGCGCGTACAGCCGCATGTATCGATAGCGACCCCACCCAATGACGTGGGATCTCAATCAGGGTGACAGGGTCAATGGGAGATTTACACTCCAATCACAGATCGGAAAAGGGGGGTTTGCAACCGTATGGAAAGCACGAGACGAGACGACTGGGAGTACAGTCGCGCTCAAACTTCCCGATGACTCCTCTCATAAACGGTCGGTCGTCAGGACACGGTTTGAGCAGGAGAGTCGGATTCTCTCAGAGCTTACAAGCTCAGTGACGCCATCGTGTATCGGTCATCCAATCGATTCGAATACTGCTCGTGGACGCCAGTATCTCGCCCTGGAATACATTTCGGGTGGAGATCTTAGCTATCAGAACGGGACAGGTAGGGGTGGCTCGACTACACACTCAGCTAGCGATCTCCCGTTCGCAATCGCACAGATGGTGGCGTTTCTCCACCATAATGACATCCTCCATTTGGATATCAAGCCGAAAAATATCCGCTATCGGGAGGATGGAACTGTCGCGCTGATCGACTTCAATACGAGTATTCGGCAGGAGACAGGCGACTCGACGCTATTTTACGCAGACCCGTATACTCCACCAGAACTAGCCCCAACTGACCTCCGTGATGCAGCGACCGGCCCGTGGTCAGATGTCTATAGTGCTGGGAAAGCTATCCACTATCTCTTGACTGGGACAACTTACGATCTTGATGAGACACCGTCTGGGGGAGTTCAACCTCATTCTGATGGGGCGGATTGTCCACAGGGGGTTTCCTCAGTGATTCAAGACGCAACGAAACGCGATCCCTCTGCTCGACCTACAGATGGCTGTGAGTTCCTCGAACAGCTCCGCACGGCAGCTGACCGGTCAATGCCGACTGCACACCTAGTCGAGTCACAGCACGACATCACAGTCGAAGTCGGACCCGATACCTCGGTTGGCCGCCCGCTCAGACACGAGCCTACTCCTGATATCAAACTTCTCGATAGCCAACAACACATCTCTGAACAACAATTTTGGATTGACTGGGATGGCTCCCGCTGGGTCTTGTATGATACCAGTTTGAACGGCACGTACATTAACGACGGTTCAGGGTGGACGTGGATTCTCAGTGAAGACGGGTATCATCAACAACTGTCCGCCGGGAGGATTGATCGCACAGCCGCCCAACCCCACGAAGGCGCAGTCCTCACTGGTGGAACTACGATCGCGCCAGTTGACCCCGGATACGGTTTTCAGTTGGTCTTTGCCACCGACGAGTAGTTCCCTCGTTACTGGTTATCCGGATCAAAGTACTCTGTTGAATCCGAAGAAGGCGGCAGGATAACGTCGTTCTGAAGGCAGTAGCGAAGCGGAAGAGTCGAATGTGCCTAATTACAGCAGGGTGACTCTTCGCCGACAGTGGCAGATGGAACCGTCTATGTCGGAAGCAGGGATAACAAGCTCTACGTAATGGACCTGACAGACGTCAAAAACTTAATTAAGACATATTCAGCAACTTCTAGAGGATACTTTGTGTTAACTGAACTCTCTCCAAATCTCTTCACGCACATTAATAGATTGGCAGGCCTTTAATGCCACCAGAGGAGTCACTTCGGATACAGACGATTCGCTCACCACCGCAGGCGGTGTAGATCTTGAACCCCAATTAGGAGATATATTGGTAAAAATCTAATAAAGTCCACTACCCTAAGATATTCGAATAACAGCACTGGCCACGCCATCCGCAAGGTCAACTTCTGCCCCGCCAGATAACGGCTGAGACTCGCCGTTTGACAGTTCTCTTCCATTCAATTGCGTTCCGTTCGAGCTATTCAAGTCTTGAATCTTGAGTGTTCCGTTCCTCTGATAACCGAGTGCAAAATGCGTGCCCGAAATATACTGACGCTGTCCTTCGGCTACGTGCTCAATAAAATCGTCTCGACCGAAGCGGACCCGCTGGCCTGAAGCGAGTTCTTCGGTGATGACTCCACCGCCAGCGATATCAAGTTTAACCGTAACGCTGCGTGACGAAGCAGTAGATCCTGGCCTCGGCGCTGTTGCGGTGGATGATTCACTCGAATCTTGTATTACAGTATCCCCTGACTGAATGGTCTCTCCTGTGATTGTAGTGTAGGTGTCTTTGAGGTTGGTACCAGTGGTTTCCGCGATCGGGATCATCAAGAGCAGTTTCAGTAGCGCCTGCTCGACCTCGGTGGCTTGTGCGTGGTTATGGAAGGCTGTATAAACAATATCTCCACGACCGTGTGAAAACTTATACGCAAGGATGTCGCCCGTTGTTGAATCACGCAATAGGGAAGTACTGCCCTGAGGGATCGTCTTAGGTTTGTACCAGCCACCAAGATCAAATTCGATCTCGATCTGTTGTTTGCCGAGTAACTCAACCAACTCCGGATCGTCAACGCTAGTTGTGACCGTCTGTGTCTGAGTCGACGTGTCGAACGCTGACGCAGTAAACGTTGTTAAGAGTTCACCCGCATAATCGGAAATGATCGCCGCTCCACCGTTTCTAATAAATGTATCGAGCGAGTCAGTAATTGAGTCATTACTGAACGTATCTTTGATAAAACTCTCAAGTGATGAGGAGTCGACCGCCGCATCCAGCGCTTTCCCAAGAGTACCGATCGCATCGTCGCGCCACTTAGTATGGCAGTTGATCATCAACACGCCATCGTCCATCGCGGGCAGGTTCGCCTGGTCGATCCCTTGATAATTTACCTCAAGTTTTTGTAATACCTCACCCATGTCATCGTATCCGGATTCGCTCACGTAAATCGGCGGAATTTCGTACGAACCAAGCCCGTTGTTGGCCATACGACAGTGTATCAACTGAAACGTAATATAGGTCACCCAGCCGACTAAGAACGCAGTAGAGGCCTACAACATCAATACAGGTGACTCTATGACGGATATAGTGGAAACAGACAGCGCTGGTTTGATCGTCAGGTGTTGATTACCTTGTACGGTGTAGTATCGATTGGGTAAGAGAGTGGCTGACTGCCGCCTTAGTTACCACCCCTGAATTAATGAGTTCTCAGTTAACATACCACCATATGACAGAAGACGAGAAATCGTTTCGCGAACGCGTTAAAGAGATTCGTGAACAACGGGAACAGGAACGGAACAATGATGACTCCCATGTCGGTCAGGGGGTCCAAGCGGATCAACAGGGCAGTTTTCAACCAGACATTCCCGACATGGATCAGTTTCTTGAGCAATTTGCGACAGAACTCTCTGGATGTCGAATAGTTGTGGAGACCAACGATATGCGGCTTGAGTTTCATGATCAGTCATTATACAAGACCCAATTGGGTACGGGACCGATGTATCAGTTGCTTGGTGAGCCAGACCGAAAAGAACCGATCCACGGTGACACCCGAAACCATGACCCTACCCCGTCAACATCGACAGATTCAACGACAAAGGTGTTCACGCCCGATTCAAACGGAGGCTCTGGCGGACAAGACACAACAATTGAGTTCTGTCCTGGATGCGGGTCGGACATAGGGTCGTTTGCCGACATCCAGCACTGCCCATATTGTGGTCGCGAGTTGTAGCAGAGCAACTGCGTGGACTATAGTAGTTACTAGAAATAATTACCCTCATTTGGAATCGAGAGTTGATCAAGAGCACTGTCGATCGCTGTTGTAAGTTCGTCGAGTGAATCAAAAAAGCGGTTGCTGAGAGCTGCTTGGAGCCTTATCCAGCATTCTTCGACTGGGTTTAGTTCTGGCGAATATGAAGGAAGCGTCACGAAGGCGAGGTCGTCACGGGCCGCAAGGTCCGTGACGGCCGATGCCTGAAAGTACGGTGCTCCATCGAGAACGACAATCAGATCATCTTCAAATTCTTTACATAGTGCCAAAATGAAATGTTTTGCGTGGTCAGCGGTAATGTACTCTGTAAATCGAGAGAAGAAGCGATCACCGAGGACGGTGATCGCGCCGAGCAAGCACGTCCAGTCCCGTTGACCAGATAATTCGACGGAAGGCCGCGTGCCGTGCGGAAACAACGCGGCACGCGGCTCAATTTGGACCGATTTCTTGGCTTGATCGATACAGACTACTGTGGCGTCCATTTTCCGCCGCTTTTTTGAACTCGTCATAAAACTCGTCTTGCGCGTCTTCGTCGGAATCGCTCTTTTGTTACTGGATAATATGACACCACACGAATATTTCCACGATCGGTCTCATACCGGGTTGTATGACCAGCGACAGAATTGACGCCGAAAGCAAGGTGTCTGGAAACCAAGCGAATATCCCCGCCCAAATTGTGTAGGATCCCGAAATCGACGATGGTGATCAACTCTGTTGACATCTCGAAGACGACGAGAGCATTCGGGTCCACGTGATCCAACAGCAAACGGGCATGTTCGCCAACTTCGACGGCTACGCTGATGGGGAGACGACCGATGTCACGAGCGATCACGACGCCTAAGGCGTCAACGTCGAGTAAGTTCGAGCCTCAATCGAGACTGACAGTAAAGGCCATCAAGTCTTCTCGTGTTCCGAAGGCGAGTTGGTCACCGTCTTCAAACTGTGTGCGATCATCCACTGTCGTCCATTCTTGTGACTCACTCTCTCTGATAAACGACCCATTTGAGGACTGGTCGATGAGAACCCACCCATCAGTCGTGTACTCGACGGTGGCATGCGTCCGGGAGACAGTAGATGGACCATCTATCGTCACATCAGCTTGGTCGCCGCGGCCGATTGACTCTCCATCAGAGATATCGTACACAACCTGCTCCGGATATCCGTACAGCTGAACTGTTCCAGATTCCGATTCGGATGCCGAATCAGTAGTCGGAGGGTGTTCTGGATCTGCCCACCCAGCGATTCCCACTCGAAATGTCGCCTCAAAATCGGGGGGTAACACAATGGTGTCGCCATCCGTAACCTCCTGGTACTCATCAGTCGGAATGTCCTCTCCATTAAGGACCGTTCCGTGCTTCGAGCCTGCATCACGGATCCAGCATTGTTCGGCCTCAGGATCGATTACAATCTCAAACTGCTCGCGACTGATGCAGAGTGCCTTTTCACGAGACGTCTGTTCTACAATGAGCGGTCGGAGCTCGGCCCCGACTGACTCCCCATCAGTGAGTGGTACTGCTGTGTCACCCAAGCTAATACTCACTTCGAGCCCGCCAGACTCCGATGCTGAAGCAGGTTCCTCAATTGGTGTCGAAGCTTCATCGGTGTCGAGTTCAGCGCCGCACGACCGACAAAAGTTCTGCTCGGGCTCATATGCTGACCCACACTGTGGACATGACATTTCATCCTGTGTAGCTGCATCGTCGCCGTCACGTGGCGTCTGCTGAGTTGCTGATGAAGACATCGTTGTAGTAGGAGTGGTGTCTATCTGCTCACGCCCATCAGATTGCTCGTCAGAAGAGGACTGGTCTTTTTCCTGAAATGTCGCCGCAACGGGTACACCACATCCATTACAGAATCCGGTGGTGTCAGGATCTAGGTTTGCCCCACAGTTTACGCATTCGATTGAACTCATTCTGGCTATACATATACCTTCAGTCATGTTCAATACAGGGGGTGAAACTCGGACAGCTGCTCCCAGTAGTGAGGAGTGGATTCTTCTAGCACGTGAGGTCATTCGCTCTGGCTTTGACCGGCACTTTGAATCCGGTAGCTCGAAGTAATTAGGCCTCGTAGGGTTCAGAGAGTGATTACCGGTGGCCAAGTCAACTCCAGCATTTCAAGATCTTACCGGCTCGGCCGAGCGGTTCGACCCGCATCGCGCTGAGCATGAGATTCATCGAGCAGTGAATCAAGTTCGGACTGCCCACGGTCTCGAGTCACTCTCATATCAGGACGATATTGCAAACGTTGCACGCCAGCATAGTCACGATATGGCAGCCCAAGGGTACGTTGGCCATCAGTCACCGGGTGGAGCAAACATCAAAGACAGACTCGACAAGCACACAGCGCCCCGTGGGTCGTCACGAACTCAGTATACAGCCTGCGGCGAAAACATCGCCCGGAGCCACTATGACTCTCGTGTGGCACTCGATGATGGGACAGTCATCAAATTCCAATCGCTGTGGGAATTTGGCCACGGGGTTGTGCACGGCTGGATGCAGTCGTCAGGGCACCGTTCAAATATACTTCGAGACTCGTGGACAGCCGAAGGAATTGGGATTGTGAAGCACGCACAAAGTGAGGTTCTCGTAACGCAGGTGTTCATTGGTTCACACAGATGACGGAGATTCACAGTGGGAAACTTATTGCTGGGAGGTTTCGATGTCGCCGCCGACTAGCAAATGGTGGGAGAGTGACGATCTGGAACGCCGACGATATCCATCGATCAACCGGTGTTGTAGTGAAGGTCCCACAGATTAGTGCTCGCTCAGTTGGTGGATTTCCTGCGTTCAACCACCGAGTAGCTATCCTTCGGGAACTGACCACTGGGTCCACACCGCCGCTGGTTCCAACTATCTACGACAAAGGCACGCTTGAGACAGGAAGACCGTATCTAGTGCAGTCGCTTGTCGACGGCCAACTTGCAACTGAGCTACAGTGCGGCGATCGTCACAAAGCGCTTGGTCGGCTTTGCAGTCGACTGTGTCAGTTCGCACGTGGACTGCATCGACACGGGCTTGTTCACACCGATCTCAGACCGCAAAATATCGGCACCCTCGATTCAGGTGCGTATCGAGTACTCGACTTGGGGGGAGTTAACGAACGGACACGGTGTGCAGACTGCGGTGTATACCCGGCGGCTGGAGCAGGAAACCAGTGTTCGGCATGTGGAGCCTCACTGACTGATTCAGCACCGCAAATCGACCTGCCAGCGATGTCGTTTCGGCCTCCAGAATTGGCCACGACTGAGGTTGTTGGACCGTGGAGTGATGTGTACTCAATTGGGCGGATTCTGGAGCATGTTCAGGCGAACCTCTGGGAATCCACAGCGACACTCATTCCCCAGTCGCTGCTTGAACGGGCGACAGCCAACCCTCACGAGCGATTTCAGACTCCAACAGATCTGCTGTGTGCAGTAGAGTCAGTCCGCAAATCTGCGTGAGACGTGTGTACTGGGTAGAAGTATCGAGTTTATTCGACGAGGCTGTGTCCACACTGTGGGCAGTACTTTGGATCGGTATATTCCTCGAGATTGTTTCCACAGACCGTACAAAACTTGTCCGGTGAATCAGTGACTGCGTCTGCGCCACCGAGTTTCACCACATAGCCGTCGGCTGTCCCGATGAAGAGGGCGTGATTGCCAACAATGTGTCTGACCGGTTCGAATGTTGAGAACGTCCGTGTATCGATCACGTCACCGGAGGCAGTATCGACCACACACAACTGCTGACCAACGTAGGTGTACAGGCGGTCTCCAGCGACAGTCGTCGAGGTAGCACTGACAGTTGGTGAATCGGGATGCCGATCAATATCTTGACTCCAGTTCACATCACCCGTCTCAGAGTCCAACGCGAGGATGTGATCTTTGTATGTATCAGTGGCATACAGTGTATTGGGTCCCAACGCGATGTGATACTCCCCGTCGCGTTGCCAGTCGATCACGCCGGTGTGCTTGTCAATGCGTGTGAGCCCATCGCCAGTTGGGCTCCCGGACGACGCCTCTTGAGCAATGAATACCCCAGTGTCACCGACAACGGGCGCTGACGCATCATTGAAGCGATCAACATGCCCGTGAATATCGACATCCCACACCCTCTCTCCTGAGAGAGTTAGTGCGTGAACGATCCCATCGACGATTGGCTCTGGTGCAGCCCCAACGACCTGTCGTTGGAGCAAATAGACGCGCTCACTGTCAGCCGACGGGTGGCAAAACCGCCCGTCATCGATTGAATACTCCCAGTGCTCAGTCCCGTCTAGTGAGTACAGCCGGGCGACACCCTGTCGTGTCGCGATGATGGAGTTAGAATCTACTGCCGTCGGTTTCCACACGTCTGTGGAGAGCGTATTGATTCCAGAGTCCCCATCAGGAGTGGGTGGAGCCTCGAACTGATTGGTCATCGTCCCATCGGCTGTGCGGTAGACAGCGATGGACGTGCCGCCAACGACGAGAAACTCGCCAACGACACAAAGCCACGGGCCACCACGAGAATGATCGTGTGTGAGATCTGCCGCCGATTGCGACCAGACAGCATCGCCAGAAGCGACATCAAACGCATAGAGCCACCCGCCGGCAGTCGCATAAAAGAGCACCCCGTCAGCCATGACTAGACTGGTTACCTCAGTAGGTCCACCAAGCAGTTCTTCAGCTACCTCGGGGCTCACAGCGCCTGGTCCCTGTGATGGCGTTTGGGATCTGCGACGGCTATCAGATTTCTCTGTCTTCCAGTCGTTGGTCATGGTAATTGGTGGTCTCATAGACCGAGTACAAGGATCCTCTTGATGGTTTTGGCACGCTCAAGAGCCAGTGCTCGACATTCACTGGGTGGCAATCGTGGCTGCCCGCACAGCGGCCATCGCTAATTATATAATACATCATACATGATAGTGACGTGAACATCCAGACTGTAGGTCACTTTTATTATACCAACGAAATACTATGCCGGATATGAGTTGGACGCCGTCTCAAGGAGATACTATTTCTAAGGGCGATTCCTATGAATTTATTGAACAAGTTGGAAGCGGAGGGTTCTCAGTAGTATGGAAGGCTCAGAACCAGTCAACTGGTGAGGATGTCGCTATTAAGGTTCCGAACTATGCCAATGCGAACATGCCGGATACAGATATCGAGGTGTATTTTGGGCGCGAGTTGAGCGCGCTTGAAGATATTACGAACGCAGGAGGGCACCCCCATATAATGGAACTTCATGAGTCGGTAAGCCATCAGGGAGTCGATCTCATGGTGGTCGATTTTATCACTGGAGAGCTCATGGAGGACGTCCAGAGCATCACCGATCCACAGAATGTGCGACAGATCGGAATCGCAATCTGTGATATTTTCTCCTTTCTTCACGAGAATGAGATTATCTACCGTGATCTGAAGCCCGACAATATAATGCTGACGGGGAATGACGAGCCGAAGCTCATTGATTTTAATACGGCCCGAGATCCGCTCCAGTGTCCAAACGGACATGAGATCAAGTTCGAGAATGCAGACCAGAATCACTGTACTGTATGCGGGACAGACTTGAACTCAGGAACTGTTGTGACCGCGGGTGGGAAATTCAAAGCGCCAGATCTGACCAATCAACAGTACCGGCAGGGCCCGTGGACTGACGTATACGCCATTGGAAAGATCCTTTTTTATATTCTTAATTCTGGGCAAGCAGTCATTCAGGACAACATCGATCCACGTGACTATCAGGTATCCACGTCGGCTCCACTCGCGGAGATTATTCAGCGCTCTACTGCGGTCAATCCGACAAACCGGTTCAGGAATGCGACGGAGATGAAAGAGGCGCTCGAACAGAACGACGCCTCAGTCTCTGGTCCATCAGCGACGCTTCGAATTCAATCGACCGGGCAAGAGTTCACTGTCTCGCCAGGAGACACGCTTGGCCGAAAGAATACCGCTGGCCCGTATGCGACAATCGAAGTCGATGACCCGGGGAACGATGCCTATATTTCCAGAATTCACATGAAATTCGAGCATGAGCAAGGGCGGTGGGTCCTCAAGGACACGAGTAAGAACGGGACCATTCTGTATAAGAATGGGACGCCGTATCAGCTTGATTCGACCTCACGTACGCAGAATCCCGATCGCCGTGCGCTTGATGATCGAGACGTCATCTCCCCCGTGGCCGAAAACTATGGGTTAGATTTGCAGTTCAGGACCAATTGAAATCGCACTCAATTCAGACGGAGCGGTCGAATTGGAACTGTTGTAGCAAGAGGGCTTGCTATCAGTACATTGACTCTCTCTACCCGAATCTTGCTTCACACTCAGTAGTTTCTCTCTAAGCAAGAGGATATCAGCGATTCAAATCGCTTCCGTATAGGAGGAACCACGCTCTGATGGCGAGGAGTGACTTGCACCAAGATTTAATGCACAATGTGACAAAACCTTGGATAGTAATGAGCACTGAATGTTCTGTGTGCGGACACGAATTCAATGCAGGGCCGGATGACAAATTCTGCCCAGAGTGTGGTGCTGGAATCGGTCAGTCACAAGGAGGAGGGCAGTCCGGAGGCCAGCAGCCTGGTGGACAGAGTCAGGGCGGCAATCAACAGCAGCCTGGTGGCCAGCAACAACCCGGTGGGCAAGGCCAGGGCAGCAATCAACAGCAGCCTGGCGGCCAGCAACAACCCGGTGGGCAAGGCCAAGGCGGCAATCAACAGCAGCCTGGCGGCCAGCAACAACCCGGTGGCCAGCAACAACCCGGTGGCCAGCAACAACCCGGTGGGCAAGGCCAGGGCAGCAATCAACAGCAGCCTGGCGGCCAGCAGCAACCCGGCGGTCAACAGGGCCCAGGTAACCAACAGCCAGCCGGTAATCAACAAGGTCCCGGTAATCAGCAGGGGCCTGGCGGCGGCTCAACGGTTGTTCAAGACTCTGTCGTACTCCGATTCACCCGTGGAGGGTCCTTCGAGGCACCCACCGGTGAAGTCGTCGGTGAAAATATCCGTGAAGTGCTCAAGATCAATGGGGCCTCAGATCGAGAGGCTCGCCACGTGAGCCGGGAACACCTCCAATTTACAGTTCAAAACGGCGTCTATTATGTAACGGACATGAATAGTTCGAATGGAACCCAACTCAATGGCCAGAAACTCGCCCCCCAGCAGCAGTATCAGCTGTCGGATGGCGACAATCTGAACTTAGGAACCGTTGCAGACGCCACGGTGGAACTGAATTAACGGCTGAGGCTTCGGTTTCGGTTTCTCAGCAAGCAGAAATTCGTCCATCCTTTCATTCTGAACTGCTATTGAGGAACACGTATCAACAGATCCCGATATCCAACAACCTTGCTCCACTCAGGTCGACAAAAGGTTGAAAGTGTGCTCTGTCAATAAACAACCATGGATTACGCAGCACAGGTGGATATTGGTCGAAAGCGGTCCGACAAACTAAACGAGGACAGCGTTGGAACGCTTGTGTTCAATGAGGTTCATCGAGACCGCCGTCGGGCAAGTGCTGGCGTCTTTGTGGTCGCCGATGGTGCCGGCGGATATGAAGGCGGTGACCTCGCCTCGTATATTGCTACAACGTCGATTCCGGATTCACTGAGTGATCTGGTGTTCCGACTATCGAGGGGCGAGACAAGTCCGTTTGATGACCTAGATGTCCCTGATACAGTGACTCGATCACAACCAACCGAACAAGAAATCGGGAGCGAAATCCAAGATGCGATTCAGAATGCGGGGACGCTCATTACGGAAAACACTGTAGACGGCGCACGGTCGTCCACAACCGTCACCGCTGGAGTGTATGCCCGTGGAATGCTCAATCTCGGGTGGGTCGGTGACAGTCCGGCGTATGTTATCAACACTGGTGAAGAGACGATCGAGAAGATCTCCCGGGATCATTCACCCGTTAGTGACTGGGTTGTTGACGGAGAACTGGATCCAGTTGTGTCACGGGTCCACCCGGATTCGAACAGTGTGAACCAGTTGGTTGGTAATATGAACTTCACCACAGAACTCCGTCAATTGCCACTCTTCGGTGATGATATTGTATTGTTCACAAGTGACGGCCTTGTCGACGCACACAAAGAAAAGAACCGAGAACTCTATGAGAAATTCTCTCGTTCTAATGATCCAGAGTCAGTAAAAGCGCAAATCAAAGAAACCGTTATCACTGATGAGGAGATTAAAGAGATCGTCCTCTCACACAAGGACGACTTCGATGCTACAATCGAGCGGCTCATCAGCCGTGCAAACCGCATAGGTGGGGCAGATAACATTTCGATGATCATGTTCAGAGATCCATCGCGCCCAACGATCGCAGAAGCCGGGAAAACAGATCTAGACCGGACCTACGGCGAGCCAGCGTCGGATGCGGTGCCGATTCAAGACGCAGAGACTCGTCCACTCCCAGACCCTGAGTGAGAGTTATCGATCGCCAGCGCACGGGGGTCCTAGCTGAATCTATACAGTCACTCCGTTGTGTGCGCTACATTAAATATAATATATAGTAAGAATTTGGATGAGATGCGGGGAAAGCTACTTTGCCCTCCTGTCAAATAGTTCGGGTATGTCTGCTCAGCTGAGTGCAAAATTAAACCGTGCCAACCTGCCCGCAGACGGTGGGCAAGTGTTCTGTGAATTAGACATTCAAGGCGGGACCCAACGGGGTCAGTCCCAGCAGTACATCGCCTTCTGTATCGACGTTAGTGGCTCGATGCAAGGAGACAAGATCGAGAATGCTCGGAGTGCCGCTTCGCAGGTCCTCGGCTCACTCAACGATGAAGACTACGTGAGCCTAGTGACGTACGATTCCTCTGCTGATGTTGAGTACCCCGCAACGAAGTGGGGTGGGATGAATAAGTCGGACCTTCGAAACGCGATCTCCAATCTGGATACCGGGGACTACACCAACATTTCAGATGGGTTGGAGCGGTGTCGGTCTGAACTACAATCGCTCCCAGGTGGCCGTGATGTCGCAAAGTCGATTCTGCTGTTAACGGACGGCAAACCCAATCGGGGCCAATCATCAGAATCTGAGCTCCGTAGCCTCGCACAAGAACTGTCAGATTCTGGTATTTCGGTGTACGCGGCAGGGCTGGGGACGAATTACAACCAAGACATCGTCCGTACAATCGCCGAGGGGTCCAACGGGGAATGGGACCACATTACCAGTCCCAACCAGATCATGGACTTCTTCGACCGCGTCATCTACAAAGGGAGCCAAACTGTCGTTGCTAGTCCACAAGTCCATATCGAACCCCAAGGGATCGAAATCGGCGAGATCTACCGGAGGCAACCGCAGGTACAGGAAGTCGATGTGGATCGCACTAGCGGACGCCTCACAGCCGGCTTACCAAACCTCCAAAATCAGCAAACCCAGCAACTGTTGTTCCGGTTCGAAGCGCCAAGTGGGGAGCTGAATACGCAACGGACAGTGGCGAATATTCAGGTGACGCAGAATAACGACACCCTCCAGGAGATGGACCTGTATGTGAATTACGTCCCTAATGCAGGGCAATACGCGGAGAATGACGTTGTCCGGGCCCGCTTTGCGGACGCCCAAGCCAGACACGCCGCGTCGACTGGCGATGCAGATCAGGCCTCGACGATCATCGCAGGCCACGGCCAAACGATCGCGAGTCAAGATGGCCAAACGATCATCAATCAATCCCAACAGCAGATCGAGCAGCTCAAACAAGCCGATACGGTGGTTGGGCAATTCGAGAACAAGAGCCAGGTGACAAGGACAAAGCGACACGAAGGAATCTGAATTAAGCCGCAATTAGCGGACATCGAGTCTGCCAACTACAATTCTCTGAGGCGGTGAGAATCTCCTTCCTAGATACGCTGTCTCATGGCCCTCAGTTTACCACCACTCCGGTAGCACTGTCGTAGCGAGAGTCACCGACTGGACTCATCGAAAAACTGATTAGTGTGACAATTTCGCATACTGCCCAGACATGCTTGCCGATTAAACGGCTGTGTTGAATCGCTGTAAGGCGGAGAGATTCACTGTTTGACGAACCGTTTGCTATATAGACGACAGGAACTCACAGAACCACGACCGCGCTCGCACGGCGAAGCCGAGCGAGCGGTTCACAGCCGAGTTCACGGTTTTAGTCACAGAACGCTGATTGTAGCTGTTATTGTCGATTCTGGCATTGTGCGCATGGTCGTACGGAGTGAAGATGCGGTACTTGATCAGCGGTCTGATCCCGAGATCGCGTAATCATTCACGAAGCGATTGCTTGTCGTAGCCTTATCTGCCGAGAGAGACAGCAGATCGCCCGCATTTCGGGGGGATCTGCTCGGCAAAGTCTGCGTCATTTCCGTCTCAGATCGTCGAGCAGTGAACGTCAAGGGCGGCTTGTAACGCCGTATCGACGATTTTCGTGACTTTAATATTCTGAACGCGGTAGCTGATGCGCTGGCAGTAGTGGCGGCTCGCTGGTGAGCGATCGTAGAATGTGGCGTCGATCGCGGCGTGTTCAGAAAGATTGTGTAGCTGCGCCGACTGGCGCAGTAGCACTCAACAGACGCTCATACTGATCCGATTGAACGCCATACACAACGTGGAGGGCGCGGGGAGACCGGCCGCATCGAGGCCGATCTCTCCTGTTATTTGTGGCATTTCTTTGAGCAGGTCGATCGTCATGCGGTACGACGTATCGAGGTAAATCCGCAGACAGTGGAGGGAAACGAGTACGTAGTCGGCGAATCCGCCGCCCCGGGCGGTGGCGGCGGATTAGCCTCCATCGCCAGCAACT
This sequence comes from Halorubrum ezzemoulense DSM 17463, assembly GCF_002114285.1. Lineage (GTDB taxonomy): Archaea > Halobacteriota > Halobacteria > Halobacteriales > Haloferacaceae > Halorubrum > Halorubrum ezzemoulense. Next base: position 44,592 of record NZ_NEDJ01000017.1, read on the forward strand.
CTTTGAGCAACCGGCACAACTTCTCCGATGAAGCGGTAGATTTGGGTCGTGAACAACAGAACTCTCCCGCTTCAGCCCCTTTGATTTAGTAGCCTACCTCGCTGCCGTATGGCGATTCAACACAGCCCCTTACAGAGTTTTGAAGGCGCAGGGAGTTCGGGTAAGCCAAGCTTCGACGGATGCGAGGCATCTCGATCAGTTCTTCAAGCAGGCCAAGATAGGTCGTGTTCTTCCGCTCTTTGAGACACAGCAGAGCAACGTGTTGAGGAAGTGTATAGTGGTGTTTAGAGAATTTCGATGAGTATCGAGAAACCGCTCGACGTACCAGATGGATCGTCTTCTCGGTAGGCCGGAGGACCTGCGACTTCAGGATGGCCTTCATTTCATGGAATCACAGGATGAACATGTGACTCTCTAAGGATTTCAACAGAGCCGCTAATGTCAATCTTCAGCTAGGACCGATTTCTGATCCGCAGTGTGGACAGTATCTTATTTCATTTGGTTTCATAAGTTCTGTCCCACAACCTGAGCAATAGTTGGGTGAATTTGACTGTGGGACATCACTATTAGTATTATCAGAGGAGTATACTTTGGTTGAGAATTCTGATTCCTTGTTTGATATATTTTTTGTAGGAATATTTTTACTAGACTCAGGTCTGTCCGGTCTGACAATTTTTCTGTAGAAACTTCCGCTATTTTCATACTGGATGTAATTAATTGTATCACCAGAAGAAAGGCCCTCAGCTACTGGCGTAGAAATCTCAAAGGTGTCATAGTTTTCAATATCCATAATAATCACTTCTTCGTTATTACCAATATTGACAATTTGTCCTTCTCGTTCTTCGACAGATGGAACCCGTATTTGATCGTTTAGATCTAACTGTAATTCAACAACGTCATCATTAGAGAACACACCTTTAGCCTTGATTTCAGCCGTTCCGTTTGTTGATTGGTAGTCCTGTACTTCATAAGGCAGTCCTTTGTGCGAAATTAAAATATAATTTCCTTCCTGTATTTTTTGTATTCTTTTCAATTTTGGTGCCATATAACCAATTCTTTGCGTATAAATATAAGAACAACGCTGGAGTTGCTTTCATATGCTTGTTCAACGAGTCGGAGACAACGTACGTGCTGATTGTGTCGTCAATCATCATGACAGAGAAGGCGGTACTTCCCGAAGACCATCCTCGCATCCTGAGCCTGAGTGGCGCTATCAACCAGATTCTACTCCTTAAAATCGTTGCCCTATGAGCAGACGGGACTGTGTCACTCGTACTTTTTGATATCGTAGTCGACCTGCGAGGTGACGGTTCCATTTGTCATCCGCAGACCGCGTACACTCCTAGGTGTAGGGCAAAACGCGACAACGCTCTTGTGGAGCACATTGTTGATGGACTGCGATCTTGCGATTTACGCTGCGTGAACCAAATTGGGAGTCCACGGTAGAGGTGCTTAGAAGATCGATTAGTGTTCCCACTCAGCTAGCAACGACTGTATCAACAATCTCCTACAGAAGAACGTAGCAGGTTTTCACCCCATAAGAGCTATCTCATCAATGCCTTCCTTTCATCTGACTACAAATTCTTACCATCAATATGGACGAAGTGTGTATGTTTAATCCGACCCATCGGTTTTCTTTGGAAACGCAACGTGGACCAAGCGGCGAAGTAACAACTCAATGGGACCGCTCATTTCCAAGAGGCATACATCATGTCTCGATCTGGGGCGAGACAGTATACGTTGGAACAGAGAGCGATATTGTTGCTATTGAAACCAGTGGTACCGAACGCTGGCGCTTCAGCACGAATACCCCACACGGAGGTAACCATTCGTCCCCAGCGGTAGTAGATGGTACGGTCTACGTTGGAAGCGACAACAACTACGTGTACGCACTGGATGCTGAGACTGGCGATTGTGATTGGCGATTCCAGACGAATCGTTGGGTACGGTCGTCACCAGCGGTAGTAGATGGTACGGTCTACGTTGGAGGCACTGACGGTTACGTGTATGCACTATCCGCATCAAGGGGAACCGAACAATGGAAATTTAACGCTGACGCTCCCCTAAACTCATCACCTGCGGTAGTAAATGACATTGTCTATATTGGAAGCAATGATAATAATATGTATGCGCTGGATGCTCAGACTGGTGCGCTGAAGTGGGATTTCAAAACTGACGGAAATATTGAATCATCGTCACCAACAGTAATTGATGGTACGGTTTATATTGGAAGCCACGACAAACACGTATACGCGTTAGACGCAACTACTGGTTCGGTCAAGTGGCGATATCAGACTGGAGGTCATGTGTCTACATCACCAGCGGTAGTAGACGGTACAGTTTACCTTGGAAGCGACGATAACTATATGTACGCACTAGATGCCGAGACAGGCAATTGCGATTGGCGTTTTCAAACGGAAGGTAGGGTGAACACCTCTCCTATGATAGCTAGTGATGAAGTCTATGTCGGGACCAGCATGTTCAAAAACCCAGTTAATAATCTCTCTAATCCCGAGTCATTCCTATACTCTATAGATGCGGATACTGGCAACGGTAACTGGCGTTTTAAAATGAATGGTAGTGTTGTATCACCTGTAGTGGCTGATGGAGTTATTTTTGTAAGTTCTGTGAATTATACAACTGACGAGTACAAACTGTACGCACTTGAAGGGAAAGAAGTGAGCATGAACAACATAGAAACCCATGGCAAGGAGGATTGTTTGGCGTGTGGGAGTGACCTCACAATCTATGATAATGTAAATTTTTGTCCAGAATGCGGTACGGAGGTATCTAACAACGACAACTCGGATACGAGAATTTATGACCCAAAATAATGTTGTACTGCCCTCTTCAATCACTATGTTGTTGAGTACATATAGCTGTAGAGGTTGATAGAGTCACTCCCGAACACGGTCAAGTCTCGTAGATCCTGGTGTCACCGGTATCATTAGGATTATTTCGGGTAGACTCCTCACTTTCCGATCCGAACCGTGGTGGTACCGCTCGTCCCTGTTGCGCCTCATGAAGCCCTGGGAACGAGCTCTCGCGTATCATCCCATCTTCTGGACGGATCATCTTCACGAACATGATGTAATCGGCGCCGGGGAAGCCGTCCGTCGCGCGACTGGTAACACAGTTCGCACATTGCTGGAGCCGTGCGTCCATCGGATTGGAACAGGCACCGCAGTGCTGTAACAGCAGGCGCGAGTTCCTTCCGATTTCGTATTGAACGGTTCCGAATACATCTGACCACAGCATGTCAAACAACTCGCCAATATGGTCCCAGCTGGTTGGACCGCGTAGTCGACCCCGTCTGGACGTGTAGAGGGTTCAACCCACCTGATCGCTGGCTGAGTTCTTCTACACGGGTTGTCTTCCACATGAAAACGAACTCACTGTCGTCGGAGAACTCACTCGTGATACAGTCGTAGCAAGTCGGGTGGAGCGGGGTCGCTGGCATCGGACAATCATGTGCCCGAACGTGTAGAATCTCTGTTTCGTCGTCAAGGATTGCCCAGCTTGGCTTGCCGTCAATCGCCGAACTCCAGTGATAAGTAGTAGGGTCAGTGAGTGGATTCAATCGCGTCAGGAGCGAACTCGCGTCAGTACCGTTGAAGACCCGCCCGGTGGAGATATCGCTGATCGAGGCTGATGACGGAACGATAGGAAAGTGATCGACGAGAACCGCGAGCATGCCAAATCCGTGTCCGCTGGCGAAACATACGAAGAACAGGGCCGGGCATTCCTTGAGCGTCTCGATGAGCAGGGAGTTCCAGTACTTGCAGTACCTAGGAATCACGGTCCCGTCGACAGCGGCTGAGTGAGGGGCTCACGAACGTCCACCCACTTCACAGCGTTACTCGAAACGTGGTCGTCGGGGCAGAGTGGTCACTCGCCATCGCCGGATGGGGCTGTGAGCAGTTCGACTTCACGCCAGCCCTGCTGTCCCCTGACTACCCAGATATCCCGGTCCAAGACGAGGCACAGACGGCAGATGTCGTCGCAAGCACTCTTCTCCGTGCGGCAGGGCAATACCTTACCGGAGACCTCTCTAGAGTGAACCTTGCACACAAACTTGGCACCGAGGCGACGAACCCCTCGTTCGAGACCTCGCTCGCTCGGCTGGATGCCCGCTTCAAAACGCTCGTCGAATTGGTAGAGGGAGCCAACGGTCCGACCGTCGTCGCAAGCCACATCTCCCCGTTCAATGTACCGTTCGACATCCGCGGACAGCACTCACACGACAGAGACTACCATTTCGGCTCCGTGGCGCTTCGGGTCGCACTGGCGGCGGCTGGTGTCGACGCCTGTCTCTTTGGACACACCCACCAACGCGGACTGACAGCGATCCCGACTACCAGCGGGCAGTACATAATCCCGGTGACGCGGGGGTCTCTAGCGTTTCTATCAGCCAGGATGGAACCCTCCGGGCGGAGCAAATCGACGTCGCGTGGCGATGATTGGAAGTTCATCAAGTTGCAGGCGGGTCGGACAGACACCTTCCCTATGATCACTACGGTTACCTATGTTCAGTTACCACCAATAAGGAGATTTCTGAGGGAGAGTCCAAGGTTAGTCAACGATAGGTAGCTCCGAGATTGTTTCCGCAATCGACTCACGGTCAGCGTCACCTAATTCGAGCACGACCGCAATATCGTGTGTATTTCAGTATCATAACACCCACCGAATCCCGTCTGCTGGGCGCTGCGTTTCGGGAAGCCCATCTGAGGTCGGGTCATTGAGATGGATTGCTTAGATTTGCGAACCACCGACGAGCGCGAGCGTGGCGAATACGGGACGCCACGGACCCCCCTCTGGAGGGGGTGCTACGTCGAGATCGGAATCATTCTTGCTCTGTTTCACATTGTCCCGCAGGAACTGCTGGAAGGCCTCTGACAGGTGGTCGCAGAGCTGTTCTGTTCATCGGCACGCTCCAGCACGGACTCAAAAGCTCTGTCGTCAACCGTGAGCGCACGCCATTCCCTCGCGATGTATGCAGTATCGATTAGTATCGATACATTATCGAGTCAAGGGAACTGTATGGCGAGAAAAACCGGCGCCACGATATCCTCGAGTATGTCGTAGCAGAAAGTGTCAGGCGAATTTTCGGTGGCGAGTAGGTAGCTACTGACCTCGGTGACCGTTGTAAGCCGTTCAACGGGTTTTTGATAGTCGAACGTACGCGTTGTGTAGATAGCCAGCCACACAGGATCAACTCGCTCGCCAGACACGCCTCCAGAATGGAGATGAGAGCAACCGAAAGTAACCGAAGCCGGTCAAGTTTTTTTCTCTTGGGAAAGAGTCCTTTCTGACATGGCAGAATTAACACGGGCAATACAGGAAGCGAAAGAAGCTATAAATGAGGGATATCCAAATAACGAGATCATTGAAGTTTCAGATACTAATAGGAGCATGGGGGGGACCTTCTATATTAATTTTATATTGAAGTCTAATGGCGGAAAAAAGGTTTGTCGGGCTGAGGTAGCCACATCAAATAATTTAATTTTTAATGGATGCAAATATGCAGTTAAATCTATTGAAATAATTGAACAATCCTCAAATGAACGATCCGATTCTAACACAAATATTTATCAAGACGATGCTCAGTCTTGCCCCGAATGTGAGGAATCATTGAAGGACTATAATAACGTCAATTTTTGCCCACACTGTGGGTATGTATTTGGTAGCTAGATCTATTACTGAATATCAGATATTGTCGACACCGGGTAAACTCGACAATACATGATTGGTAGTGAGACGATTTTTCTTGGAATATTTACTTATCGGTTCCACAACCCGATATTCCATTGATGGGGCGACCAATCCGTGTCTCAGTCCCGCGTCGCGTTCTATCCAGCGAGAACCCCGTTCGTCAGGAGTACCTCAATACGATCGCCGACATGGATCTCAGTATTGAGCTTTTCACGCCAGATCCACCGAGAGGAAATGGACCACTCGGATCGTTTCTTAATGAAGAACTACACAACGAATCCGCGGTAGAACGTGCATCGCAACATGATCTCGATATCGAATCAGTCCACTGCACCCCTTTGCTCAGTGGCTGTAGCTCGTCGGGAGCGAAGGCCTGCGCTGACAAGGTTCTCGATACACAACTCGGATTCCAAGATCGGGATTCGACTCAAGGCCCTCATGACGGCGGTGTGAGTCGTTACTCCTCTGTGACCCGTCAGTGTTCGTTTTCCATCCACCACGAACCTACGCGAGCGAGAACGCGGATCTACAGCGAAGACGAAAACAGCTTGTCGCGACGCTCGGAAACGCCCAATATCGACTTGAGAGCAACGAGAATCTTGACAGCGTTCCGGTCCTAACGATCGAGAACGTCTGTCCGCGAGGGCCCTTCGAATATCTCCTGACCGAAGAATCGGACGTCGAGGAACCGGATATAGAACGGGAAGACGACGTCGAGGACCCCGAGACAGAGCAGGACACGGAAGAGGAGGACGCCGACGAAGATGAAGACGAGGACGAGGAAGAAGATGAGACCGTTACCGTAGTCTAGGAAGTCGATGCGCTGAGCGCGATGTCTTGGGGTGTCCAACCGGTGATGAAACGTGTCGAAGAGAGATTCGGGGAAGAGATCGACCTCTTCTACAAACCGGCTCCAGTCCGTGAAGTTGATCCGGACCAGGAGAAGCAGAAGTGGATCGACGCCGGACAGCAGTGTAGTATGCCGGTTGATCCCTCGTTCTGGGACGATGATCCGCCGGAGTCTACGGAATTGGTCAACAAGGCGTTTGAGGCAGCTATCCAGCAGTACCGGGGAATGGATTATATTAGGGCGTTGTGGCGTCGTGGTGTTGCAGCTGGCCGCGATATCAACGAAGAGGACGTCCTGATTGACCTGGCGTCAGAAATCGACTTGGACCGGAAGCGGTTCGAGGAAGATCTGGATGATGTGGAACTGGAGATCGGAGAGCGGGGTGAGCTTCCGTTCACGTTTATGGAGATCCACGGGAATCCGGTTCCAAAGAATGGCCGTGTCCGGTACTCGGACTTCAAGACCCAGTTCACGTTCCAGGGGATAGAGGAGCAGGAGGCTCAGGAACTACAGGGATTCGTTGAGGAGTACGGGCCTGTGGCTATTCCGGAAGTGATGGAGGTGTACGGAGTGCAGCGAGAGGATGCTGTTCAGCGTCTCCAGGACCTGAATAGTGTTTCGTCGTTCAAGGTCAACGGCGAAGAGTTCTGGAATGTGTAGCACAGTTTCCCCCATCTCAATTGAGTGGGTCTTAGGAGTCGTGATGAACCGGACGCGACTCGATCTCAGCAGGGTCGTCGATCCAATTTCTATCGCCACCTTTGGAACTCAGCGCTGTCACATAGTTGGCTGCGGTGCCACCTCTGCGGTCGAGGTTGAAAGCTCCGTACGTAAAGAACAGCTTTGTTGAATCCGATGACGGCGTGGGGATCACTGTTTGAGAGCCTGTTCGAGGTTGTAGACTGCGGCGGTCACCACGAGTTCGCAGAACTCGCGGTACCACGCGCGAGGGTAGACAGCGGGGCCGAACCGACGCTTGATGGCCGAAAAGGCGGTCTCGGCCATCCAGCGCTGGCCGTATAACTCGCTGTCCAACCGTGCGTTGTGCGCGTGATCGTACGCAGCGAACAGCCGGTGGCGCAGCAAGGGACGGACGCCCTCTGACCGGAGGGCGTCCCGGAGAGATTGGTCGTCATAGCCTTTATCGCCAGCGAGACTCTCGATCTTCTCGGTGTTACGAAGGGCGACTCGATGGCCAGTCTGGGTGTCGTGAGGCCAGTGTGCCGAGCAGTGAAGATCGAGGATGGCACACGAATCTGTATCGACGAGCGCTGTCGTTTTGAGCGTGCGTATGTGGCGATCCGAGCGGTGTTGGTAGTGTCTCGATGCCGTTTCGCGGTCGAAGAACCTGGCATCGATGGCTCCGTGCGAGCCTGGATCGCAAATGGTCGCAGATTCCCAAAAGAAGCCGCGCCACACAGACATGGGTACCCTCTCAAACGACCGATACAGCGTTGAGGGTACGGGAAATGCCGTTCGAGCGAGTTGTAATGGACCACGAACGCGATCCATCTCACTCGCCCAATCGACGATCTCGCGGTACGTCGCGTCCATGTGAACCCGCAAAAAATGGAGTGTGACATGTTTCCAACCGGGAAATCCATTGCCAGTCGGATCGCTCACCGCCGTTGGACTGGCGGCACAGCGCTTTTGAGCCAGCGACGCGGCTTGCTTAACGAAGCGGAAGAGGAGTTTAGTCACATTCGACTCTTCCGCTTCGCTACTGTCTTCAGAGCGACGCTATCTCGTCGCCTTCTGCGGATTCAACAGAGCAGACGAGCCCTTTCTCAACGAGGTCGGCGACGGCAAGAGAGAGGTAGCTCTCGCTGTGGTTGAGCTTCGTCGCGAGCTCGGAGATCGTGTCGCCGCGGTCGACCGTGGCGAGAACCTCGAGTTTCAATTAGTGTTACAGTCAGCAGGCACGAGAGTCGTCTCCACCGTCTTAACCAACAAAACTATGGATTCGGAGACCATGTTGGTTAACACGAGAGTAGCCGATGGCCTACGAACCCCCGACCCCACCGGCGAACCTCCCGACGGAGATCGTCAACATGTTCAACGAGTCGGACCCGGAGCAGCTTCGAGACGTTGCGACATACGCTGAAGCACTCGCCGAGCACAAGGAACGAGAGACCCGTCTCGAGGAGTCGGCAGATCAAGAAGAGGTTGAAGAGCGACCAGACGATCTTCCGGATGACGTCCCGGCCAAAGCGACGATCACGATCAAGGAGATCAACGACAATCGCTACTACTACTGGCAGTGGCGAGAGGGGGACCAGATACGCTCACAGTACAAAGGCCCAGTTGACTCCAAGAGCGAGCGTGATTGAGCCTTCTCCGTTTCCAGGCAGAGGAGACACTCACGAACTCAATCAGAGGCTTCTGGTTTGACGCTGATCTTCAGAACAGGACAGGTAGTATGTTCCCAGTCAAGAGCCCCGCACATGGTGGCGCAGGGGACCCGCCTCACTCGCCAATTCAAAATCTAAAACACTACTACTTCACCCACCCCCGGGGATGTCCGCAATTTCACGGGATATAGTGACAAACTACGCTGTCAAGTCTGTATTGTAGTAATCTTGGTTGCGAGTAGTTTCCACGTGGCCTCGGAGGTGTAGTGGTTCGAACAGGAGACCACGGATTTAGCTGTGAAAGTACGTTAGTTACTATTGGATCTCACTACACGGCTCGTTAGGCCGGGGGTAGTAGGTTCCCCGGTAGGAGTCTATGTTTGAGCCAACGTCGGTTAATCGAGAATGATGAAGCCGTTTGAGGATTACCTCCCCCACCCCCGGGGATGTCCGCAATTCACGGAGGAAAGAGGAAGTCAGATTCAAAAGGAAACTGAGAGACTCAGTTCACGTGTACTTTAGAATGACCCGCTAATGACTGAAAACAGCCTTCACGGGTTCAGTAGTCACGATCTCGTATAGAGACCATCTAATAAACTATGTTTCAGTGACGGTCGCAAAGAGTCGATATATCTACCGCCCGCCCCCGGGGATGTCCGTAATTCTGAGTCCAGACTGTCTGCCGGTCTAAGTCGGACAGCAGCTAAAGTACTTAAACAAATACAAACCACAATAAGAACAAGCGTAAACAACCTTCTACCTACTACTTACTCATTCCAATAAAAAGATTTATTATATACGTTGCTGACCATTGCTAATCGTGGCAAATTCACGAATTCTACGTCTAGTTAGGCCGATGAAGATGGCTATAACAGGGGTAC
>NZ_NEDJ01000018.1 GCF_002114285.1 Halorubrum ezzemoulense DSM 17463
CCCCGTCGTGGCTCTCCCCGTGAGAGTGGTTCCACTCGAGCAGATCGCCTTCGAGCCCGTCGAGCACGTCGACCGTGGCGACCGTGTCGTAGTCGCTCTCCAGCGTCGCCGCCAGGTCCTGCGCCCACGCGAACTCCGGACTGTCGAGGTAGACGAACGCGTCCGTCGCCGCGACGTCCGCCGCGAGGGTCCCGTCGGGCGTCCACCCGTGGCCGAGCTGGCCCACGTCGACCGGGTCCTCGAAGCTCGCGTTGTCGCCCGCGACCTCGTTGGCCCAGTCGTTGAGCGTGAAGAACGCGGCGTACCCGGAGTCGAACCCCTCGGAGCCGCCGCCACCGTTCCCGGCACACCCCGCGAGCGACGCCGCCGTTCCCGCGACCGCCAACCCGGCACCGCGCCGCAGCACCGACCGCCGTGAGTGAGTCATACCGATCTGTAACGCGGATTAATAGAAAAAAGTTATTATTTCATAACTCAGTCTTAATAATCTCGCCCCCGAAACCGACCGTCGATTAACAACGCCGGAGTCGGAGCGGCGTCGAGCCCGGCGCGACGCCGCCTCATTCGGTGAGGTCGACGACCGCGGCGTCCGCGAGGTCGGCGAGCGTCTCGGGGTCGACCGCGAACACCGCGCTCGGCGTCCCGGCGGCGCCGTACACGGTGTCGTACTCGGTGAGCGTCGGGTCGAACACCGTCGGGAGCGCGGCGTCGTGGCCGATGGGCGGCACGCCGCCGATGCTCCAGCCGACGACCTCGCGGATGCGCCCCGGGTCGCCCATCTCGGCGTCGTCGGCGTCGAAGTGGTCAGCGACGGCGTCGAGGTCAAGCCGGTTCGCGCCGCTCGTGATCGCGGCGACGAGGCTTCCGTCTCGGTCGCCGCCGGAGAGCGAGACGACGATCGTCGACGCGATCGCGCCCGTCTCGCGGTCGAGCGCGTCGGCCGCCGCGGCCGCCGTCTCCGTGCCGGCGTCGAACTCCAGCACGTCGATTTCGACGCCGTACCGCTCCCGAGCCCGCCGTTCGAACTCCGCCGCGCGTGGGTGCATGCGATACGAGACCGCGCCCCGCGGACATCAACCTCTCGGAGGCGGTGAAACTGCGGCGACGGGCAGAGTCGCGGTCCGCGTCGTGGTCGGTGTCGCGAGCGCGGTCGGCGTTGCAGTCGCTCTCCGGGCGCGGTCGCCGTCGCCGGGCCGTCAGGACCCGTTACCGGGTCCGGAGTTCGTCTTTGTCCTTGATCACGCGGGCGTCGCCCTCGCCCGAGGTGACCTCGTTGACGAGGTCGTAGAGGTCGTTCTGGAGCCCGGCCGGGAAGGTGAGTACCCCAACCCAGGAGCCGTCGTTCTGCCACTCCTCGCGCTCAAGGTCGCCGAACTCCCGGATCTGCGCCTGTCCGGACCCCGCGTAGTCGGCCGGGAGCTGGACCGCCATCGTCACCTCCTCGAACCGGATCGGGATCACCGGTCGCAGCGCGTCGAGCGCGTCGTCGACCTGGTTCTCTACCGCTTCCATCGGGTCGATCTGGAACCCGGCCTCATCCAGCGCGCGCTCGATCCGTTCGGGCGGGTGCGGCGAGTCGTCCATCTGCGGGTTCACGGCGTTGCGCGTGATGGTGGTCACCAGCTGATTGTGCTTCCGCTCTTGCATCTCCGCGCGCTGCTCGGCGGTGATCTGTATCTCCCCGCGCTCGACGACCTCCGGAATGATCGAGAGCGGATCAGTGGTGCCGAAGACGGTCTCTAAATCCTCCTCTGCCGGTCGGTCGCCCCGCGAGGCGTTCTCGAAGACGTCCTCCGCGGCGATGACCTCCTCTAAGTCACCGTCGAACTCGCCGCGCTTGATCGCGAGCGCGGCGTCGGGGTCGATCAGGACCTCGAAGCGCTCCCCGTGTGACTCCAGTCGGGCCGTCACGGCCTCGTCGAGCGATATCATACCGGACGCTACCACCCCCGCGGGCAAAAAGCCTCCCGCCGCCGTCTTCGCCGCAATGAACCGCGGTGTCCGGTCGCGGCGCCCCCGCGCCGACCCGGCTACCCTCCCGCAGACGGCCGCTCGTCGTCCCACTCCTCGCGGCACGACTCCGAGCAGAAGTGTCGGTGGACGATGTCGTCGCCGTCGACCCACGTGATCGTTCGACGACCGCTCCCCAGCGCCGGCTGGCCGCACGTGGCGCACCCGGGCGCGGACTCCTCGTCGACGTCCTCCTCGAGGTCCGAGGTCGGATCTACCATACCTCCCCGTACGTCCGGGGGCACTTGAACCCGCGAAGGGCGGCAGTTCTGGCCACGACGACGCCCGACCCTCGGCGGGACGGGTCCGGCAGCTACCGCCTCGTTCGCGCGTCGCGGGCGGTCGCCCTGCGCGACGGGTGTTCGACGGTGATCTCTCGGTCGGGGCTCGGCCCGACGACGGTCCGCTCGCGGCCGTCGGGCCACCGCACGTCCACGCGCAGCGGCTTCGCGCCGCCGAGCCCGAAGTGCGCGACTGGCTCCGTCTGACAGAGACAGCCGCCGCCCGCGTCGATCGCCCGCCGCTGGACGCCGTCGGCGGTCTCCAGCGTGACGACCGCGCCGCGCGCCGGCGCGCCCTGCCGCGTCGTCGGGCGCACGCGGAGCCAGCCGGCGTCGGGCGCGTCCGTGGCGCCGTACACCGTCACCGGCTGCGCGGCGACCTCGCCGTGGACGACGAGGAGTTCGAGGGCCCCGTCGCCGTCGACGTCGGCCGCGACCGCGCCGGTGCCGAACCCGTCCGGCTCCGCGGCCGCCCCGAGCGAGACGGGCTCCCACTCCGGCGGCTCGCCCGGGCGGTCGACGCGCTCGAACAGCCGGTTCTCCGCGCCGCAGACGTTGAAGAAGAGCTCCTCGCGCCCGTCGTTGTCGAAGTCCGCGGCGACGACCGTCCGGACCGCGCCCACCTCGCGGAGCGGAGCGGGGGCCACGTCGTCGTAGCCGCCCGCCGGCGAACAGCGCAGGAGGCGGCTGGGCGCGGCCTCGTTGCCGACCGCGAGCGCGAACGTCCCGCCCTCGTCGACGACCGCCGCGCCGCGGGTGTCGCCGCTGGGATCGGAGAGGGCGGGACCGCCGTCCGTGCGGTCGTAGTGGCCGTCGCGGTTGCTGAACAGCCGGTTCGGTCCCCCCTCGACGCCCGCGAACAGGTCGCCCTCGCGGGAGCGGTACGGGACCGCGAGCAGCGACCGACAGCCGCCGTCGACCTCCAGCCCGACCGCCTCGGCCATGTCGGTCACCTCGCCGTCGTCGCCGAGCTCGTAGAACGCGAGCGGGGCGGCGTAGCCCGAGACCGCGACGCCGTACCGGCCGGTCCCCAGTCGGTCGAGCGCCGCGACCGACCGGCCCGCGCGGACGTCGAGGCGGTCGGCGTTCACCTCCCGCGCGAACACGTCGGTCCAGCGGTACCGGTCGGCCTCCAGTCGGCTCAAGAGGAGGTCGGGGTCGCCGCCGTCGACGCCGCGCGCGCAGTTGTGGACGTACACCTCCTCGCAGCCGTCGGCGTCGAGGTCGGCCGCGCACACGCCCATCCCATGGCGCGTCCCGTCGGCGACGATCCCGCAGGCGGTGTCGACGTAGCGGCCGTCCTTCCGGGCGTACAGCCGATTCGGCTCGCCGTAGCCGGCGACGCAGACGAGCGGTCCGTCGCGGCCGGGCGTCACCGCGACCCCGTATCCGCGCATCGGGCGTCCGTCGTCGAGGAGACCGGACCGCCCCGTGAACATGGCCGCCCGTCACCGCTCCGAGAATATGAACGCACGGGTTGGATACGAGCGGCTCCCGCGGTGAGAAATGGTAACCGAGGCTATAAGTTCCGCTCGATGTACCGGTTCACCCGCGATATCCGGTCGGCGTCGAACGTCCACAGCCCGCGCCAGACTCGCGGCTCCGTCTCGACCGCGAGGAGTCCGACGCCGCCCTCAACACCGCGCTTGAGGTCGCTACTCGGGTCGCTCGCGGCCGAGTGCGGTCCCTCCGGCGGCCGGTACACCACGAACCAGCTATCTGTGAAGTCCGGGTCGTTCCCGGCGTGGATCACGGCGTCGAGGTCCGCCGGGAGCCTGTCGGGGACCCCGTAGAGGTGCGTGTCGACGGCGGTCTCGGTGACGCGCTCGTAGACGTTCCGCGTGCCGACCTCGTCGTCGATCCGCGAGAGCCGCTGGAACGACGAGCGCAGGGTGCCGTCGCCGGCGGCCCACGCCGCGCGCTCGATGAACCGCGAGATGGTGATGAGGAGCAGCTTCTGTCGGTTCGATTCGGGATACCCGCGGAGCGTGAACGTCGCGTCGCCGAGGCCGCTTATCACCGACGGGAGATCGACGTCGCCGAGGGACCGGCTGCCGGTGACGTACAGGTCCGAGTTGACGAAGAGCACCGCGTCGCCGAGTTCGGCGAGCGTCGATCCGGCGACCACCTCGCCGCCCTCCATGAGCAGCACGAGGTTCTCGATCTCGTCGGGGTCGCCGCCGTCGAACGGAACGTCGTCGTGGCGGCGAAGCACCTCGACATCGAGGGAGGGGACGGTCCCGGTGTCATCGTCGAGCACGCCGGTCGTCGCCAGTTCTCGGGCGGTGAGACCGTGCGTCCGCTCGCCGCTCGCGGCTCCGGCTGGCCCCGCGCCGTCGGTGACTCGTCGATCGCCCGAGCCGGTGATCACGCGGCCGTCGACCACTCCCACCGCGTCGTCGCCGAACGTGTCCACGAGCATGTTCAGCACGGGGTCCGGGTCGGTCCGGTTGACGATGACGACGGAGCGCTCGGGGCCGTCGAAGCGATCGAGAAACTGTTCGAGTGTCACGTGTACCGGTGTGGGCGTGTCCTCCTCATAAGGATTCTCGCACAGTTATCGCGTCCGATAACCACCGGTGAGCGGGGAAACCGCGACGTGCCGAGTCGGGTCCGGCGCGGGGGCGGAGCGACGGGACCTTACGCTCCCAGCGCGTCCTCAAGCAGCTGGAGCGGGTGTTCGATCTCGTAGCCGGTCCCGTGTTCCATCTGCATCGCGCAGGTCGGGCACTCGGTCATCCCGACCTCGCCCTCGGCGTCCTCCATGTGCTCGAACATCTCCGCGCCGATCTCCATCGACTTCTCGTACTTCTCCTCCTTCCAGCCGTAGGTGCCGGAGATGCCGGAACAGGAGTCGCCGACGTCCTCCATCTTCACGCCGTCGACGTCGCGGAACGTCTCGACTGCCTGCCGGGAGAGCCCCTGATTCCGGGCGTGACACGGCGCGTGATACGCGAAGGCGCGCTCGTCGTCGAGCCCGCCGGCCTCGTCGAGCGCCTCCTCTAGGTCCTCGTGGATGCGGAGGTACTCCAGCGCCTCGAAGGTGTGCTCGGCGACGTCGTCGATCCCGTGGAGGTCGAACAGCTCGGGGTACTCCTGGCGCAGCGACAGCGAACAGGAGGTACAGGAGGCGATCACGTCCGCGCCGTCGGCGATGGCCTCGACGAGGTTCTCGACGTTCGTCTCCGCGTGGCGGCGGGCGTCCTTCAGCATCCCGTTCGCGAACATCGGCGTGCCCGAGCACTTCTGGGGCGGGACCATCACCTCGTAGCCGAAGTGCTCGTAGACTGAGACCAACGCCTTGCCGACCTCGGGCGTGTTGTAGTTGGAGTAGCAGCCGTGGAAGTACGCCACGCGCTTGTCGGGGTTCTCCACCTGTGCGCCGCCGCGCGCCTTCCACCACTCGCGGAACGTCTCCGTGGCGAACTCGGGGAAGTCGCGCTCCTTCGGGATCCCCATAACCTTCTCCATCGCCCACCGCGCGGGGCCGAAGTTCATCGCGAACGATGCGGTCCGGGGGAACATACTCGCGAGGCTCGCCGAGGTGCGGTAGTTCGCTAACACCCGATTCCGGATGTACTCGACGGAGAGCTTCTCCATCTGGCGCTCGACGAACTGCCCGCGGGCCTCGTTGTGCATCTGGGAGAGCGGCACTCCCGAGGGGCAGGCGTCGTCACAGCGCATACAGTTCGAACAGGAGGTGATCGACTCGTCGATGTCGTGGTCGTCCTTCCGTTTGAGCCGCCACTGCTCGGGGCCCTGGAACTTCGGCCCGGGGAACTCGTCGTCGACCTCAGCCACCGGGCAGGAGGTATCGCAGCTCGTACACTTGTAACAGGAGTCGGCCCCCTCGCGGAGGTCGAGGTCGCCGCCGGGGAACACGTCGACCGGGTCGTACGCGTCCGGGTCGAGCTCGGTCGAATCCGCTCCGGCCGAGGCGCTTTCGACGCCGCCGTCGGTTGCGGCGCGGTCGCCCGCGGTCGCGTCCGTCTCCGCGGCTTCCCCCTCGTCGGGGACGAACACCGACGGCTGCTCGTCGCGGCCGGACTCCGGGACGCCCGGCGTCGGCCCCTCGTAGCCGCCGTCGCTCGACTCGGTCGCCTCGTTCGACTCCCCCGCGTCTCCGTCGTCGTCCGTGTGTCGTGTCATTGGTTCGCCTCCGTCGCCGCCTGTCGCCCGGCCGCGAGGCCGGTCGCGAGCGACACCCCGCTCGCGGACTTCTCCCGCGCCGCGTCCGCGCCGCCGACGACGCCGCCGGCCGCGAACACGTTCTCGTACTGTACCGTTCCCTCGGCGTCCGTGGGGCGACACCGCTCGTCGGGCCGGACCCCGAACCGCGCGTACGGCTGGTCGCCGAACGCGTCGTCGACGAACCACTCGTACCGGTCGTCCGGCTGGTCGACGTGGAGGTCGAGGACGGGCTCCCGGACCCCCTCCCGGTCGGAGTCGAGCCCCTTCCCGACGAGCCCGCCGGTCGCTAGCACGAACGCGTCGGCGCCGTACGGCGCCGTGCGACCCTTCCGATCGACCGCGACCGTCTCCACGCGACCGTCGGTCGCGGACTCGACGCCGACGACGGGGTTCCCGGTCTCGAACCGGACGCCCTCGGCGTCGACCGCGTCGAACAGGCGGTCTTCGAGCCGCAGGCCGGGGAGGCTCGGCGGGCCCATCGGGATCTCGAACACGTCGGCGCCGAGCCGGTCAGCGAGTTCTTCGCGGACCTCCTCGCCCCGGTCGTCGCCCAGGAACGCGGGGAAGCCGACCCGCTCGACGCGGTCGACGCCGCCTGCCTCGTCGACCACGTCGTGGAGGTGCGGCGCGACCGCCTTCGCGAGCGCCTCGCGGGCGGGGACGCCGTCTATCTCCTCGTCGTGGTCGAGCGCCTTCGCGAGCCGGGTGATCTTCGCGTCGGCGCGGAACGCCTCCGCGAACTCGACCTCCGCGCCCGCGGCGTCGAACGGCACGCCCGCGGCCTCGAGCCGCCCCGCGAAGGCGCGCGCGTCGTACTCCGTGAGCGACCGGAACCCGACGACCAGCATCGGGCGATCGTCGCTCGCGAGCCCCGCCTCGGCGGCCGCGGGGTAGCGCGCCGTCGGCTTCACCGCGCCGCCGAACGTCGGGACGAGGGCGTTGCGGTCGGTGTGGCCGCCGCGGTACGCGTCGCCCGCGAGGTCGTCGAAGAGGTCGAGCCCCTCCCGGAGCGCGTCGCTCCCGACGACCCGATACGGGTGCGACTCGGGGAGCCGGTCGATCCCCTCAAACGGGTCGGCGAGCGGCCCCTCCGGGTCCGGCCACTCGTCGCGGTCGAGGTTCCGGCCCGCGGTCGGCGGCCCGTCCCGGAGCGGCTTCGCGGGCTCGGTCGCCGGGACGTAGCCGAGCGCGTCGATCAGCCCGGAGGCCTGCCGCAGCGTGCTCGACTTGTGCGAGACGAGCCGCACGTCCGCGCCCTCGCGGGCGGCCGAAACCGCGGCCGTGATCGCGGCGAGGCCGCCGCCGATCACGAGCACGTCGCTGTTTATCGCCATCAGCGCCCTCCGTCGGTGGCCGCGTCGTCACTTGCGCGGCCCCCGTCGGTCGCCGCGTCGTCGCTTGCGCGGCCACCGTCCGCGGCCGCGGTCCCCGTGTCGCCGCCGGAGCCGTCGGCGCCCGGCGCGTCGGCGCCCGCGTCGAACGCGCCGAAGTCCACCTCGCCGTCGAGGTTCGCGGGGTCGCCGTCGCGGTTCATCGTGGTCGCGTGGAGCAGGTGGTTCAGCATCGCCTGCGAGAGCTGTTCGCCCCACAGCGCGTGGCGCTGGCCCTTCCAGCGCTCCTGGTACAGCTCGTCTTCCGCGTCGCGGACGACCGGCTCGGGGTACTCCTCGGCGAGCTCCGACGCGATGCGGTGCGTACAGAAGCCGCCCTGGCAGTTCCCCATCGAGGCGCGGGTCCGCAGCCGGACCGCGTTGAGGTCGGAGCCGGCGTCGTCGACAGCGTCCTGGACCTCCGCGCGGGTCACGCTCTCGCAGTTACAGACGATCGGGTTCGGGTTGTACTCGTCGAGCACGTCGTCGGCCCGGGAGCCGAGCCGCTGGCCCGAGCGCCGCGCGACGGGCGACCGGAGCCCGAACTCGTCCATCAGCTCCTCCATGCGCGCCGGGTCTTCGGAGCCCGGCAGCGGCGCCTCGGCGGTGTCGCAGGTCGCCTCGTGGCCGAGCGTCTCGCAGACGTGGTCGGAGATGGACTCGGCCATCATCCGGTAGGTGGTGAGCTTCCCGCCGACGATGGTCGTCATCCCCGGAAGGTCGTCGCGGTCGCCGTGGTCGAGGAGGAAGTAGTCGCGCGTGATGTCGGTCGGGTCCTCGGTGCCGGTCCCCGGGGGTTCGTACAGCGGGCGGACCCCCCAGAACGAGCGGAGCGTGCGGGCGTCTTCGAGCGCCGGCACGAGCTCCGAGAGCGTCTCGATCATCAGGTCGACCTCCCAGTCCTCCTCGGGGTAGTCCTCGGGGTCGTCGACCTCCTCGTCGGTCGTGCCGAGGATACAGGCGGTCTCGTGGGGGACGATGATGTCGGCGTCGCCCTTCGGCCGACAGCGGTTGATCACGGTGTCGACCTGCCGGGTGTTCATCACCGTCATCACGCCCTTCGAGGGGCGCACCTCCACGTCGACGCCGGCCATCTCGCCGACGTTCCCCGCCCACGCGCCGGTCGCGTTGACGACGTGCCGCGCGCGGATCTCCTCGGTCGTCCCCGGCTCGCGGTGGACGCGCTTCCCCGGTCCCGTCTCGTGTTCGATCTCGACGCCGACGACCTCGCCGTCCTCGACGAGCACGTCGGTCACCGGTGCGTGGGTCTCGATTCGCGCGCCATGCTCGCGGGCGTCCGCGGCGTTCGACACGCAGAGCCGGAACGGGTCGATCGCGCCGTCTGGTAAGGCGATCGCCTTCTCGACGTCGCGCGCGAGGTACGGCTCGCGACGGCGCGCCTCCTCGCCGTCGATCACCTCGGCGGGAATGTTACACGCCTTACATCCCTCCAGCTTCTCCTGGAAGTACTCCTCGGAGTCCTCGGGTCGCTTGACGAACATTCCCCCCGTCTCCTCGACGCAGTGGGCCGCGATGTCGCGGAGAACTCGGTTCTCCTCGATACACTCCTCCGCGCTCTTCTGGTCCGAGACCGCGTAGCGGCCCCCGCTGTGGAGGAGCCCGTGCATCCGTCCGGTCGTGCCGTGCGTCAGGTTCCCCTTCTCGACGAGGACCGCGTCGAGCCCCCGTCGCGCCAGGTCCCTGACGACGCCGCACCCCGTCGAGCCCCCACCGACGACGACGACGTCCACTTGTCTGTCCATGCGAGCCACTTGGACCCCGACCACTTTACTTTACCTCCCGAGGTGCCCCACCCATAACTATCACGGATATTCAAGTAGTGTAATCCCTGCCAGCGCCGATTTATTTATATACTAGACTTTTTCATTCGCGCCGATGTCCGGATTTCAACAGGAAGATTATTATGGTAGTACATTATGTTCACGATCGGCGTGGTAGCTTCCGTGAAGATATGTCGCGGCGGCGGCGGTGCGTCTTCCGGCCGTTTCGGTCCGGCTCCGGACGGGTCGGCCTCGACGGTCGGACGCCGTGACGGCGAACGCGACCCCGGATTCGCCCTCGACGACGAGGCCGAGCCGGTCGCCGACGCACGCGGACCAGCGCCACAGGAGGGATCCACAACATGACACAGTACGTCGGTGCGATAGACCAGGGGACGACCGGGACTCGATTCATGGTGTTCGACCATGAGGGCCAGGTCGTCGCGAACGCCTACGAACAGCACGAACAGATCTACCCGAACCCGGGCTGGGTCGAACACGACCCGATCGAGATCTGGGAGAACACCCAAGAAGTCGTCCTCGACGGGCTCGCCGAGGCCGGGCTCGACGCCGATCAGCTCGAGGCCATCGGCATCACCAATCAGCGCGAGACGACCATCGTCTGGGACAAAGACTCCGGACGGCCGGTCCACAACGCGCTGGTGTGGCAGGACCGTCGGACGACCGACCGCGTCGAGGAGCTACAAGAGGACGAGAAGGTCGAGGAGATCCGCGAGAAGACCGGCCTCGAGGCCGACGCGTACTTCTCGGCGACCAAGACCGAGTGGATCCTCGACAACGCGGAGCCGCTCAAGATGCAGAGCTCGCGCGGCGGCGACCTCCGCGACCGCGCTCGCGCAGGCGAACTCGTGATGGGCACCATCGACTCGTGGCTCATCTACAACCTGACGGGCAACCACATCACGGACGTCACGAACGCCTCCCGGACGATGCTGTACAACATCCGGGAACTGGAGTGGGACGACGAGCTCTTAGACGAGTTCGACGTGCCCAAGGAGATGGTGCCCGAGGTACGCCCCTCCTCCGACGAGGACTACTACGGCCACACGGACGCCGACGGCTTCCTCGGCGAGGAGGTCCCGGTTGCCGGCGCGCTCGGTGACCAGCAGGCCGCGCTGTTCGGCCAGACCTGCTTCGACGAGGGCGACGCGAAGAACACCTACGGCACCGGCTCGTTCTACCTGATGAACACCGGGACCGACGCCGTCGAGTCCGACCACGGACTGCTGACGACGATCGGGTTCCAGATGTCCGGCGAGCCCGTCCAGTACGCGCTCGAAGGGTCCATCTTCATCACCGGCGCCGCCATCGAGTGGCTCGAGGACGTCGACCTGATCAACAACGCGGCACAGACCGCGGAGCTGGCGCGCTCGGTCGACTCGACCGACGGCGTCTACATGGTCCCGGCGTTCACGGGACTCGGCGCGCCGCACTGGGACGGCCGCGCACGCGGGACCATCGTCGGGATGACCCGCGGCACGAGCAAGGAGCACATCGTCCGGGCGACGCTCGAATCGATCGCCTACCAGACCCGCGACATCGCTGAGGCCATGGAGGCCGACTCCGGCGTGGAGACCACGACGCTCCGCGTCGACGGCGGCGCGGTGAAGAACAACTTCCTCTGTCAGCTCCAGTCCGACATCATCCAGACCGACATCGCGCGGCCCGAGGTCGACGAGACCACCGCGCTCGGCTCGGCGTACGCCGCCGGGCTCGCGGTCGGCTACTGGGACAACGTCGACGAGCTGCGCGACAACTGGCAGATCGACCGCGAGTTCACGCCCGAGAAGGACCAGGCCGATGTCGACAAACTCTACGGCCGCTGGGACGACGCGGTCGAGCGCTCGAAGAACTGGGCGATCGACGAGGAGGACGAATAGATGAGCGTCGAACTGCTGCCGGAACTGGCCGTCGCGGCCGACACCGTGCTACAGGTCGGCTACGACCCGGGCGCGCCGACCGACGTGATCCAGAGCCTGACCAATCCAGCGATCCTTCTCGGGGCGCTCGCGGGCGGCGCCTTCGGGGCGGCGCTCGGCGCCCTGCCGGCGTTCATCTTCACGGGCTTCCTCGTGATCGGCGGGTCGCTCGGCGGCGGTGGATTCGGCGTGGACGTCGGGTTCGGTCCCGTCTTCGGCCCGCATATCTCCTTCGCGGGGGGTGTCGCGGCCGCCGGTTACGCTGCCAACAAGGGCTATATGGAGTCCGGATTCGACTACCACAACGCGAAGGACATCGGCTTCGCGCTGGGGAGTAAACCCGACATCCTCGCCGTGGGGGCCGTCTTCGGCGTCTTCGGCGTCCTCATCGAGCAGCTCTCCCGGCAGCTGGCGATCCCGGTCGACCCGATCCCGGTGAGCATCGTCATCAGCGCCCTCGTCGTTCGGGCGGTGTTCGGATACAGCATCGTCGGCAAGGTGAGCGACAAGGCGAACGGCTACTTCGACATGGGGCCGTTCGAGCGCGAGCAGATGCGCGAGCCCGGCGAAGTGGTGGGCGACGGCGGCAAGGCCAGCGAGGACCGCCTCGCCGTCGAGCCGTGGCTGCCGAACATGTACAAGTGGTCGCACGTCGCGGCGATCGGCTTCTTCGCCGGTCTCGCCTCGGCCGTCATCACGTACAACATGATCACCGGCGGGCACGGCCTCATCGCCGTGTTCGCCGGCTTCGGGATCAGTGCCGGGTCGCTGCTGTTCCTGAACCTCGGCGTCGACCGGATCCCGGTCACCCACCACATGACGCTGGCGGGGTCGACCGCCTTCCTCTCCGTGTGGCAGGGAGGCATCACGACGCTCACGGACCTCTCGGC
This sequence comes from Halorubrum ezzemoulense DSM 17463, assembly GCF_002114285.1. Lineage (GTDB taxonomy): Archaea > Halobacteriota > Halobacteria > Halobacteriales > Haloferacaceae > Halorubrum > Halorubrum ezzemoulense. The sequence continues at coordinate 12,464 of NZ_NEDJ01000018.1, forward strand.
GGCCGACCTGACCGCGCCGCTGGCGTTCGGCGCCGCGCCCGCGCTGCTGTTCGGCGCGCTGTTCGGCGTGTTCGCCGCGGTCGTCGGTGAGGCGTCGCAGCGCGTGTTCTACGCGCACTCCGACACGCACTTCGACCCGCCGGCGGCCGCCATCGTGGTCTGGTCGCTGACGCTCGGCCTGCTCGTCATCGCCGGACTGCTCAACTGGGCCGTCTGGATCCCCGGCACGGGGATCTAACGCGTCCTCACTTTCGGCAGGGGTCTTTTATTATGGCACATCGCTCATCCGCGGTCGGTCGGAATCGCCCGGACAGCGACCGGTGTCTCGGTGACGGCGCCCCGGTGCGACCGTCAGTCCGGGAGCAACGCGGAGAAGGCGAGGAACGCGCCGGCGGCGACCGCGGACGCGGCGACGGCGACCGTCGTCACCTCGACGCCGAGATACCGGGCGATCAGGGCGAGCGCGCCCGCCAGAACGAGCGCGACTCCGACCGCGCCGTGGTGGTAGCGCCCCGCGGTCGGCTGGTCGGCGACCGCCGCCGAGTCGCGGTCGACGAAGATCCGGGCGCCCCACCACACCGAGCCGAACCGGGCGCCGATCCCGATCGCGGCGGCGGCGATCGAGACGAACTCGATGTCGCCGACGGTGAACATGCCGGCACCGAACGCGGCCACGGTCGTCAGGACGGCGACAACTTTGCTCCGGTCGTCGACCGTGTGGAGCGCCTCCACGCCCGGGTCGTTCGACATACCAGTCGTAGTTCGCCCGACGCTGGTATAGGTTTCCATCGGGCGAGTCCCGCGCTCGCTCCCGCGACCGCGGTCGGCGCCGTCGAGGGCGCGCGTCCGGTGAGCCCTCGCCGCGGAGCGAACGTGGGGTATTTAATCACCGCGCCGAGGAGGTGGTGGTATGTTGGACCGGCTCGGGCTCGACCGGCGGGATCGGCGGAACCTCCTCGTCGTGATGGCAGTCGTCGCGGCCGTGACGGCGGTGGTCTCGGCGGGAACGATCTCCGTTCGGCTCGTCGTCGGCGTGATAGCCGGCCTCATCAGCGGAGTCGTCTTTGTCGTCTCCACGGCGCTCATCAACCGATACAAACCCGAACACTGGTAACGGGCCGGTCGGCGCGCCGAACCCGCCCGACCGCGCCGCCGCGCGCGCTCCGCGAGTCGCGACAGTTTTGTTCGGCGATCACGGAGGGGGGCCCGTGAACATCGACGACCGGATCGAGCGACGGCTCGGCTACGACGCGGGCATGAGCGTTCTCGCCGACTTCGAGGCCGTCTCCCCGGTCACCCACGTCGACTCGCCGGTCGGTCGCGGCCCGGCCATCGAGCGCCTGCTCGACGTGTTCGAGCCCGCGTTCTCCGGGTCGCTCCCGCCGAGCGTCTACGTGTACGGCCCGAAGGGGAGCGGGAAGTCCGCCGTCGTCTCCTCGCTGTTCGACCGGCTCGCGGCGCACAGCGGCCCCCGTCGGGCCATCCAGACGACGACGCGGGCGGTCGAACCGACGATCCCCGGGTTCGTCTACGTCGACGCCCGGCGGGCGTCGACCCGCTTCCGACTGTACCACGCGATGCTGGCCGCCATGAGCGACGACTCCGTTCCCGACCACGGGATCGGGACCGAGGAGCTGGCCGCCTCCCTGCGCGACGCGATGCGCACCGGTCCGGACCTCGTCGTCGCCGTCGACCACGCGAACGAGGCCGAGACGCCGACGGCGGCGACGCTGATCGACTGGCTGAACGACGTGGGCGAGCGGCTCGTCCCCGCGTTCCTCGGCCGCGATCCGCCGGACGCGATCGGCTGGGAGCCGGAGACGACCGTCGAGTTCGCGAAGTACCGCCGACACGTGCTCGTCGAGCTGCTGACGAGCCGGTGCTCGACGGGGCTCGGCCGAGACGCGCTCAGCCACGACCAGATCCGCGAGGTCGTCGAGTGGGCCGCGGGCGACGCCCACGACGCCCTCGCCGCCGTGATGGGCGCGGCGGTCAACGCGGAGCGGTCGGGGGCGTCGACGATCCGATCCGGCGACGTCGACGCCGGCGTCGACGGCGTTCCCCGGCCCTGCGTGGCGCTGGGGCGTGTGCTCGCGCTCCCCGAGAGCCGCCAGCGGCTCCTCTACGAGCTCGCCGGGCTCTCCGAGGACGAGCGCTCGACCGTCGGCGTGGCGACGGAGACCATCGCGGCGCGCTCGGGCGTCGACCTCTCGGCGTCGACGGTCAGGCGCGTGCTCTACGAGCTGGCCGACGCCGGCCTGCTCGAACGAGTCACCGTCCGCGAGACCGACGGTAAGGGCCGACCGCCGAGCCGGCTCGTCCCGCTGTTCCCGACGGTCGTCTTCAGCGAGCTGTTCGACCGTCGCACCCGCTCCGGGTAGGCGCCGAGCGGGCGGCCGCCGTCCGGTCCGCCCTGCCTCCGTTCGAACGGAAGACAGTTGTCGCCGTGCCGCCGACCCGATGGTATGGTTCCGCCCCTCGCGCTCGACATCGACGGTACGCTGACGACGCCGAGCGACCGGATCGATCCGCGAGTCTTCGAGTTGTTGCCCGGGTGGGACGCGCCGGTCGTGTTCGCCACCGGCAAGGCGTTCCCGTACCCGGTGGCGCTCGCGCACTTCCTCGGCCGCGAGGAGACCGTGATCGCGGAGAACGGCGGCGTCGCGTACGTCGGCGGCGAGACGACGCTCGTCGGCGACCCGGACGCGGCGTGGGCCGTCGTCGAGGCGTTCCGCGAGCGCGGCGGAGCGATCGGCTGGGGCGACGGCGACACGGTGAACCGCTGGCGCGAGACGGAGGTCGCGCTCGGACCCGACGTCGACGCGGGGCTGCTCCGCGAGGTCGCCGCGGCCGCGGGCGACGACGTGGAGATCGTCGACACCGGCTACGCCTACCACGTGAAGTCGGTGGGGGTCAGCAAGGGTCGCGCGCTCCGCGCCGTCGCCGAGGCGCTCGGCGTCGACCCCGCCGCGTTCGTCGCGATCGGCGACAGCGAGAACGACGCGTCGACGTTCGGCGTCGCCGGCGAGTCGTACGCGGTCGCCAACGCCGACGCCGCCGCCCGCAATGCCGCCGACGAGGTGGTGGACGACGGGTACATGAACGGGACGGTCTCGGTGCTCGAACGGCTGCGCGAGCGCGCCGAGTAGTCCGTATCCGGCGGCGGAGCGCGTCCGCTCTGCTCAGCTCGTCCCGGCGACTCCGGGGGACGCGTACGGGTCATCTGTTCGATTCGGGGGCATCGCCCTCGGGGTCGGTCTCCGCTCACGCGTCCGTCACGGCCGCGAGTTCGCGGAGCGAGTCGATTTCGTGGGTGGGCGCGACGGAGAGGGTCGTGTCCCGGCAATGTGGCCGTCGGACGAACGCCGAGTCCAGCCCGGCCCGGTGGGCCGCTCTCACGTCGCTCTCGCTGTCGCCGACGTAGAGCGCCGACTCGGCGCCGAGCTCCGCGAGCGCCCGGTCGAGATAGTGCGTGTTCGGCTTCTTCAGGTCCAGGCTCTCGACACTCTTCTCTCGGCCGTGATAGGCGTCGAACGCGTGCCGCAGGCCGAAGAAGTCCAACACGAACGCGACCGTGCTGTGGTGGTTGTTGCTCACGACGCCGCGGGGTCGATCGAGGTTCGTGACGCTCCGAACGTCGTCGTAGAGCGCCCGTGACCCCGACTCGAACTTCTCGAACTGAGACCGTTCGTCGAGCCGCTCTCGGGCTCGCCAGAACGCCTCCACGTCCACGTCGTAGACCGCGCACATCTCACGCAGTCTCTCGACGGTCGTCCCGCCTACGACGTCGTCGACGTGCGCTTGGTCCGGGTCCCGGACGCCTACCGCTTCGAACGCTTCCCGCGTCGCTTCGACCGCCGTCTCGTGGGCCGGCGGCTCGACCAAGACGCCGTCGTTGTCGAAGAGAACCGCGTCGTATCCGGTCACGTCTCCGTGTGTCCCGAAATTCGGATTAGTCGTTTCGGTGTCCCGGTTCGACCGGCCACACGGCGGCCGCGTCGAGAGGGTGGCGTCGTCGGCCAGCGACCGCTGCGATCACTCCTCACCGTACGGGTACCGCGCCGTCGACCCGCATTCCGTACACCGGACGACCACGCGCCCGGGTCGCGTCCGGACGCGGCTCGTCTTGCCGGGGCGGAGGTAGACGGCGCAGTCGTCGCAGGCGCGCCGTGAGAGCTCGGCGGGAACGCCGCAGCGGTTGCGCTCGGCGATCCGGCGGGCGCGGGCGACGTACTCGCGGGCGCGATCGTACTCGTCGTCGACGACGGCCTCGCGAGCGAGCGCGAACAGCCGCTCGATCCGCTCCGCCGGGATGCCCATGTCACCGAGGGCGGCGCGCGGCGCCAAAGAGGTTGTTATCCGGGTCGGGCGGGGCGGCCGCCCGGACCGTGCCGACGCTCCGGACGCGGGGCGCCGGCCGGGACCCGCACGCTTTTTTATCGGTCCGACCCAACCGAGCGATATGAAAGAATCCCTGATGGACGTGATCTGCTGTCCGCTCGACAAGGCGACTCTCGAACTCGACGTCGACGACGCGGACGACGAGGAGGTCCTCGCCGGGACGCTCACCTGTACGGAGTGCGGCGAGACGTACCCCATCGAAGACGGGATCCCGAACCTCCGCCCGCCGGACATGCGCGAGGAGGCGGCTGCGTAGGGGGTTCCGCTCCGGAGCGGCGGGAGCGGATCCGCCCCGAGGCGCCGACCGCGGCGACGGCCTCCGGCGGTCGACGCCGCCGCCCGAACTCCTCGCTCGTGTGAATCTTTTTTTAGTGCGGGGTCGTGGTTCCACCCGTGCCGACACTCGACGTCGAACTGAACGGGGAGGCGGTCCACGACATCGACGCGCCGGACTCGTTCGTCACCGACGGGCCGTTCCCGGTCGTGCTCGAGAACAGCGGCCGCTCGACGCACGTCCACCTTCACTTCGACGACGAGCTGGACCGGGTGGCGACGCTCGACGAGGGGAACCACTTCGTCGCCGACGAGGCCACCCGTCACGTCCACGTGTCGACCGCCGACGTCGACGAGCGGGTCCGCGGCAAGCTGAAGATCGTCACCGGCTACGGGTCGAACACGCGCTACGTCGACGTGCGGGTCGATCCGTCGCCCGACTCCCCGAGCGAGCCCGTCGCCGTCGACGAGACGCTCTCCGCCCCCCCGGAGCAGACGGAGGTGCCGCCCGGGCAGCGCGCGGTGAACGCGCTCGACCGACTCGTTCGGCGCGGCGGGGTCGCGGGCGCGGCGTTCGGGCTGATCGCGGTCGTCGCCGCAGTGGGGGTCGCGCTCGCCGCCGACAGCGCCGTCGTCTGGCTCGCGGTGGGGGTCGCGCTGATGACCGCGTTCGGCGCGGTGCTGCTCGCGGTGACGTGAGGCGACGCGGGTCGCCGTCCCGCCCGTTCCCCCGCGCGCGGTCCGCGTCCTCTCAGTCGGGATCCGCGCGCTTTTAACCGTCCCGGCGGAACGAAACGCCATGAGCTTCGAGAAGGAAGACGAAGTCGTGCTCCACGACAAACACAGCGAGTACGACGGCGAGTCGGGCACGATCACGCAGGTGATGGAGACCATGTTCGGCGACGCGACGTACACGGTCAGCTTCGAGGACGGCCAGGAGACGGGCGTCCCCGAGGACGCGCTCGACGCCGTCGAGAGCGAGGAGTAACGCCGCCCCCACCCGTCCCGCATGCCGAAAGTCCCCTTCCACTACGTCGACCTCCGCGCGTTCTCGTACGCCACCGAAGACGTCAAACGGGTCGAGCAGGCGCTGTACTCCCTCCTCCCCGACGAGGTCGAACTCGACCGCGTCGAGAACGTGGGGCACCACGGGGACCGCATCGTCGTGCTCTCGGCGCGGGTCGAGCGGGCCGACGAGATGCGACACGTGTTAGACCGGCTCGCAGAGCTGGAGGACCTCGACCGCGTCCTCGACGAGCTCGACGAGCGGGTCGACGACAACTGCGCGCTGTTCCTCCGCCTCGACAAACAGGCGGCGTTCCGCGACGAGGTCCGCCTCGGCCCGGGTCTCACCGTCCGCACGAAGGTCGAGGCGTACCCGGCGAAGAAGGAGAAGGCGGTCGCGAACGCCCGCGAGACGCTCTCGCGGCTGGCCGACGACGGCTGACAGACTACTGCTCGGCGACAACTGATCGACGACGGCCGCGCGATCGAGCCGCGCTCTCCCGGTCGCGTGCCCCGGCCGCACCCGCGGCGTGACTTTTTCACCCGTCCCGTCGATGTCACGTCATGACCGATCCGTTCGTGGTCGTCGGCGCCGACGCGGCTGGATTGAGCGCGGCCAGCAAGTTCCGTCGCGAGGCGCCCGACCGAGAGGTCGTCGTCTTCGAGAAGGGTCGCTGGATCTCGTACGCCTACTGCGGGATGCCGTACTTCATCGCCCGCTACGTCGACCGCATGTCGGACCTCCTGTCGCTGTCGCCGAGCGAGGTCGACGAGCGGGGGATCGACCTCCGACGCGGCCGCGAGGTGGTCGCCGTCGACCCCGACGCGAAGCGCGTCACGGTCGAGACGGCCGACGGTGATCGAGTCGAGCAGGCGTACGGCGACCTCCTCGTCGCCACCGGCGCGCGCGCCGACTCCGGCCCCTTCGACGTGCGCGGCCTCGACGGCGCGTTCACGCTTCACGACATGGACGCGGCGGCCGCCATCGACGCGTACGTCGCGGACCCCGACGACTACGACTCGGACCGCGTCGACGTGAGCGCGGTCGACCGCGACCGCGTCGAGCGCAACGCGGCGATGCCGGCCCCCGAGACCGCCGCGGTCGTCGGCGGCGGGTACGTCGGCGTCGAGGTCGCCGAGGCGCTCTCGGAGCGCGGGGTCGACGTCCGCGTCTTCCACCGGTCCGGGCACCTCCTCTCGCCGTTCGGCGAGGCGGTCGGGAACCGCGTCGAAACCGCGCTCGAGGCCGAGGGCGTCAGCGTTCGCACCGACGCCCCGGTCGAGGCGCTCGTCGGCGACGAGCGGATCGAGGCGATCGACGTCGGCGGCGACCGCGTTCCGGTCGACATGGCCGTCGTCGGGGTCGGGATTCGACCGAACACCGAACTGCTCGACGGCACCGGGGTCGACCTCGGACCGGGCGGCGCGGTCCGGGTGGACGACCACGGCCGGACTAGCCTCCCGGACGTGTACGCGGCGGGCGACTGCGCGACCGCGCGCCACGCGGTGACGGGCGAGCCCGACTGGATGCCCCTCGGACTCACCGCGAACCGCGCCGGTCGCGCGATCGGTGCGACGGTCGCGGGGGATCCCGCGCCGGTCGGGGACATCGCGGGCACGGCGGCGGTGAAGGCGTTCGACACCGAGGGGGCCCGGGTCGGGATCCTCGACCCCGAGGCGGCCGAGGCGGCTGGGTTCGACCCGGTCAGCGAGACGGTGACCGCGGGGTCGCGCTCCGGCTACTACCCCGGTGCGGCCGAGACCGAGGTGACGCTCGTCGCCGACCGCGACACGGGGCGACTCCTCGGCGGGAGCGTCGTCGGCACCGACCGCGCGGCGATCCGGATCGACACGCTCGCGACCGCGATCGAGGCGGACATGACCGTTCCCGAGGTAGAGCGCCTCGACCTCGCGTACGCGCCGCCGTTCAGTCCGGTGTGGGACCCGATACTGGTCGCCGCGAAGGTGTTGAACGGAAAAATCGAGGACTGAACGGCGGCGACGGCGGTGCGGCCCGGACGAAGTCGCTCACTCCCGTATCCGACCGACGAGGAACCCGACCACCGCCGCCGCGAAGCCGACCGCGACCGCAGCGGCGGCGGCGAGCGCGAGCGGCGCGGTGACCGCCGAGAGGGGCGGGCCGCCGAGGCCGCCCGGGACCGCGTACGGCGTCGGTCCGAGCCCCCGCAGCAGGGACCCTGCGAAGGGCCCGTACGCGAGGAGGGCCGTCGGGAGGGCGCCGCCTCCGGTCGCGGCGAACGCGACCGCGCCGACCGCCGCCACCGCGGCGAGGACGCCGGTGGTCGCCGGGGCGCCGACGCCGACCGCCGCCGTCGCGTCGAAGGCGACGTACGACAGCGCGAGCCCGACCGCGCTCCACACCGTCGCTCGCTCGAAGCCCGTCTCGCCGAGCGCGATCCGCCGGAGCGCCGCGCGACCGGAAGTGGCACCATCGGCCCCGCTCGCGTCGCCCTCGGTCGCGTTCGCGTCGGTCATTCCGGTCGCGTCGCCCCCCGCCCCTCGCGGTCCGGGGTGAGGTTGCCGTGTTCGTCTATCTCGCCCGCGACGATCCGCGTCGAGGAGATGCGCTCGCCGTCCTCGGCCGCGACGTGGTCGACGACGACTAAGTCGAGGGGATCGCGCCCGCGCTCGCGACGGATCTCGTTGATCCGCTCGCCGCCCGCCTTCGTCTCCGGGGAGACGATTAGCGCGTCGAACTCCGGCTCGACCGCGATGCCGGTCGGCTCCGTCAGCTCACGGACCTCGTAGTCGCGCCCGTGCGACTCGGCCAGCGGCGCCAACTCCGCTTCGAGGTCGCGCTCGCGCCGGTCGAACGGGCGGACGTACCGGTCGACGTGGCGGGTCTCCGGCGCCAGCTCGTCGGAGGTGAGACCGACGGTGACGTCACCCAGCTCGAACGCCCGCTCGAACAGCTTGCGGTGGCCGTCGTGAACGGGGTCGAACGTACCTCCCAGCGCGACGTTCATGCCTCTCCGTTGCGCGGGTCAAACTTAAAACGTCCCGAACCGCGTCCCGGCCCGGTGAAGTCGGGCGGCGGGGCCGAGTCGTCGACCGGCTCAGTTCTCCGTCTCGTCGTCCGCTCCGTCGCCCTCCGCGCCGTCGTCGGCTTCGCCCACGCTGGCGTCGCCGCCCTCGTCCCCGCCGTCGCTCTCGGCGTCGACGGATATCTGGACGGGTTCGGTGTCGCCGTCGGGCGACTCGCCGCCGAGCCGCCGGTCGAGATTGAAGACGGCGTTCAGCTCCGCCTGAACGTCGCCGACGACGCCGCGGACCAGCTCGCTCGGCGCGATGGCCTCGTACTCGTAGGGGTTGTTGCCCGCCCCCTCCGCCTTTCGCTTGCCGCGCTCGACGGTCCCCTCGTCGTGGAGTTCGGCGAGCGCCTCGCGGACGGTGCTGGGGTAGAGGCCGGTCCCGTCCGCGACCTCGTCGCTCGTGCTGTGGGGGTTATCGCGCAGGTAGACGTAGATGCGCGCCCGGGTCTCGGTGTCGAGCAGCCACGCGAGCAGGTCGACGACGTTGTCGTCGAACCCCTTCACCGCCTGGTCGGCGCCCTCGCTGAGCCGCTCTTTCGTCTTCCGAAGCTCCTCCCGCGTCCGGTCCGTCGGCGACTCCTCCGGGTCGTCGACCGGCTCGGCGGCTGTGTCGTCCGTGGTCATATCCGAAACAGGGGGCCACGCGGGCAAAAGGGTTTCTCGTCGCTTTCGTTCCGACGAAACGCTTCGACGCCGATCGTCCTGAGCGTCGTCAGGGTCTCACGAGGAGGTCCGAACACAGCGCGTCCACGCCCGACTCCTCGCGGATCCGGCGCTGGCGCGCGGCGCCGCTCTCCGCCTCGTAGACCTCGCGGATCCCCGAAATCCCGAGCCGGTCGCACTCGGCGTCGACGACCTCGCCGAGCGCGGTCGTTTCCTCGCCGTCGCGGTCGACGAACGCGGCGTCGTGGCCGTGACGGATCGCGCGCCACTTGTTCTCGTCGAGGAGTTCGCGGCGCAGGGAGCGGGGCGACTCACCGTCCTCGTACCGCTCGGCGTAGTCGACGACCAGCGCACGGACGTACTCCGCGAGCGCGAGGGTGATCGCCGGGTCGCGTTGTACATCGGGCGCGCGGACCTCCACGGTCCCGTGCCCGGTGTGGGGGCGCACGTCGAACCACAGCTCGCCGCGGTCCGCGATGGACTCCGTCTCGACCATCCGGCGCTCGTACCGCTGGAAGGCGTCGAAGTCCTCGAAGGCGGAGGGGATCCCGGTGTTCGGGAGGTTCTCGAACACCTTGGCGCGGGCCGAGGCGAGCCCGGTGTCGAACCCGTTCCAGAACGGGGAGTTGGCCGACAGCGCGAGCAGCACCGGGCAGTGCCACCGTAGCCGGTTCGCGACCCAGACCGCCTTGTCCGCGTCGTCGACGCCGACGTGGACGTGGAGCCCCGCGGTCACGTTGCGGTGCTGGGGATACTGGATGCGGTCCAGCTGTGCCTGATACCGCGGCTTCTGGACGTGGTCGAGCTCGCGCCACTTCGCTGTCGGGTGGAGCCCCGCGGCCGCGATCCGGTAGCCGTCGGCGGCGGCGTGGTCGACGAGCGCCTCGCGGACCGTCGCGAGCGCCTCGGCGGGGTCGTCACCCTCCTCGATCGTTTCGGTCTGGGCCTCTATCGTACACTCGAACAGCTCGTGGTCGAACCCCTCCGGCACCGCCGCGGGCGGGTCGCGACCGTACACGAGGTCGTCGGTCCCGGACGTCGGGCGGCCCTCGGCATCGACGATGTAGAACTCCTCCTCGATGCCGAGCGTCCCCATCCGGGAGAACGCGTCCCGCGAACCGAGTTCCATTACCGCTCCGTACCGGTCGCTCGCTCTTATAAGGATTGGAAGGCGGAAGGCGCGGCGCCGTCGCTCTCCGACGAGCGCTCGGGCAGGTGAATCGAGTGGGAAGATCGAATCGGCCGAACCGCACTCCGCGCGTCGAAAACGAGTCGGCGGCGCGCGTTCGCGCGCCGGGGGCTGCGACGCTCGGTCCCGCGTCCCGTTCAGCCGAGGACGTACCGGAGCGCCGGGACCTTCTCGACGAGCGCCTGCCCGCCGACCTGAATCTGCTCGATGTAGGCGTCGAGGCCGAGGACGCGGCCCGCGCCGAACGCGGCGACGGTGAGGAACACCATCGCGTACACTAGCGTCGAGTCGAACAGGGCGAGGAAGTCGCCGCTCCACCCGCCGAGGTAGAACAGCGTCATCTGTATCGCCCCGCCCAGCGCGGCCAGGCGGACGAACGCGCCGAGGATCAGCGCCGTGCCGATCAGCAGCTGCGTCGCGGGCACGAACACGTTCGCGAACTCGACGAACCACGGCGTCGACCCCATCGCGGCGTACAGGCCGCTGACCGGGCTCGCCGCGTCGGGCGCGTGGACGAGGTAACCGCTGGCGTCGAACGGCCACTCCGAGACCTTTCCGAGGCCCGCGAACAGGATCATCCCGCCGATGGTCGCCCGCAGCAGGACGATGAACAGCGCCGACAGCGAGTGCGCCTTCCCCAGTAACGTGATTCCGCCGAACTCGCCGCCGAACTCGTTTGTGGTCTTCGTGGACATTGTGTCTCTCCTCACTTGCGAATACGCCGGACGAGTATATAAACCGGAAAGCGGGTTCCCCTTCGCCGAGACGAATTCGACCTGGCCCCCCATCTGTCGGGTCTTTAAATACAATCCCCGAACGTCATCGGATCGGACCGCTTCTCCGGGCTCACCACGCCTCGCCGCTGGCGAGGTCGACCTCGGCGTCCCCCTTCTCTGAGGGACAGATGTCGGCGAGCACGCAGTCGGCGCAGTCGGGGTTGATCGCGGTACAGGTCGCGCGCCCGTGGTCGATCATGAGGTGAGTGAACTGCTGCCAGTCGCTCTCGGGGACGACGTCCAGCAGGTCCTGTTCGATCGCCTCTGGCCGTTCCTCCTCGGTGACCCCCAGCCGCCGCGTGAGCCGCTGGACGTGGGTGTCGACGACGATACCCTCGACCACGTCGTGGCCGTGCTGGAGGACGACGTTCGCGGTCTTGCGACCCACGCCCGCGAGGTCCGTCAGCTCGGACATCGTGTCCGGCACTTCGCCGTCGTGCTCCTCCGCGATGTCCGCGCACGCGGAGCGGATGTACTTCGCCTTGTTGTTGTAGTAGGTGATCGAGTTGATCGCCTCGGCCATCTCCTCTTGGGGCGCGTTCGCGTACTCCTCGGGCGTCTCGTACGTCTCGAACAGGTCTGCGCACACCTTGTTCACGCGCTCGTCCGTACACTGCGCGGAGAGGATCACCGCGATGAGCAGCTCCAGCCGATTCGAGTAGTTGAGCGAGATTGTCGAGTCGGGGTACTCCTCGTACAGCCGGTCGAGGACCTCGGCGACCTGCTCCTCACGCGGATCGAGTGGCGTTCCCATACGAATCCCTCCGTCCGGGCGACATTGAACGATCCGACTGTGCGCCCCGCCGCGACGGATCGGCACGCCGCCCGCCCCGCCGAGTAGTAAGACAATTACCACGCGGCGCGCTGATGAGCGTATGGACGTACTCGACGTCGCGGCCCGCGCGACAGAGACCGGGCCGGTGTGCGACGCCTGCCTCGGCCGGCTCGTCGCCGACCGGAGCTTCGGGTTGTCGAACGCCGACCGGGGCTCGGCGCTCCGCGTGTCGCTGGCGTTGCGCGACGACGAGGACCACGAAGCGGTCGACACCGCGGACTGCTGGGTGTGCGAGGGTCGCTGCGCCGCGTTCGACGACTGGGCCGACCGCGCCGCCGAGGCGGTCGAGGGCGTCGAGTTCGCCACCTACAACGTCGGCACGCGCCCGCCACCGCTGATCGAGGAGAACGAGGCGCTGCTCCGCGCCGACGCCGGCCTCGACGAGGACGCGGGCGAGCCGTTCAAGTCGGAGTTCAACCGCGAGGTCGGCAAGCGGTTCGGGCGGCTCACGGGCGTCGAGGTCTCCTTCGACCGCCCCGACGTCCAGTTCACGATCGACTTGGCCGAAGACGAGATCGACGCGAAGGTGAACTCCACGTTCGTCTACGGCCGCTACAGGAAACTGGAGCGGGACATCCCCCAGACCGAGTGGCCCTGTCGCGAGTGTAAGGGCTCCGGGCGGCAAGGGGCCGACCCCTGCGACCACTGCGGCGGCTCCGGCTACCTGTACGACGACAGCGTCGAGGAGTACACCGCGCCGGTCGTCGAGGACGTGATGGACGGGACGGAGGCGACGTTCCACGGTGCGGGCCGCGAGGACGTCGACGCGCTCATGCTCGGCACCGGCCGCCCGTTCGTGGTCGAAGTGGAGGAGCCGCGCCGTCGCCGGGTCGACACCGACCGCCTCCAGTCGGACATCAACGCCTGCGCCGACGGCGCGGTCGAGGTGGAGGGGCTCCGCCTCGCGACCTACGAGATGGTCGAGCGCGTCAAGGAGCACGACGCCGCGAAGCGGTACCGCGCCGCGCTGACGTTCGACGCCGACGTGGACGCCGACGCCCTCGCGGACGCGGTCGCCACGCTGGAGGGGGCGACCGTCGGGCAGTACACGCCGAACCGGGTCGACCACCGCCGCGCGAGCATCACGCGCGAGCGCGACGTGTACGAAGCGACGGCCGACCTCGACGACGCGCGTCACGCGACCGTCGAGATCCGCGGCGAGGGGGGCCTCTACATCAAGGAGCTGATCTCCGGCGACGAGGGCCGGACCGAGCCGAGCCTCGCGGGCCTGCTCGGCGTCGGGGCCGAGGTGACCGCGCTCGACGTCCTCGCGGTGGAGGGCGAAGACGAGCCGTTCGAGCGCGACGAGTTCTTCCGGGAGTAGCGCGCTCCGAGGCCCGGCCGATGCCGTCGCATCTCGTCCGGTCCGGTCGATCCGATCCGGCGCCGCCCGCTCCGGTCGGGGGCCCCGACGCACCGTACCGAGCCGGCCGCGGACGCGGAATCAACGGGATTTATCTGACGAGCGTCAGACGTTCGAATATGAACGGGAGCGACGCCGACGGCGGAAACGCCCGAGAGGGTGGCACCCGAAACGGCGCCCCCGGCGGCGAGTCGAACGGTTCGACCGCGGCCGGCGACGCCGGTCGCGCGGGCTCGCCCGCGGTGGGCGACCCCGTGATCCGCCCCGCCGTCGACGACGCGGGGGCGGTTCCGACCGCCGCCGACGTATCGCTGAACGGTGCCGACCGCGCGGAGCGACCCGACCGGGTCTCTTCGGTCCTCGTCGCCGTCGGGCCCGGGCCGCACTCCGGAGCCACCGTCGACGTCGCCCGGGAGATCGCGGACGCCACGGACGCGTGGCTCGAACTGTTCCACGTCGTGCCCTCCGACGCGGCGCTCGCCGACGCGGCACCCGACGACGACGCCTCCGGGACCGTCGCCCCCGCCGGCGCGGCCGACGCCGACTACGCCGCGGCGGGGGAACGACTCCTCGACGCGGCCGAGGACCGGCTCACCGGGTTCGACCGCGCCGACCGGTGGCTCGTCGAGGACCGGACCGCGGCGGGCGCGGTCGTCGAGCAGTCCGCGTACTACGACCTGGTCGTCGTGGGCGCGCCGACGACGGGTACCGTCGGCCGGTTCGTGTTCGGCTCCACGACCGACACGGTCGTCGGCGACGCCGAGGTCCCCGTCGTCGTCGTCGAGGCCGACGGGTCGACCGCCCTCGACGCGGAGTAGGCGCCGACCGCCGTCGTTGCTACGACAAAGGCCCGTTTTCGCCGTTCTCGGCCCCGTTGACTGCGTGTTACCGTCTCACGTCTCGGCGACAGCGTTAAAACAGTGTACATACTTGTACATCATAACGCGGAATACCACATCGGTGGACACAATGAATCTCAACGACACGGTCGAGCGCGTGACGGACGGGGAGGATCTGACCGTAGAGGAGGCGCGCGAGGCCGCGCGGCTCGTCTTCGAGGAGGCGACGGAGGCCCAGATCGGGGCGCTGCTCGCCGCGCTCCGGGCGAAGGGCGAGACCGAGGCCGAGATCGCCGGGTTCGCGCAGGGGATGCGCGACGCGGCGCGCACGATCGAGCCCGACCGCGAGCCGCTCGTCGACACCTGCGGCACCGGCGGCGACGACCACGACACGATCAACGTGTCGACGACCGCCGCCGTCGTCGCCGCGGGCGCGGGCGTCCCGATCGCCAAGCACGGCAACTACTCGGTCTCCTCCTCCTCGGGCAGCGCGGACGTGCTGGAGGTCGCGGGGGCCGACGTCGAGGCGGAGCCGCCAGCCGTCGAGGCGGCGATCGAGGACGACGGGATCGGCTTCATGCTCGCGCCCGTCTTCCACCCGGCGATGAAGGCCGTCATCGGTCCGCGCAAGGAACTGGGGATGCGGACGATCTTCAACGTCCTCGGCCCGCTCACCAATCCCGCCGGCGCCGACGCGCAGGTGCTCGGCGTGTACGACCCCGACCTCGTCCCCGTCATCGCGCGGTCGCTGGCGCACATGCCCGTCGAGCGCGCGCTCGTCGTCCACGGCGCGGGCATGGATGAGATCGGAATCCATTCCGAGACGGTCGCGGCCGAGGTCGACGGCGAGGACGTGACGGAGTTCACGATCGAGCCCGCCGACCTCGGGCTCGACCGCGCCCCGATCGAGGCGGTCGCCGGCGGGACGCCCGCGGAGAACGCCGCGGACCTGCGCGGGATCGTCGACGGCTCGGTCACCGGTCCGAAGCGCGACCTGATCCTCGCGAACGCGGGCGCGGCCGTCTACGTCGCTGGCGAGGCCGAGACCCTCGCCGCGGGCGTCGAGCGCGCCGCGGAGGCGATCGACTCCGGCGCGGCCGCCGAGAAGTTCGCGGCCCTCTGCGACGGCGACGAGGCGCCCCCGGCTGACGCGGGGACGAGCGGAGCGGCGGACGGCGCGACGACCGCGGAGGACGACGACTGATGGCGCGGGTGAAGATCTGCGGGATCACGCGCGAGGCCGACCTCCGCGCCGCGGTCGACGCGGGGGCCGACGCGGTGGGCGTGATCACGGAGGTGCCGGTCGACTCGCCGCGCGAGGTCGACCCCGCCGAGGCGGCGGAGCTGCTCGCGGACGTGCCCGCGTTCGTCACCGCGACGCTCGTGACGATGCCCGAGTCCGCCGAGCGCGCGGTCGAGCTCGCCCGCACGACCGCGCCCGACGCGATCCAGCTCCACGGCGAGTGGACCGTCGACGAGCTCCGCTACATCCGGGCGGAGACGGAGCGCAAGGTGCTGCTCACGGTCGATGCCGACGACCCGGCCCGCGCCGAGGAGTTCGACAGCGCGGTCGACGCCTTCGTCGTCGACTCCACGGACGACTCGGGCGCGGGCGGCACCGGCGAGACGCACGACTGGCGCGCGACCGGCGAGCTCGCCGAGCGACTCACCACGCCCGTCGTGCTCGCTGGCGGGCTCACGGCAGACACCGTCGCCGAGGCGGTCCGCGTCGCCGACCCGTTCGCGGTCGACGTGGCGTCGGGCGTCGAGATCGAGGGCGGCCGGAAGGACCACAACGCGGTGGCCCGCTTCGTCGCCAACGCGGGCCGGGAGATGGAGCTGGCATGAGCGACGCGACCCCCTCGCTCGACCGCTCGAAGGCCGAGTTCGTCGATCTGGCCGCCGATGCCGAGAAGCCGGTCGTCGTCCGCGCGTCCGCGTCGCTCGACGCCGACGTGACCCCGCTCGGCGCGTACGCGACCCTCGTCGGCGAGGGGCCGTACGGGTTCCTCCTGGAGTCCGGCGAGAAGGTCGCCTCCAGCGACCCTGACGGCGCGTTCACGAACGGCGGGAAGGCGGACCGGCACGCCCGCTACTCGTTCGTCGGCTACGACCCGGAGGCGGTCGTCTCCGTCCACCCGGATCGCACGGAGGTGACCGAGCTCGGCCCGGCGGCCGAGTTCCTCGGCGACGGGCTCGACGGCGACGCGGGGGCCGCGACGACCGCGCCCGGCCTCGGCCCGGACGAAGGCGACGCGGTCGACCGCGTCCGCGCCGCGTTCCCCGACGTGGCCCTGCGCGGCTTCCCCGACACCGACCGCCAGATCCTCTCGGGCGGGTTCGTCGGCTTCCTCGCGTACGAGGCGGTCTACGACCTCTGGTTAGAGGAGGTCGGTGTCGACCGCCCCGAGACCGAGTTCCCGGACGCGGAGTTCGCCCTCACGACCCGGACCGTCGTGTTCGACGAGCGGGAGGGCGGCGCCGAACTCGTGTTCACCCCGGTGATCGGCGTCGACGACGACCCGGCCGCGGTGTACGACGACCTCCTCGCGGAGGCCGAGCGCGTCGCCGCCGAACTGCGAGAGGCCGCCCCGCCAGACCCCGACGGCGTGCGCGTCCGCGAGGAGTCCGCGGACCCGCGCGGGGAGTACGAGGAGGCCGTCCGCACGGCCAAGCGACACGTCCTCGACGGCGACATCTACCAGGGCGTGATCTCGCGCAGCCGCGAGCTCCGCGGCGAGGTGGACTCGCTCGGCCTGTACGCGGCGCTGCGCGACGTGAACCCCTCGCCATACATGTACGTGCTGCGCCACGACGACCGGAGCGTCGTCGGCGCGAGCCCCGAGACGCTCGTCTCCGTCCAGGGCGACCGCGTCGTCTCGAACCCGATCGCGGGGACCTGTCCGCGCGGGACCAGCCCGGTCGAGGACCGCCGGCTCGCGGGCGAGATGCTCGCCGACGGGAAGGAGCGCGCCGAGCACACGATGCTCGTCGACCTCGCGCGCAACGACGTGCGGCGCGTCTCGGAGCCCGGCTCCGTCCGGGTCGAGGAGTTCATGAACGTGCTGAAGTACAGTCACGTCCAGCACATCGAGTCGACCGTGACCGGGACGCTCGCGGCCGACGCGGACGCCTTCGACGCGACGCGCGCGACGTTCCCCGCGGGGACGCTCACCGGCGCGCCGAAGGTGCGCGCGATGGAGATCATCGACGACTTAGAGACGACGCCGCGGGAGGCGTACGGCGGCGGCGTCGGCTACTACTCGTGGACCGGCGACGCCGACTTCGCGATCGTGATCCGGACCGCGACGCTCGACGAGTCGGGCGACGAGTCGGTCGTGGGCGTCCGCGCGGGCGCGGGGCTCGTCGCCGACTCCGACCCGGCCGCGGAGTACGAGGAGACAGAACAGAAAATGGACGGCGTGTTGACCGCGATCGACCGGATCCGCGAGGACGCAGCCGACGAGGGCGGCAACGCCGACCGGGAGCCCGGCGACGCCGACCCGATCGCCACCGGCTCGGAGGCGGAGCGATGAAGGTCGTCGTCGTCGACAACTTCGACTCGTTCACCTACAACCTCGTCGAGTACGTCTCCGACCAGACGATCGACGGCGAGCCGGTCGGCGTCGAGGTGTTCAAGAACACCGCGTCGCTCGCCGAGGTCGAGGCCGCGGATCCGGACGCGGTGATCATCAGTCCCGGGCCGGGCCACCCGAAGAACGACCGCGACGTGGGCGTGACGATGCCGGTGTTGCGCGACCTCTCGCCGACGGTGCCGACGCTGGGCGTGTGCCTCGGTCTGGAGGCCGCCGTGTACGAGTACGGCGGGACCGTCGGGCACGCGCCGGAACCGGTTCACGGCAAGGCGTTCCCCGTCGACCACGACGGCGAGGGCGTGTTCTGCGGGCTCGACCAGGGGTTCCGGGGCGGCCGCTACCACTCGCTCGCGGCGACCGAGGTCACCGACGCGTTCGCGGTGACGGCCACCACGGACCACGACGGCGAGTCGATCGTGATGGGGATCCGTCACCGCGAACACCCGATCGAGGCGGTCCAGTTCCACCCGGAGAGCGTGTTGACCGGGTCGGGCCACGACCTCGTCCGGAACTTCCTCACTTCGGTCTGAGGGTCCGGGCGTCAGGCCCCGTCGCTCGGCGAATCTTCGTCGCCGTCGGCTTGCCCGTCGGCGTCTTTCTCGTCACCTTCCTCGTCGAGGCCCCGCCCGGCGAGGCCGACGAGGTGGCCGACCTCGGCGAGTATGATCTCGTCGACGCCGAGCTGAACCGCGTTCTCCGAGCCCGGCAGACAGAACACCGGCGTGGCGGAGACGACCCCGGCGGTCGCGCGCGACCCGATCGTCCGCGTGCCGACCGCCTCGTGAGAGAGCCGGCGGAACAGCTCGCCGAACCCGGGGAGCCGCTTCGCGAACAGCCCTCGCACGGCCTCCGGCGTGACGTCGTCCGGCGTGACGCCCGTCCCGCCGGTGGTCACCACCGCGTCGGTGTCCTTCCGGCGGGCGAGGCGGTCGACGGTGCCTTGGACGCTGTCGTAGTCGTCGGGGATCAGCTCGCGGACAGCCACCTCGTGGCCCGCCTCCTCGAACGCGGCCGCGACGTAGTCGCCCGCCGGGTCCTCGTCCGCTGACCGCGAGGAGGACACGGTGACGACCGCGACCGCGACCGACTCGGCGTCGTGGTGGTGATGGTGGTCGCGGCCGTGGTCGTGGTCATGACCGTGACCGTGATCCTCTCGGTCGTCGTGGCTGTGGCCGTGGTCGTCGTGGTCGCTCATGGACCGACGTTCGGCGCCCGCGTGAAAACATCTCCCGGTCGGCGAGCCGCGCGTGGCCGTTCCGGGCGACCACCGGAGGGCCGGAGTCCGCTCGGAGACCCGTCGCCGCTCAGGGCCAGTCGTCTCGGGCCTGCTCTTCCGGCGCCTCGTCGGTCTCGTCCTCGGTCGCGAGCGTCCACTCCGCGGCCTCGGCGGCGTCCTCGACGTGAAGGAACTCCCAGTCGGTCGCCTCGGCGACCGCCTCGTCCTCGTCGTCGATCCCGACGAAGACGTGGCGGTCCGTGTCGAACTGGCCGCTGATGTTCTCTAAGCTCTCCTCGACGCCGCGCGGCCCGGAGAAGAAGTCCTGTCGCACGCGGTGTTTCCGCGTGAAGTTCGTGACGACGTAGGTCGGCTTCTCGCTGACGACGCCGACGTACTCCGTCCACTGTCGGGCGTTGTTGAACACCGCGTTGGGGTCCGCGAGCGCTTTCAGCGCCTTCAGCTCGAACGCCAGCGTCATGTCTGTGGATCCGCCGCTGTCCATGCGCCAGGTTACCCCCGCCCGGCGAAAACAACTTCGCTTCCGCGCAGCCACCCCCTCCGCCGCTCACCGACCGGTCGCGGTCCTCTCGGCGGCCGCGGGGGTCTCACCGCGCTCGCACCCGATAGTAATCGGTGAACTTCACGACGTCGCCGTCGTCGAGGTCGCCGGTCTCCGGCGCCGTCTGCGGCTCGTCGGCTAGCTCCCGCACGATCTCCTGTTCGTCGTCGTCCAGTTCGTCGTAGTGCCGGACCCGCGCGTCGGCCGGGACGCGACCGGTGCGACGCAGCCGTAGCCGCCGTCCGGTGTCTCTAAGTGACATGTGGTACCGTATGACATGGTTAATCATAAACGTTTCGCGGCGGTCGCTGACTCGACCGACGCCGTTCGCCCCGCGTCGCGGGCGCGACGTTCCACCGCCGTTGGCAGCGGTTCGATTGTCGGCGGCTCAGTCGTCCGCTCGGGGGAGCGTGAGCGTGATCGCCGTACCGCGGGGCTCCGCGCTCGCGACGGCGGCCGAGCCGCCCGACTGTCGAACGACCCAGTAGACGAGCCACAGCCCGAGGCCGCTGCCGTGGTACAGCGCGTCGACCGCCGTGCCGTCGACGAGGACGTCTCGGTCCATCCCGGTCAACCCCGGCCCGTCGTCCTCGACGCGGACCTCGACCGCGTCGGGCCGGGCCTCGACCGACACCGCGACGGTCGGCCGGTCGCGGTCGTGATGTTCGACCGCGTTTCGGACCAGTTCGTCGATCGCCCGCGAGATCCACGTCGTCGCGGACGCCGTCGCGTGCCCGTCGTCGGGCACCGAGACGCCGACCGTCGCGTTCGGGAACTCCTCGTCCCGCTCCGCGGCCACCTGTCGGGCGACGCGCCCGATGTCGACGGGTTCGGTCTCCGGCGCGTCGCTCAGCACCTCGGTGATGTGGTGGGACTTCTCGCTCGTCTCCAGCAGGTCGTCGGCCCGCGACACGATGTACTCGGCCGCGTCGGCGGGGTCGACGGCCCCCGCCGCGATCTGCTTCGCCCGTCCCCGGACGACCGTCAGCGCGTTCCGGAGGTTGTGCTGGAGGACTCTGTCGACGACCCTGAGCTGTCGCGCGCGGTTCTCGCTGTCGGTCACGTCCCGAAGCACGCCGACGACCCCGGCGGGCTCCTCGCTCTCGGGGCTGTCGAGGGGGTAGTACCGCACGTCCATCGTCCGCGTCCCGCGGGTCGGGTGCGTCCGGGTCGTCCGGTACTCCACCGACTCCCCCCGGAGCGCGCTCTCCACCTCACGCTCGACCCGCCGGTAGTCGTCGTCGGGGACGATGTCAGCGAGCGTCACGTCCGTCACGTCGCCGTCGCCGAGGTCGTGATACTCGCGGTACTGGGGGTTCGCGAACAGGAGTCGACCCTCGCGGTCGACCGCGGCGATGAGGTCGGTCGCGCCGTTGATCGCGCGCTCGTACCGCTCCAAGTCGCGTTCGCGCTCCTTGCGCTCGGTGACGTCCCGACAGATGGCGAACGTGCCGGCCAGATCGCCGTCGGCGTCGTAGTAGGGGTACCGCTGCGTGCTGAACGTCGCCGCCCGGTCGCTCTCGGGGAACGTCGGCGATATCTCGTACTCGGTCATCGCCTCGGTTTCGAGCACCTCCCGCCGCCGCGCGTCGACCTCGGCGGCCGCCTCCGGGTCCATGAACGCGAACTCGTCGCCGCCGTACAGCTCCTCGCGGGGTATCCCGGCGAACTCGCTCACCGCCTCGTTGAGCAGCTCGAACTCGCCGTCGCGGTTCTGGAGGAGGACGGGGTCGTCGAGCTGCTCGACGATGTCCCGGTACTGCTTCAACCGCCCCGTTGCGGCCTTCCGTTCCGTGATGTCCGTCTGAATGGCGACGAACCGCGTGATCTCGCCGTCGTCGTCGACGACCGGCGCGATGGTCTGGTGGGCGTGGTACGGCGTGCCGTCGCGCCGCCGGTCGACGATCTCCTCTTCCCACACGTCCCCGGCCAAGAGCGTCGACCACAGCGCGTCGTAGTACTCGTCGGACATCTCGCCGGAGTTGAGTATCGCCGGCGTCTCCCCTAGAGCCTCCGCGGTCTCGTAGCCGGTGTTGTCCGTGAACGCCGGGTTGACGTACTCGATCGTCCCGTCGGTGTCGGTGACGTAGATCGCGTGCCCGGCGTGTTCGACGAGGTTGCGGAACGTCTCCGCCCGCTGCCCGCCGATCTCCTCGACGCCGTCGCGGAAGATCCCAGTGTACACCGCGTCGCAGTCGTCCGGACTCGGCTCGCCGTCGCCGCCCCCGCTGCCGTCGTCGTCTCCGTCGCCGTCGCGGCCCTCTCGACCCGGGCCGTGTTCGTGAAAGCGGGCGGAGAACGTCACCGTGTGACCGTCGGCGTGCCGGATCGGCACCGAGACGCTCCCGCTCTCGTCGAGCCCCTCGGCCCGAGCGAGCCGGTCGCGAACCGACCTGCTACCCGCATCGCCCACGTCCGACACGACGACGGAGGCGAGGTCGCGCCCAAGTAGCTCGTCGGGCGCGTAGCCGAACGCCGCTTCGGTCGCGGGGTTGACGTAGACGACGGTCCCCTCGCGGTCGAGTGAGACCACCGGGTCCGAACACTCCGCGACGAAGGCGGCGAAGAACTCGTCGTCGGGGGACCGTCCGGAGCTCATCGGTATGAGGAATACGCGCTCGCGGCCCAAAAGGTACCGGAACTCGCGGCGGTGCCGCGGTCTACTGCTCCGTCGTCGCCGCCAGGTCGTCGACTGAGAACCCGGGCTCCATGAGGAGGTCGGTCTGCCCGCTCACGTCGCGCCCCTCGCGCATCAGCTGCTTGAAGGCGGACTGCGGCGAGAGGTCGCCGATGAGCACGCCGCCCACGACCTTCCCGTCCTTCAGCGCGACGCGGCGCCACTCGTTCTCGCCGGTGGTCGCCTCCACGGAGTCGTCGCCGAGCGTCGGGTGGCCGAACGAGAGGAACGGGAAGTCGAAGTGCGTGATCGAGTACGAGGAGACCCACTCGAACTCCTCGGCGCCGTAGTCGACCATGCTCCGGGCGGCGATCGTCCCCTGCTCTTTCGCGGACCCCCACGAGCCGTTCTTCGCGCGCTCGCCGAGGATGAGGTCGTTGAACGTCGTGATGTCGCCCGCGGCGAACACGTTGTCGACGTTGGTTCGCATGAACTCGTCGACGACGATGCCGTCGTCGAGCTCCAGCGGCGTGTCTTGGAGGAGCTCGGTGTTGAAGTCGAGCCCGATGGCGACGCCCGCGAAGTCGCACTCGTAGCGCTCGCCGTTCGGGTCGACCGCGGCCTCGACGTGGCCGTCGTCGTCGACCTCGAAGTGGTCCACGCCCGAGCCGAAGACGGGCTCGACGCCGCGCTCGCGCATCGCCTCGTGCATGATCTCTGCGCCCTCCTCCGAGAGCGCGTAGCGCCACCAGTTGTCGCCGCGCATGAGGTACTTCGCCTCGACGCCCTGCGCGCCGCAGATGGCCGCGAAGTCGATGCCGAGCAGTCCGGCGCCGACGATGACAGCCTGCTCGGCGCCCTCGACGCTCTCTTTGATCCGGCGGGCGTCCTGGAAGGTCCAGAAGTGGTGGATCCCCTCCGCGTCGGCGTTCTCGACCGGGAGCTGCTGGGGCGTGCCGCCGACGGCCAGCAGGAGGGAATCGTACTCGAACGTCTCGCCCTCGTGGGTGTGGACCGCGTCGTTCTCGATGTCGATGTCGACGACGACCGTGTTGAGCCGGAGGTCGACGTCGTGGTCGTCGTACCACGATTCCTGATGGATCGAGATCGGGGCCTCGGGGAGCTTCCCCTTCGCGTACTCCTTGATCAGGATCCGGTTGTAGAGGGACTCTCCCTCGTCCGTGAGAACCGTGATCTCGGCGTCGGGCACTTCATCGCGGAGGGTCTCGGCCGCGGACGCGCCCGCGATACCGTCACCGACGATCACGTACGAATCGCTCATATCCCGGCGTTCGGATTCACGGTTAATGTGGGTTGTCATCCGCGCCCGCCACTGTGCGGCCGAGACGCACGCCCGCCGGAAACGCCGTACTCGGGGCCTTCTCGCGACGGGGCGAGGGCGGTCGATCGCGGACGCCCGCGGAAAAAGTCGCGTCCCGGTCAGTGGTCCGCGCCGGCCGGCTCCGCGGGGAAGTCCCGCTCGCCGGCCTCGATCGCGACGTCGAGCCAGTTCTCCGTCGGTACGAGCGGGCACTCGTAGGCGTGGTTGTACGCGCACGTCGGGTTGTACGCCAGGTTGAAGTCCACGATCCACTCGCCGTCGACGCGGTCGCGGTCGGGCTCCAGATCGAGGTAGCGACCGGCGCCGTACGTCTCCTCGCCGCTGGTCGCGTCGCGGAACGGCACCCAGAACCGGTCCGCGCCGTCGGCCGGTCGGTACGCCTGAAGCGTCGCCTGCTCGCCGTCGACCTCGAAGCGGAACTCGCCCCAGCGGCTGTACGTCTGCTCACCGTCGGCGGTCGTCTCGACGGTCACCGTCTCCTTCTCGTCGTGCTCGTGGAGCGGGACCACGAACCGGAACGCCGGGTCCGGATCGAAGTACGCCAGTCCGGGGAACGCGTCGCCTCGCATCGAGACCGGCAGCGGCGACCGGGCCGAGTCGCGGAACTGCTCGACCTTCGCCGCTCGCTGCGCCTCCACCTGCGCCGCCCAGTCGTCAGCGTCGTCCATGATCGGCTTAGTATTGTGCTCCACACACAATAATAATTCCGACCACGGAAGCCTCGACCCCGCCGGCGACAGAAGGCACTTATAATCCTCTCGGGGACGTTGCGGCGTGAACAGACGAACTGCCCTCTCCACCTTGGCGGTCGGTGGGTTCGTCGGAGTTGGTGGCTGTCTCGACAACGTGCGCGGCGGCGACGACGAGCGATCGGACAGCGACCGCCCGGACCCCGAACTGAACCGGGAGGTCGAGACGAACGGCGCCGAGGACAGCGCACGCTCGCAGTTCCAGTGGGGACCGGCGCACGGAGGACACCGCGAGGAGGCGGGACCGAAAGACGATGTCGACGTGTTCTGGCGCCGGACGCCGTACCGGTACGACCACTCACAGCCGGTCGTCGTGGGCGATCGGGTGTACGTCTCGTTCTCGGGGACCTTGTTTCGTCTCGGTCTCGCGACCGGCGAGGTACAGTGGTCGACGGAGGTCGGTCACGACGGGTCGTCGACGCCGGCGGTTCGCGACGGCATCGCATACGTGACGGTGTGGAACGGCGGAGGCGAGACAGACCGCGGACTGGCGGCCGTCGACGCCGAGAGCGGCGAGGTGCGGTGGCGGCGGCTGACCGACGCGGAGATCACGACGGCGCCGACCGTGACCACCGACGGCGTGTTCGTGGGAGGCGGCTACGAGACGCAGACCGTCGCGGCGTTCGACCGCGACGGGACCGAACGGTGGCGCAACGACCTCGCTGAGTACGCTTCCGCGCCCGCCGTCGCCGACGGAACTGTCGTCTACAGCGCGGGCGGTCCTCGTGTCGTCGCCTACGACGCCGCCTCGGGAGCGGAACTGTGGACGACCGACGTCGACGGCGACGCGACCGCGACGCCGACCGTCGCCGACGGCCGCGTCCTGATCGGAACGCGGGCCGGGACCCTGTACGCGCTCGACCTCGGCGACGGAAGCGTTGAACGGACTGACGACTTCCCGGGGCCCGTCCGGCGATCGGTCGCCGTCACGGCCGACAGAGCGGTTGTTCCGACCGAACTCGGCCTCGTCGCCGTCGGCGACGGCGGCGAGCGCCTGTGGAGCGACGAAAAGATCGCCGGCGCGACCGCGCCGATGGTCGCGGACGGGGTCGCGTACCTCGGCGACGGTCGGACCGTCCGCGCGATCGCGGTCGAAGACGGGACAGAGCGGTGGTCCTTCCGGAGTCGCGAGCGCTCTTACACCGACGTCCTCCTCCAGGGCGTCCGCGCCGCCCCGACCGTCGTCGACGGCGTCGTCCTCGCGGCGACCCATGCGGGTGATGTGTACGCGCTCGGCGAGAGCTGAAACGGTTGCCGGGTCGCGCTTCGACCCGATGAGACGCCACACATTCAAGAGCGTCCCGGCCCAATCGCGGATATGAAAATCCGGCAGAACATCCGTCATTGGGCCGCCAAGAAGGCGCTGACCACGCCGGTCGTCGGCGATGTCGCCAACGACAAGCTCGTCGACCTCCACACGAGCATCTTCCTCAACAAGGCGGACGAAGACCGGCGCGAGGAGCGCCGCGATCACCTCGACAGCTTCTTCGACGCGACGATGGACACCTACGTCGCCGCTTTGGAGGCCGGGTTCCCGGAGGCCGAGGCCCGCGAGATCACCCACGTTCAGGCGAACTTCGACTTCTTCAACCACGGCTGGACGGAGATGATGGAGATCCCGGGCGACGAGCTCGAGGCGCACTACCGCCGGTACGAGTCCTTCTTCACCGACTTCGGGATCACCATCGACGACCCGCTGGGCGAGTTCCGCCCGCCCGAGGGTCTCGCCGAGGCCCCCGAGACGCCGGGGAAGCTCGACGAGCCGGAGTACGAGAACGCGCTAGCCGGCTTCGCCGACGACGTGTACGTCGAGACCGACGACGGCGAGACGGTCGTGGGCGGCGGCGCAGAGGAGCCAGAGGAGGTAGACCCGGCGACCGCGCCCGGCCTCGACGAAGACGAAGCGAGCGCCTGATCGCCGTCACGGTCGGTCGGTAGATCCGCCTTCGCTCTCGCGTTCGCCGGCAGACCCGCCGACCGCGTCCGCCTGCCGGGCACGTTTATAATCCGCGGGGGACACCGTAGCGTATGAACCGCGGGCAATCGTTCCTCCTCCTGCTCATGGGAGCGGTCTCGCTCCTCACGCTCTTCGTCATCCTCCCGTTCGTCGAGTACGTGATCGCGTCGGCGATCCTCGCGTTCATCCTCTACCCCTTCCACCGGCGGCTCACGCGCCGGCTCCGCCGTCGCGTCTCGACGCGGTTCGGCGAGATGCTGTCGGCGTTGACGCTCATCCTCTCCGCCATCGTCGCCGTGATCTTGCCGCTTGCGTACATCACGTTGGTGTTCGTCCGCGACCTCACCGCGATCGCGGCGGGCGAGACGTCGATAAACGTGGCCGCGATCGAAGCCGAAATCGCGACGCTCACGGGACAGGATCCCGAGATCGGCGATCTCCTCCAGACCGGCGGCGAACTACTCGTCCAGACGCTGTTCGGCGGGTTTAGCGGTGTTTTGAACACGGCGATCCGAGCGTCGGTCGGCCTGTCGCTCGCGCTCTTTCTGGTGTACTACACCCTTATCGACGGTCCGGCGTTCGTCGGGTGGCTCCGAGAGACGAGCCCGCTGCCGGCGGAGGTCACAGCCGACCTCGTCGACCGCGTCAACGTGATGACTCGGGGGGTCGTCATCGGCCACATCTCGGTCGCGCTGCTCCAAGCACTGGTCGCCGGGCTCGGCCTGTGGGCCGCCGGCATCCCCAACGTGGTGTTCTGGACGTTCGTGATGGCGGTGCTGGCGCTTTTACCCCTCATCGGGGCCTTCTTCGTGTGGGGGCCGGCGGCCGCCTACCTCGTGATCATCGACCAGGTGACCGCGGGCGTGTTCCTCGCCGTCTACGGCGTCGCGGTGATCGCGATGGTTGACAACTACGCCCGACCGCTCGTCATCGACCAGCAGGCGCACCTCAACCCCGCGGTCATCCTCCTCGGCGTGTTCGGCGGCATCTACTCGGTCGGGTTCACCGGGCTCTTCGTCGGCCCCATCGTGATCGGCGTGCTCGCGGCCACGCTGGAGACGTTCCGGGAGGACTACGACGCGATCTGAGCGGGATTTAAGCCCGAGCGGGGTCGAGAACGCCCATGGCGACGACCGCGACCTCTCGGCTTCCGGACCGACGCGACATCCTCCGCATCGCCGGCGCGGCGGTCGCCGTCAACCTGATCGGCGCGCTCGGCGTCCCCTTCACCACGACACAGAGCGCGTGGTTCTCGGCGCTGGAGCTGCCCGCCTTCTACCCGCCCGGCTGGGCGTTCGGCGTCGTCTGGCCGATCCTGTACGCGCTGTGCGGCGCCGCGGCCGCCCTCGTCTCTCTCGCCGGACGCGACGGTGCGGCGTCGGCGGGCCGCGTTCGGACCGCGCTCGCGCTGTTCGGGATCCAGCTCGTCCTGAACGTCACGTGGTCGCCGGTCTTCTGGGGGCTCGAACGCCCCGACCTCGGGCTCGTCGTCCTCGCCGTCCTCCTCCCCTTGGTCGTCGCGACGGTCTGGGCGTTCGACCGCGTCGACCGGCGCGCGGCGGCGCTTCTCCTCCCCTACCTCGCGTGGGTCTGCTTCGCGACCGCGCTCAATTACGCGATCTGGGCGCTCAACTAGCCGCCGTCACGCGGGCTCCGGTCGAGTTCCGGAGGCCCGCGCTTCAGCCGCTCGGCGACGAATCGGCGCTCCGCTCGACTCAGTTCCCCGTCAGTCTCGCGAAACGCTTCCAGCCCCTCGCGGTACCGCTCTGGCTCTGCGTCCGCAGGCGCCGCCGCCGGTCGCGCCAGCTCCAACTCGGCGATACCCGTCTGCTCCCCCGTGTACGCGAAGCCGCACTTGTGGCACGCCTCGTATGCGAACGGGTTGTTCACGGCGATCTTCACGCGCTCGAAGCCGGCGGCGGACAGGTCAGCGACGGT
This sequence comes from Halorubrum ezzemoulense DSM 17463, assembly GCF_002114285.1. Lineage (GTDB taxonomy): Archaea > Halobacteriota > Halobacteria > Halobacteriales > Haloferacaceae > Halorubrum > Halorubrum ezzemoulense. The sequence goes on from NZ_NEDJ01000018.1 coordinate 40,838, forward strand.
CTCGCCGATGAGCCGCGGGCCGACCCCCTCGCCGCGCCGCGCGGCGTGGACGGTGACGTAGCGGAGTCGACAGCAGGAGGGGTCGGTGCGGTCCGCGGAGAATGAGACGGCGGCGATCACGTCCTCGTCGAACGCGTCGGGGTTGACCGTTTCCGGCAGCGGTTCGTCGGGCTCCCACTCCGGCGCGGCCGGGCTCCCGTCCGGCGTCCGGATCACCGACTTCCCCGGCCCGCCGACGACGAACTTCCCGGCGTACGCGAAGGCCCGGTAATCGAGCCGCAGGGTGGTCCCCTCGTCCGGGGGACAGACGAGCGCGTACTCCATGGGTCGTCGTACGGCGTCGAGCGGTTAAACACGGTCGGTGGCTCTTTATCCGTCGCCGGGCTCATTCCGCTCATGTACGGACTCGGCGACGTGGGCTTCTTCGACCGGGTAGCGCCGCTGTACGACCTCGCGATGCCGCCGGCGGACGGCGAGGCGCTCGCCGCGGGTCTCGCCCACGCCGAGTGTCCGATCGAGCGCCTCCTCGACGTCGGCGGCGGGTCCGGACGGGCGGCGGCCGCGCTGACCGGTCCCGACATCACGGTCGTCGACGCCTCCGTCGAGATGCTCTCACGGGCGCGGCGCGTCCGCGGACTCTCTGGCCTCGCCGGCGACGCGGGGCGACTCCCGTTCCGGGACGCCAGCGTCGACGCGGTCACGGTCGTCGACGCGTTCCACCACCTGCCCGATCAGGACGCCGCGCTCGCGGAGACAGCCCGCGCGCTCGTGCCCGGCGGCGCGCTCGTCGTCCGGGAGTTCGATCCGGACCACCCGCTCGGACGGCTCCTCGCCGTCGGCGAACGCGCGATCGGGATGGAGTCGCGGTTCCGCGCGCCGGACGACCTCGCGGCCGCGATGGACGACGCCGGCCTCGACCCGCGGATCGTCGATCGCGGGTTCGGCTATACGGTCGCCGGCGTTCGGCGCTGAGTCGCCGCGAACTCGGCGTTCATACTTGACCGCAGAACCGAAGCCGACGCGTCAGTCCTGCGTCCGTCCCTGCGGCTCGGCGCCGCGGGCCGGGTCGGGTGACCCCTCGTCGGCGTGATCGTGGTCGTGATCCGCGTGGTCGTGGGCGTCGTTCGACCCCGTCTCGCCGAGGACTTCGGCGCCCTCCCCGTCGATCATATCCATGTTCTTGAGGTTGTCGCGCTCCTCGAAGTCCTCGACCGCCTCCATCACGTCCGCCTGCGTGATCGTCATCCGGTCCTCCGTGAGCGCGCCGAGGACGGCCTCGCGGAGCACCATCCGGAGGTCGGACCCGGTGAGGCCGGTGGTCCGGTCGGCGACCTCCTCGGGGTCGAAGTCCGCGATCTTCATCTCCTTGGTCACCACGCGGAGGATGTCCGCGCGCATGTCGCGGTCCGGCTTGGGGAAGTTGACGATCTCGTCGAAGCGGCGCCACGCGGCGGCGTCAAGCTGGTCCGGGTGGTTCGTCGCGCCGATGAGGAGGACCTCGTCGCGGACCAGCGACACCTCGTCGATCGACTTCAGCAGGGTGTTCACCGCGCGCTTCAGGGCGGCGTGCTCGTCCGAGCGGCGCGTCTTCGCCACCGAGTCGAACTCGTCGATGAAGAGGATACACGGCGAGAGCCGCTTGGCCACCTCGAAGCTCTTCTCGACGTTCTTCGACGTCTCGCCCAGGTACTGGCTCGTGATCATCGAGAGCTTCACCTCGACGAACGGGAGCCCGAGCTCGTGAGCGAGCGCGCGCGACACGGTGGTCTTTCCGGTGCCGGGCGGGCCGACGAACAGCAGCTTTCCGATCTCGCGGAGGCCGATCTCCGCGAGGTACTCGCGGTGTTCGATCGCCTTGACGATCTTCTGGATCTCGCCCTCCTGGTCGCCGGTCAGGACGAGGTCCGCCAGCGTCGTCTCGATCTCCTCGGGCGCGCGGACGTTGACGAGGTCGAGCATCTCCCCGTCCTCGTCCTCGTCGAAGTACTGCGAGAGCAGCGCGTCGATCCAGACGCGGTCGGCTTGGACCGGCCGCACGTCGTCTCTCGCCGCCTCGCGCGTCACCGGCGCATCGAGGTCGTCCGCGGCCTCCAAGGCGGCGACGAGCGTCGGGTTCCCGGCGATCCGGTCGTCGTCGGCTTGGTCGCGGTACCACTCCAGTCCCATTCCGGGCTGCGTCAGCGATATCTCGCCGGAGAACTCCGTGCGTTGGGTGAAGAGGAGGTCGGAGACCGCGTCCCAAGGTCGCTCGACGCCCGTCGCGGTGCGGGTGGCCTCGTCGGTCGCCTTCAGCGGTCGCTCCACGCCGCCGGGGGCGTCCTCGGCGGCGTCGGCCGACCAGAACACCTGTCGGAACCGCGGGGGCAGGTCGTTCTCGTCGAGGTCGCGGTTCTGCGTGTAGAAGTGCGTCGTCAACACGAACTCGACGACGTCGAGCGCCGGGTCACTCATCCGCGGCTAGTAGCGCCGGGACGCGGTTAAGAGCGTCGAAGCGCCCCCGGGCGGCGGGCGGTAGCATCGGCGGATGGCGGGCCAAAGCGGAACGACCGGCGCGGCGAGGCGACCGTCGTATCGAACCCTTATTAGCCTTGGTCTGCGACGTACCGCGCATGAGTTCCGAAGACGCGGCCGCGCCGGGGGATCCCGCCGGCGACGACGCGACCGGCGAGGCGAGCGACACCGACCACGAGAACGCGCTTCAGGACGTCATCGCCGTCGACCCGGACGACGTCGCGCAGGGCACGGTGAACCGACTCGACGCGCACACCGGCGACGGGATCCGCCACCGCGCGTTCACCTGCCTGGTCTTCGACCGGGACGGCCGGATCCTGCTGGCCCAGCGCGCGCCGAACAAGCGCCTCTGGGACGGCCACTGGGACGGCACGGTCGCCTCCCACCCCGTCGAGGGACAATCTCAGGAGGACGCTACCGAGCAGCGCCTCGAAGAGGAGCTGGGCATCTCGCCCGACCAGTACGACGACCTCCGGGTGACGGACAAGTTCGAGTACAAGCGCTACTACCCGAACGAGGGCGTCGAGTGGGAGGTGTGTGCGGTGCTGAAGGTGACCCTCGACGACACCGCCTTGGACCCGGACGACGACGAGATCGGCGGGATGCTGTGGGCCGACTACGACCACCTCCACGAGAACCCCGAGCTGTACCGGCAGCTCCGCCTCTGCCCGTGGTTCGAGATCGCGATGCGCCGCGACTTCTCTTGACCGACCGCCGCATCTCCCAGATCGGTCCGCGCGTCCGGGCTCCCCTTCCTCGGACCGAAACGGCGACTTGAAGGCGCTCCCGCGCCGCGATCCCGTATGACCGTCGTCGTCCTGCTGGCGAATCCGCCCCGCGAGGGGCTCGTCGGAACCGCGATCGCCGAGTCGACGCCGCTGTCCGCCGCCGAGGCGGCTGACCTCTACGAGGCGCAATTCCGTGACGCCGTCCTCGCGGTCGACCGCTCCGGCGGCGAGCTCCTCGTCAACTATCCCGACGACGAGGACCTCCCCGCCGAGCACCGGACGGAGACGAGTCCGGAGGCGGAGCTGCGGACGCTCGTCGCGGACACCCTCGGCGGCACCGACGAGGTCCGCTTCGAGCGGCAGGTCGGTTCGTCGTTCGGCGCGCGCGCCGGCAACACCGTCACCCACCTTTTGCGCGAGGAGGGCGCCGACTCCGTCGCGGTCGTCACCCCGACCGCGCCGTTGCTCTCGCGGACGAGCGTCGACTCCGCGGCGATGAAGCTCCGGACGACCGAAGTGGTCCTCGGGCCCTCGACGGACGGCCGGGCGTACTACGCCGGGTTCACGGAACCGATCGACTTCGACGGCGCTTTCGAGGCGCCCGCGCTGCCGACGCTCGCGGAGCGCGGCCGCGACGCCGACCGCTCCGTGGACTTCGTCGAGCCGTCCCCCTCGCTGGAGACCGGGGCGGACCTCCTCGACGTGGTCCCGATGCTCCGGGCGCGGTTCGCCGCGGAGCGCGTCGTGCCGGACTACACGGCCGCGTTCGTCCACGAGAAGGGGTTGGACGTGGTCGTCGAGGACGGCGAGCAACGATTGGTTCGGGACTGAGCGTCTCGTGCGCGGCGGCGGGGCCCGGTGCGTCGGATCCGACACCACTTAGTCGTCCGACGCCGAGCAGTCACGTGTGGTGGGATGGCAGAGTGGCCCATTGCGCCTGCCTTGAAAGCAGGTAGCCTCACGGCTTCCTGGGTTCGAATCCCAGTCCCACCGTAGGTGCGCGGCGCATCTCGCGCCGCGCGCGTCTCGTGCGGGATTCGAAGCCTGTGAGTCGCAGCGCCAGAGCGGAGGGAGGGTGACCGTCTCACATCGGTTCGAATCCCAGTCCCACCGTAGGCGCGCGGCGCAGCTCGCGCTGCGCGCGTTTCGTGCGGGATTGAATCAGTGAGCGACCGCGAAACAGAATTCAGTTACTCGTTTCTCTCGACAGCCGATTCGGATCGGTCTCTCGTCTCGCGCTTTCGACCGCCGGAACCGCAATCACATCGCTGCTGGCCTGAAACGCCCGGTAACACTCACGTCCGGTGACGCGTGGTACCACGTGCCGCATTATCTTTAACAGGTTTCCGGCACATGTTCGTGATAGGTGATACAAGCATGAGTTACGAACTCGATCCGCTGCCGTACGATTACGACGCGCTGGAACCGCACATCTCCGAACAGGTGCTCGAATGGCACCATGACACCCACCACCAGGGGTACGTCAACGGCTGGAACTCCGCCGAGGAGACGCTCGAGGCCAACCGCGAGGACCACGACTTCTCCTCGTCGGCCGGGGCCATCCGCGACGTGACCCACAACTCGTCGGGCCACATCCTCCACGACCTGTTCTGGCAGAACATGTCGCCGGAGGGCGGCGACGAGCCCGAAGGAGACCTCGCCGACCGTATCGAGGAGGACTTCGGCTCGTACGAGGCCTGGAAGGGCGAGTTCGAAGCCGCCGCGGGCAGCGCGAGCGGCTGGGCCCTGCTGGTGTACGACACGTTCTCGAATCAGCTTCGCAACGTCGTGGTCGACAACCACGACGAGGGCGCGGTCTGGGGCGGTCACCCGATCCTCGCGCTCGACGTCTGGGAGCACTCCTACTACCACGACTACGGCCCGGCTCGCGGCGAGTTCGTCGACAACTTCTTCGAGGTCGTCGACTGGGACGAGCCGTCCACCCGCTACGAGCAGGCCGTCGAGCTGTTCGAGTAAGCGCGTCTCCGGACGCGTTACGCGCGTCGAGATCCGCATTTTTTCGCAGCGTGTTGCCCGGTGAGCGACGGGTTCGCGTAGGCGGTGTGAGTCATGACTGGTCGCCGGCGAAGCGATGACGAACGCCTCCGAAGCCCCAGCCGCGCTCGACTCCCACAGCTTCGCCGCGCTCCGCGGTCGTCCGCCGTGCTCACTCCCTGCGGTGCTTGCGTCGCTGGGATTCGGCGAGCGCGGCTGCCCGTTTGAGCCCCGTCCCGCACGGCACCGCACCTCTCACCGCCCCAGCCTCGTCGGCCTCCCTCCAGTCGGCCGACTCCCTCGCACGCGCTCCTCGCGGCCGCCTCCGGCGGCCACTCGAAGGCGCGCGCCACCCCACGGAATGAGGTTCGAACCGTATCGGCAGCGTTTACGGACGCCGTCGCGTACGCTCGCGCATGCCCGAACCGAAGTCGGCGTTCGACGCCACCTACCCGTGCGACTTCTACGAGCCCGCGGAGCTGTTCGAGCCGGACCAGATGTACACGATCCCGGAGATCGGTCGCCTGCTTCAGGGGTTAGAACCGGACGCCGAGGTCGACCCCGACACCGAGGCCGTGCTGGTCGACTGGGCCGTCCCGTGGGTGATGGTCCACGCCGACGACATGGTCGTCGCCGAGCCCCTGACCGAGGACGGCCCGGGATACTACGGGCTCGCCACGGACGAGGACCACAGCGGGGCGTCCGACACCGACGCCGAGTCGGACGCTGACTCCGACGAACTCGACGAGTCGGCGTGACCGGGGACCGATCCGACCCGCCGACGTACCTCGTCGCCGGCGGCGCGCGCGTCGACGCCGGCAAGACCACCTTCTCGGCGGGGCTGGTCGCCCACCTCGCCGACCGCGCGGGCGACGCGGTCGGCGTCAAGCCCCGGGCCGGCAACGACCTCTGGTTCGACCACGACGACTATTTGATCGCGACCGACGCGGCCCGACTCTACGGGAAGGACGCCCGCACCCTCGCGGCCGCGAACACCCGCGCGCTCGCGGCGGCCGACGACGGTTCCCCGTCGCCCTCGGCGGTCACGCCGGAATCGATCAACCCCGTCCACCGGCTCTGGCGACCGACGCCGGGACGGACGGGCATGCTCGGCGACGCAGAGCGCACGTTCCTCTGCGACCGCGTCACCACCGCGTCCGGCACGCGCTTCGTCGTCAACGGCGCGGCCGAGGAGGCGGGGCTGCTCCCCGACGCGCTGACCGACCGCCTCCCCCTCGCGGAGGCGACTCGCGTGCGCGACGTACCGGCGTTCAACGAGGTGATGGCCGAGGCGCACCTCCCCGCGATCGAGCGGCTCGCGGACCGCGTCGCGCGGACGCCGGTCCCGGTCGTCGTCGAGTCGTACGCCGACGTGGCCGGGACCCTTCCCCGCGACGGGCCGGTCGCGCCCGACGCGGTCGCCGTCGTCGACCCCGGCCGCGCGCGGCTATACGCCGGCGACCGCTACGCGAAGGCCCGCGCGGTCGCCGCCGGGAGCCCGCGGGAGGGGACCCGCGAGGAGCACGTCGACGCGGTGACGGAGATGATCGAGCCGCTCGCGACCGTCTCGCTGCCGGCGCTGTCCGGCGACGTCCGCGGCGATCCCGACCGGATCGCGGCGGCGTACGAGCCGGCGTACGCGACGCTCACGGATTCGGTCGAGAACTGAAGGAGCGACGGAGCGTCGCGTGCGGCCCGGGCTCAGGCGTTCCGCTTCGTGTAGTGTTCCAGCGCGGACTCGATCGACGAGAGGTCGGCGGTCACGCGGCTGTCGGCGACGCGCATGAAGCCGGGCGTGTACGACGACGAGTAGTCGAAGATCCGGTTGACTGCGCGCTTGGGCGCGGCGACGGCGCCGAAGTCGGTGACCGTGTACACCCGCGTGGTGGGGAAGGCGGTCCAGAAGGTCCCGCTCACCCAGCGGTCCTCGTCCGCGAACGCCTCGCCGACGCGGCCGGTCGCGACGTACTCGTCGTCCGCGTAGAACAGCAGGAGGTCGCCCGACGCCATCTTCTCGAACGTCGACCCGTTGCCGCTGTCGTCGTCGACGGCCCACAGGCGCGTCTCGTCGAGGTCGGCGAGGGGTTCGGGGCGATCGGGGTAGTCGGTGAGATCGACCGGGGACCGGACGGTCCGGTCGAAGTTCTCCGGGTCGATCGGGACCAGGAAGACGTTCTCGCTCATTACCCGTCGTTTCGCCGGGAGGGGTTTAAACCCGTTTGTTGATGTGTCAGGTCAGGACGGGTGCGGTCACTCGCCGTCGGCGGCGTACAGGCGGTCCATCCGCGCCGCCATCACGAAGTCGGCGCGGGTGAGGCCGCCGACCTCGTGGCTCCACATCTCGATCCCGACCTCGCCCCACGACAGCGAGATGTCCGGGTGGTGCCACTCCGCCTCGGCGAGCTCGCCCACGTCGTTCGTGAACGCGAGCGCCGTCTCGAAGTCGGGGAACTCGTAGCTCGCCTCCAGGTGGTGGTCGTTGACGACCTCCCACGCGTCGCCCAGTTCGTCGAGGTGGTCGGCGCACTCGTCTCCGTCGAGCGGCTCCGCGTCGTCGCCGGCCGGTTCGACCGGCTCGTCCGCGAGCGGTGAGGACATACCCCACGTTAGGCGACGAACGGTTTGTACCTTCCGCGGTCGACCCCGGAGGACGACGGGCGACCGAAAAGCGCGGACCGAGGCCTTACCGGAGCCGCGAGATCGCCTCGCGTACCGCGCGCCGCAGCCGGCCGAGGCGCCCCCTCCCGCGCTCGTCGTCAGTGGCGCCCCCGTCCGCGCCGGTCGCGCTCGGGTCAGAGAGCTCCCAGCCGGCCTTTTCGGCGGCCTCGTCGACGCGCAAGAACTCGTAGCCCGTCTCGGTGGCGACGCGCTCGTCCGCGCGGGTCGTGCCGACGAACACGCACCGCGGGGCGGCGCTCTGCTCGCGGATGTCCGCGAGGGTCCCCCACTTGTCCCACTTCGTGAGCGCGTAGTCGTTGTCAATCCCGTAGTCGCCCGCGAACTGCGCGGCCCGGTCCGCCTCGTTCGCGACGATGCCGACGTGGCGGCTCCACTGGCGCGCGTCGGCGAACGCCGCGGCCGGGTCGGCGAGCGACCGCGCGGCGCCGAGCGAGAAGACGAGCGTCACGTCGCTGTCGCCGGTCGTCGTCGCGTCGATTCCCATCTCGACCGGATCCAGGTGGCCGGCGGCCTAAACGCTGTGGGGAGGCTTTTGTCCGAGGCCCTCCTCGTCTCCGAGAATGGAGTTCGAATCCACCTTCGACACCGCTGCGCCGCTGCTCGGCATGGTCCACCTCCCGCCGCTTCCCGGTGCCCCGAACGCGCCCGACGACGGCCGCGAGGCGATGCGCGCGGCGGTCGACCGGGCCGCGAGCGACGCGCGCGCGCTCGACAGCGGCGGCGTCGATGGGATCGTGATCGAGAACTTCGGCGACGCCCCCTTCTACCCCGACGAAGTCCCGCCGCACGTCGTCGCCGGCGTGACCCGCGCCGCGACCGCGGTCGCCGCCGAGACGGACCTCCCGCTCGGGGTCAACGTCCTCCGGAACGACGCCGAGGCCGCCCTCTCGGTCGCCGCCGCGGTCGGCGCCGACTTCGTCCGGGTGAACGTCCACACCGGCGCCCGCGTCACCGACCAGGGGATCGTCCAGGGGCGCGCCCACGAGACGCTCCGCCTGCGCGACCGCCTCGGCGTCGACATCGGCGTCTTCGCCGACACCGACGTGAAACACTCCGCCCCGCTGACGCCCGCGGGGTACACGGCCGAGTCGTTCGCCGACACCGCCGAGCGCGGCCTCGCCGACGCCGTGATCGCCTCCGGGCCGGGGACCGGCGAGGCGGTCGATACCGACGCCCTCGGGTCGGTCGTCGCCGAGCGCGAGCACCACGGCCTCGACACGCCCGTCCTCGTCGGCAGCGGCGTCACGCCGGAGACGGTCGCCGACCTGCTCGACGTCGCCGACGGCGCGATCGTCGGCACCGCGCTGAAACGGGGCGGCGAGACGACCGCCCCGGTCGACGCCGACCGCGTCGCGGACCTCGTCGACGCCGCCGACGCGGTTCGGTGAGCGGGGCGCGGTGATCGGGGGGAGGGTCCCCTACCGGCCGACGTCGACGCCGCGGTCCGCGAGGAACGCCTCGACCTCGCTCCGCGTCGGGAGCCCGGGCTGCGTGAACCGGCTCGTACAGTTGATCGCGGCGATCGCGGCCGCGAACCGGACGCCGCCAGCGACGCCGTCACGGTCGGCGGACGGCCCCGCGGGGGCTCCAGCGATCCACCGGTCGATCAGCCCGGCGGTGAACGCGTCGCCGGCGCCGGTCGCGTCGACCGTCTCGACGTCGAACGCGTCGAACTCGGACACCTCGCCGCCCGCGATCGCCGTCATCCCGTCGGCGCCGTGCGTGAGGACGGCGCGGGGCCACGTCGGGCCACCCCGCGACCGCGACTCGGGCCCGGGTGAGGGCGCCGACTCGGCCGCTCGGGTATGCGCGCTCGCGACCCGCTTGACCGCGGCGTCCGCCGACCCGAAGAACGCTGGCGCGGCGACGCCGTCCGCGACGAACAGGTCGGCCTCATGGAGAAACCGGTGGACCGTCGCCGGCTCCGTGCCGCGCCCGACTAGCTCCTCGACGGATCCCGAGAGGTCGAAGACGAGCGCGGGTGGGTCGCTCCCTGACTCGCCTGATTCGGCGGCTTCGCGGAGCGACCGAACCCGGTCGAGGGCCCGCCGCGCCACGCTGTCAGGCGTGTAGGCGGTGAGGAAGACCGCGTCGGCGTCGGCCATCGCGGCGAGCGCGTCGCCGTCGAGGCGGAGCCCGCGGAAGCTCTCGCCGGCGGTGACGATGGCGCGCTCCCCATCCGGGTCGCGGAGGATCAAGGACCGGGTGTGGGCGTCGTCGCCGACCGCGACGTGCGTCCCGTCCACGCCCGTCTCGCCGAGGTACTCCAGGGCTCTCCGGCCGTACTCGTCGTCGCCGACGCGGCTGACGAGCCCCGCGTCGCGGCCGAGGCGGTCGAGCGCGACCGCGACGTTCGCGCCCACGCCGCCGAACGCGGACGTGACCTCCCGGGCGAACGCGCCGCCGTCCGGCTCCGGGAGGTTGCTGACCGCGTACCACTCGTCTATCGCGGCGGCCCCGACGCAGAGGACGGCCGGCGAACCACCGCTTCCGCCGTCGCTCGCATCTGACTCCGCCGTCACGACTCGCCGAAGAAGGGGCGGTGAACGGCCATCGCGGCGTCGACGGCGATCGGTCCCTCGACGCTCGTCTCCCCGCCGCCGCGCCGGACCACTTCCTCGCAGGGGATTGGCACCACGCCGCCGGAGAGCTCGCCGAGCGTCTCGCCGTCGACGCCGAAGACGACCCGGTCGATCCCCGCGTAGTGGATCGCGGTCGAACACATCGGGCACGGCTCCGTGCTGGCGTACATGGTACAGTCCGCGAGCTCGTCGGCGTCGAGCTCCCGCGCGGCCCACCGCGCGAGCGTCAGCTCCGGGTGCGCCGTCACGTCGTCCTCGGTCCGCGTCTCGTTGCGCGCCTCGCTGACGACCTCGCCGTCGACCACGAGCAGGGCGCCGAACGGGGTGTTTCCGGCCTCGACCGCCTCCTTGGCGAGCCGGATCGTTCGCTCCACGTACTCCCGGTCGGTCGGGTCGTCCGGCAGGTCGTCGAGGTCACGGAACTCACTGGGATCGCCGGCGTCGTCCGCGTCGGTCATACGTCCCCGTTCGCCTCCGGGAACCTAACGGTTGGTACCGCCGGCTGCGTGCGGTCGTCGTCCGGCGAGCTCGGTTCCCCGTCGAGGCGTCTCGGTCCGCGTCGCCTCCGTCGCCGACGCGCGTCGGGGTCACGCTCGGCGTTCGCGTCGGACGCTCCGCCACGCTCTTGACCGCCACGAGCGAAGCAAGAGTAATGCTGGACAGGCTGCGAGCGAAACTCGGCGCCGCTCGCCGACGGGCACGTCGGATCGAACGCCGGGAGTTCGCGGAACTCCGGCAGTGGGCCGAGGACACGAGCAATCTGCTCCACCTGACGACGCTGTTGCTCGTGCCGATGCTCATCGCGCTCGTCACTCAGATAACGAACCTGACCGACCTCTCGTTTCTCCTCTTCCCGCCGCTGGCGTCGGGAGCCTACACGCTCTTCTCCGACCCGCAGGGACAGTACTCCCTGTC
>NZ_NEDJ01000019.1 GCF_002114285.1 Halorubrum ezzemoulense DSM 17463
CGCGCAGTACAGGTATTGCTGGGCGGTTCGGTGGAGTGCGTCGCGTTGCTCGTCGGAAACGGCGAGTTTCACGACGGCGGTTCGACGCACGCCCATAGTTTCAGAGAGTACCCGACGGTACTTATATGGTCGGGAGTCAGTCGGTCGAGGTGTGGTGGTTGTGTCGTCCCATGTCGGTTTCCTCCCCGACCTACTCGCTCACTCCATTCGCTCCTTGAGGTCGGGGGCTCCACCTCGAAAATGCTGAACGGCATCTCTGTGTCTGTGGGCAACCGGGTCGGCCCCTTCAGAAATAGGTGTCGTCTCTCCCTGGTTCGAAGACGCTTCTTCAATGAGTTGTTCCATCTTGTCGAGAATTTCGTCGGGGCTGTCCTCTGGCTCAACAACTGCTTTCCCGTCTTTTTCGCGGATATCAACCTCTGTTCCCGGAGTAATACCAAGTCGGTCTCGCACTTCTTGCGGGAGGACGATTAGCCCTTTTGAATCCACTTTGGTCATATTCCCACTCAGAGTGGGAAGAAGTATATCGTTTTGATTATTACTATAATCCAACATCATCTCTGAATAAATAAATTGTATTACCAACTACTGGTAAGAGATGCGAACAGCAAACACATTATGTCAGAAAAACGATCATTCGCGAAACCCGAAAACGGCCTGTTAATCTGATGAGAAGTATCTATCTATCTTTATTGTCAATTAGAAGTAATTTATAGCTGGCACCCAGGGAAGCAACAGCGTGTTTTCTTGCGGTGTCCCCAACAGAATGTCAAAGAAAAAACCAGAACGGACGGGTTCCGATAGACAATCTACCGGAACCGGTAGCGGTTTTCGTCCATCGGTCAAACTGTGGCATCGCATACGAAAAGCCTGTATTTTCCTCCAACTCGATATTGTAGGCATGGGGATCGCGGGAACACTTGTCACGATGGTGATCTTGTCGCTCGAGCCATCCCTGGCACCCGTCGTCGTTGGATTGGTCGCTTACGGTGTCTACGTCGGTGACAGAATCAGCGATGTGCGATACGACCCACAAGCGACGTCCGAGCGAAGTGCGTTCATCGGGCGACACAGGCGTCTTCTTTCGATCACGTCTGCTGGAGCATACGGACTTGCAATTACTCTCTCGGCGCTTGGTGGCCCACTTGCGCTTGCGGTCACCCTCATTCCAGGCGTTACTTGGATCTTGTATGTAGCAGATCTGTCTGAACGATCGCTTGTGCCGGTCCAGCGACTGAAGACCATCTTTGTGCTTAATTCTACGCTTGTGGCACTGGCGTGGGCGACAGCAATGGTAGTCCTGCCAATTGTGTTTGCCGATGCCGCAATCACGCCACTTGCCATTGTGTTGGCGGTTTACTTTTTTGCCGATATTTTCGTCAACACTGAAATTCCGAACGTCCGCGACATCGAAGATGATGTCAAAAACAATGTCTCAACGTTCCCGACTGTCGTCGGCGTCAAGCGGACACGGCATCTATTGTACATCATCAACATGCTCTCAGTTCTCGTCGTCATTGGCGCGTTTCTTAGCGGATTCCTCCCAGCACTTTTTGCGTTGGTCCTTCTTGCTGGACGAGTGCTGGCGGTTTTCCTCAATAGTCGAATTGGGCGTAGTAACGACTACCGTCGCCTGGAGTTGCTCGGTGAGATGAACTACGTGTTCGTGGCGTGCGGACTGTTCATCGCTATCATCGGGTAATCCACGGCACTCTCTTTTTTATTGACCGTGGAAAGTTAAATTTCTTAGACATAAAGTTAGTATACATAGATGTCCTTGTAAGACTGTGTCAAATACTATCTTTCTGCTGTCTGTGTTACACATCTCCGTCGTTCTTGGCTCAGCTTCGGCTATTTTAGCGTGGAGAGAGGGGCAATCTCCGGGGGCGAGACCTCTCGTACTGTTGCTGGCCGGGCAGGTGTTCTGGTCGCTTATGCTTATTTTTCGACTCCGAGCACCTGGTGTGGAGGCAAAGCTATTCTGGATGTACCTGATGTGGATAGGCGTCGTTGCAATCCCACTCGGGTGGATGCTGTTTGCGTTATCATACACTGGTCACGATCGTTTTTTGAACTGGAGATATGTATCGGCACTTACGGTCGTCCCGGTGGTGACCGTGATTTTAGCCATTCTCGGGCCGACTCAGGGACTTCTACAGATCAGTATCGCACAAACACCAGATCTCAGCGTCGCCCAGAACGACAGCGGAGGCATCTGGTATTGGATTGTTGCCGCTTATACGTATTTACTGGGTGGCGTGGGTAGTGCCCTGTTAGTCCGGTTGGCCCTGAGCCAGATGGCTGCGTTTCGGAAACAGGCGTATACGCTGATTGGGGCGTTGATCATTCCCTGGGGTATAAACCTATGCTACCTCACAAACGTGCTTAGCACGCCTATTGACCCGACACCAGTCGCATTTTCAGTTTCTGGCGTCATCTACCTGACCGCCATTCGACGGTACAGTTTACTGCGAACGAATCCGGCACCGAACACTACCGCTCGAAGACTCGTATTTGATAGTACCCAAGAGGGGATACTTGTTCTTGATTTGAATGACAACGTGATTAACGTCAATGGTCCAGCACTAGAGATGCTTAATGTACAAAGAGACGAACTGCTCGGATCATCTGCGCCAGAGACGATTCCTAAGTACGAGGCATTTCCAGATTCTGGAGTATTTGAAGACTTCCTTACGACACAAACCCACTCAGGTAAGCGGGACTTCAAGATCAAAACTGTCGAGATTACCACACAGCGAGGGCAGGTCATTGGGAGCATGGTGACGTTACAGGACGTGACTGAGTTCTTGCGCCAAGAACAGCGTCTACAGGTTCTCAATCGCGTGCTTCGCCACAACATCAAGACAGAAACTAACCTGATACTTGGGTATAGCGAGGACCTGCCGACGGAAGCAGCCGAGCGCGTAAAACAAAGCGCACTTCAAATCGATGAGCTAGGACAGAAAGGTCGCGAGGCAATCCGGCTTTTCAGTCGCGCTCGAGAAGAATCCGACGTCAGATCGATAGAGATGATACTTAAAGAGCGGCTGAGAGAGGTTAGATCACGCTTTTCCGACGTTACATTCGAGCTTCAGTGTCCTGACCAGGATGTACCCGTCGATGTGCTTGTTAGTCCAGTGCTTTCGAACGCTATCGAAAACGCTGCTGAACACAATACCAGTGACAGTCCACATGTTGAGATTGTCGCCAGCGTAGGCGAGCAGGTACAGATCGAAATCCGCGATAACGGGCCGGGGATACCCGAGCACGAACTATCCGTACTTTCTGAAGGAACCGAATCTGTGCTTCACCATGGAAGTGGGCTCGGGCTCTGGATCATCAAGTGGGGAACCGATCTCCTCGGCGGTCGTGTCCAGTTTGGCGAAAATGAGGTGACCGGAACTGTCGTCAGCATCTCACTCCCACGGAAGGAGCCGTCAGCGAACTAGAGCGGAAACGTGGGATGAGACTGTTCGTCTGTCCGATCACGAGACGTCTACCTTAGACAGACGTATTCATGACCTCAGCGAGTTCGCGGTCAATCTGTTCGACCTGCTGGGTCAGCCCCGAGACCATCTCTGTCTGATTGTCGTTTTCGTCCGCAATCTCTGTGACTTCTTCGCTCACGAGGGTAGCCCGTTCAGAGACATCGTCGACGGCACTCGATATCCCTTCGGCCACGCTCGCCTGCTCATCTGTTGCGTCTGCGATCTCGGTGATCCCGCTTTCAGTCTGTTCGACCGCAGCAAGGATTTGTTTCTGGTTTTCGAGGAGGCGTTGGATGTCGTTTCTCGCGGACTGGATCTCGGCGTTTCCTGCTCTTACTTCGGTAGTCGCCGTAGCAGCCTTCTCTTTGATCCTTGCGACGATTTCTTCGATCTCGTCAGCTTGATCTTGTGAGCGATTGGCGAGGTTCTTCACCTCGTCGGCGACGACCGCGAAGCCGTCACTGTCGCTGCGTGCCGCTTCGATGTTGGCGTTCAACGCGAGCATGTTTGTCTGCTCGGCGATATCGTTGATCACGCCGACGAGTTCTTCGACTTGTTCGATTTCGTTTTTCAACTCAGCGACGTCGTCTGCGACCGAAGCTGACTTCTCGGCTGTGTCGTCCACTTGGTCGATAACCTCCCCCGCGGTGTCGACGGACTCTTCGGCGAGGGTTCTCGATTCCGCGCTTTGGTTGCTGACTTCCTCGGCACTGGACGCAATCTCTTCGATAGTGGCGCTGAATCCGGAGATCTCGCCTTGGGTACTCTCGAGCTCGGCTGCCTGCTCGTCGACGAGCTGGCTGATTTCATTCGAGCGATTCGCAACTTCGGTTGTCGACTCGCTCAGCTGTTCCATGGACGTCTCGACATTGTCCGAGAGTTCTTCCTGGAGGTCGGCGAGCGTCTCCCGCTGTTCGACGACGGTGGTGACGTCGAAGAGCAACTCGACAGCCCCAACGACCTTGCCAGTGGGTGTCTGTACCGGGGTTCCAATCGCGCGCGCATGTGCTTTCGTGCCGTCCGGTCGTTCTGCGGATCGGAACTGGTCTTCACGGATGGGGGTTCCAGTACGGAGGACTTCTTCGGCAAGGGTCTCATCTTCGCCTTCAGTGCCGAAGACATCGTATGCGTTCATGCCGACGGCTTTGCTTGCGGGAAGGCCGAGGAGGTCGGCTGTTGCGGTGTTCCACTGGGTGATGTCACCATCGGCGTCGACGACGAATGCTGCTTCAGGAAGGTCCTCGATGAACTGCTCGAACGACTGTCGCCAGAAGTCCCTGCCAGATTCGGCGCTACTCTCTTGTAGCTGGTCGTTGTCTGTGGCTGCGGCCATATCGGGAGGCGTCTATCGGGGTTGATATGGGTTTTGACTGTATTACTATATTTGATAGAGATGTGTAACAAATCCGCCTCATACGATGATCATGAGTCTTATATCACCGGCTATTTTACCAGCTGGTAATGTCTGAAACAGACACCGACAGCACAGAAAAACCAGCTCTTCTTGGCCGAGTACTGTTTGGATCTGGCCTTGTAGCGCTTGCCGTACGGAATCTCACGAATCTTGATGGACGGGTTGCATACGCCGATGCAAAAGGGGTGCCTGAGGCAGAGACACTTGTGCCGGCAGGTAGTGGTCTTCTTCTCGGCGGTGGTCTCGGAATTAGCGTGTGGAAGGCTCCAAAACTCTCTGCGAGCGCTGTAGCTGTGTTTTTGATAGGTGTGACGCCACTCATGCACGACTTCTGGGCAGTCGACGAGGAGGAGCGCGGTGGGGAACTTACATCGTTCCTTCAAAACATTACACTCCTTGGCGCAGCACTCGCTTTCTTCGGTCGTGCCAGAGAAGAATGAACTACCCCACTTCACCTGAAGATAGGCGCTAAGGCCCTTTCCTCAGCGAGCGACCGAAGGGAGCGAGCAGGGAGGGGATACAGCGCCGTCATCACCTTGACACCCTCCCCGCGCTGAATTCGGCACGTCTCCGAGAGACCACCACTCAGTAACCGACCCCATCCTACTTCGCTCGCACTGACAAGCTCGCTCGTTGAGGGTGGAGCTTTGATGTGGTCCTCGCCGTCAGTTGACGCGACGGGGCGTTTTGTGCGCCCCGCCCACCGAACGCCCTTCGGGGTCGGTGAACCCACTATTTGGGGCCGGGCTACTGCGGCCAGTACTGCGCGGGACTTGTGCCAGCACAGCACTAGTTGCCAGTACGGTGGGATGTAAATTAACACTTGCTCAGTAGTATGTCGGTTTCCTCTCCGGCCTACTCGCTCCCTCCGGTCGCTCCTTGAGGTCGGAGGCTCCACCTCGAAGTATGCTGAGTATTTCAATAGAATGACAAAAAAGAATGAGCGAAATTAACGCGACCGACTACAGGTAGGACAGCCGCCGTTTCGCAGATACACCGACATCTCGGTGTTGGTCCCGCATGTTTCACAAATACATTCCGTCGTAACCTCTATTTGAGGCTCTGCTCCGTGTACTTGGCTGTGGGATACAGACCGTGAGATAATCCCAGCAGCAATCGTCTCTGTCTTTGTCTCGATCTGTCCTAAACTCGCAACTCGCGAGTGAATATCATCGACCTCACGCTCATACTCGGTATCACGATACTCTGTCAGATACGTATATATCGATTGATATGAAACCATGTCTCCGCCGACTTCGTCGGTGTCTACTCCCCTACTATCGAGATCATATCCTGTCAGCGATTTATCCTTATTTTTGATGATCGCGGCACACTCCTCAACAAGTGATCTATCCCAGATGATACCCGCTTCGCGGAGTGCTGCATCGAGTACACGGATGTTGAAGAATTCCGCGAGTTCACGACAAGAGCGTCGGGTACTCTCGGGCTTTGTCCACTCCGCAACCATTTCGTCGCCAATGCCGTCGAGGTCGTACTTGTCGATTACTCGAATAATCTTCGGTCGTGTACTTGTAGCGTTACGCATCGTTAGTGGACACGGTGAGACACAGGCGCTGATTCCGCTGTTCGACGCTGGGTGTGAGTTTGGAACGGCCCCCTTCACAGAGGGTAACATGGATTTGTACCTCCTCTTTGGTGAGCGAGCGCTCGCAGATGGCGTCGGTTGGACGATCGCTTGCTGAGTGTCTCATTGGGACACACCCCGTGGTAAGAGGAGACGTCGGTGGTTGAGAAGCGATACGGCCGGTGCGTAGTATTGTGGTGTCATGCGTGGTTCATCGGTGATGGTTTTGAGCGTTGCGGCTGGTCGGTGGCTGTGATGAGTTGGTGCGTCGGTGATTGCGGTACAGTCCTCCCGGTGCGGTCCCCACTGGTTCACCGGAAGGGCGGTGTCAAGGGAGGTGACAGTCGGGGCGTGTTGATCCCACGTGGGGATTCGATGTGGGTGTCGCCAGCCGACTCGGAGTGGAACCCACAGGGTGGGGGCGAGAGCGATTGAATGTGTTCGTGAGCGATGCGTCAACAGCGGGAGCCAGGAATGGGGGTGACCGAGGCACGGCGACGGCTGTAGTGATGGGTGACTGGGCTCGTCGGTGGTGACCCAGCGTCGGTGGCCATCTATCTGGACGGCCTGTACTCGGTCAAGCGCTTGGACAGTGCCAATCCGGCGATCATAGCTACTGGCCGCAATGTCGGCCCGCTCGAGTAACGCTGAGCGGCCGAGCGGCTCGTCGGCTCGAAGCAGGGCCGCATACAGCGCCGTCGCCGTTGGCACGAGATCGGGACGGAACCGCGCGACAGAGAGCGTCGCCGCCGCGCGTTCAACCGCAGCCACGGTCGGGGAGTGAGACTCGTTCAGCGCGCGCAGGAGGCTCACCACGACATCGTACGGGCACGCACGCCGCGTGGTGTCCGACAGGCCAAACGAGCGGAGACAGCGCCGCACGAGCCGCTGTCGCTCGTGGGGTGTCCACTGGGCGTCGTGGGTCATCGCGATCTCGTCGATCACCCGCCGGATGGCGGGGTAGGTCGTCCCGTCGACGACCGGGATCGAGAGCGTGGGGGCAGGTTCGGTGCCATCTGCGATCGCCTCTCGCACCGCGGTGAGCTCTGTGGTGAGTGCCTCTTGGATCGCATCGCGGAGGTCGGTGATCGTCGGGCCCGCAAGCACCCACGACATCGTCAGATCCATCGTCGCGTCAGGCTCGACGTCGTAGGGAAGCCGCCGCCGCAGTTTGGGCGGGCGCTCTTCGAACAACATGCGGTAGCCCGAGTGAACTCCGTAGACGGATTGTTTGGGCACCGTCTTCGCGAGGAACGTACAGAGCTGCCGGCGTTGCGTCGAGTTTCTGGTGAGCGCCTCGGTGTCCGGGAGTCTGATTGTGGTCGTCAAATCAACGCCGATCGCGTGATAGAGGTGAGTGGCCGAGGCGACTAACCCGTGGAGGTCTTCGAAGAGTTCGCTTCGGGCGGCACCGTTGGTACTGCTCGTGTGTTTGGCGACACGAGCGAGGAGCGTATCGCGAACAGTCGTGATGCGCTCACGCCACGCCGCATACGTGTGCTCGTCCTCGCTGTACCAGCCAACCTGGTGACCACGACACAGCACTCGTGGGGCGTCTTGTTCGAGATCACCACGGTGGATTGCCTCGAATGCGCGGCCGAACCGCGACGGCGTCAGGACCTTCGAGAGCGCCTTATCGCTGAGTAAGACAGCCGCGAGACGTCCCAGGGTGGCTAAGGGCCCACCCCACTGGAGGACGACCTGCGCCTCGCCGGAAGTGTGGCTCAGATACCCAACCCGGCCGTCATCGAACGGGGTTGGAGTGTCATCGACGAGCGTGACGCTATCGTCCTCGGCGGGGGTTGTGAACCGGTCGTGTAGGTGGGTTTCATCGACAGTGTCGGGTCCCCTGAGCCACTGGACAAACTCTCCGTCGGCGTCGGGGTCACCCGTCGCCGCCAGCCACTCCTCGAGTGAGGGTGAGGTGTCACCTGTGGAGTCCTCCCGGCGGGGCGACACTGTACTTGTGACATCGTGAGTGGTCGCAGTAAGATCGTCAGTCAGTCGGCGTTGTTCGGGATGGACGAGGTCGCCGGCAGCGTCGAGATACCCAGCCACGGCCGTCTGACCGCGTTCAGAGAGTGTGACGCTGTGGTGAGTGCCTCGACGGTCGACGTCGACGAGCCCACGCGTCTCGAGATCAAGGACGTACCGGCTGACCGTCCCTGCTTCAATGTCGATCGCATGATCGTGTTCGAGATCCTGGTAGGTTCGCCCAGTGGTAGCGTCGAGATTGGTGAGGAGGCGTCGTTTCCCCGGTGTGTGTTCGAGCCCATCGAGCGCTTGCCAGGCGGGGTGGCGCTCGTCGGTGGTCGGCTCGTGGGACTGAACGCGGTGGCGATAAGGGTGGGACCGATCCCGACTCTGCGTAAGATCGAGGTGGATTTCACACCATTGGGGGTACCGTCTGGTGAGGTGCCGCTGGAGCGCTGGGGAGACGACAACGCGGACGTCGAACCCGGCTGCGAGCACGGCGATGGCCGCGAGTGCGCGGACGCCAGTTCGACGGTCGGTGAGGTCGGTCCAGGCTGGGCCATCGAGCGCGAGGGTGATCGCTCGGGGAGTCGCGTCGAACTCGCGGTGGAGCGCGACTGGTCCCTTTGCGAGTGCGCCAAGCCCGGCGTTGACCGCGCCGCGGCCGGTGCCGACTGTATGAACTGTGTCGCGTAATTCGTCGTGGCGTTGCGTGTGATATGACGACTCGGTGTCGCCGTCGACGAGCGCCAACTCGGTAGTTGCCTGCGTGTACACGACGGCCTCAGCGGTCGCATCGTCCCACGTGTTCTCGAGGGAGTTCCACTCCGGAAGGGTGGTATCGAGGAGTGCCGAACTCGCCCGCCACGGGTCGCTGTGGGGTGTCTGGGTTCGGACTGTTTCTGTGGTCGCCTCACGAAGCTGGTCGAGGAGTTCGGGTATCCACTCGGTCAGCCGCGGCGAAACGCTTCCACAGTGGCTGCCGGCGGCGTCATACTGAGTGGTTGTGCCCACAAGATGGACGCCACGCTCGTGGCCTTGGCCGGCGGGCTGTGCGTGCCCGCGGCGGGCCTGCTCGTCTGCTGGCATCACTTGGATGGCTCCCAGCAGTTGACCATCGCGACGAGCCGCCGGAGCAGCTCTCGGATGTACTGGCGGACTGTTCGCGAGACAGGATCGACACTACGGGCAATCCGGACTGCGGCCGCGATGTCTGGATGGTGTGTCTCGTCGATAGTCCGCGTCGCTCGGAACAGCGACGCCGTCACGCCGGCCGCGTCACCGGCGGTACTCGCGGTGAGCGCCCGCCGAAGGTGGGCGATCGTCGCGAGGGTGATGTCCAGGTCCGTTGTTGATGGTCGGGTGGACGGACGCGTTCGGTGGTGCTTGGGCCGTCGTTGTTGCGCGGCCTCGGTGCGGGATGGTGACCGCATTAGTCATCCCCCTCCGTCGTTGGTGGGGAACCAACCGTCACCTGCGCCCGGGCCTCACGCCGTCGCTGCCGGTGGGTCGCTGTCGGCGTGACCTCCTCAGCGAGTGGCGTCTCGGGTGGGAGCCAGCGGATCGTCGTCGTCGCTGGCGCGCTCACGCCGAGTGAGACCGGCTCGACGAGAATCGGCCATGTGGATTGGGTCGCGGCGTCTGAGGCGAGTCCGATACGTCCGGCGACCCGCAGTTCGTGGACGCCGAGCGTGAACACCTCCTGCTGGCGGTGTTCGCGGTGCGCGCACACGCAGTGGCCAACTTCGTGGGTTCGCTTCTCGGCCGGCTTGGAGACGTACGCGACGATCTCATCGCCCTCGGTGAACGAGCGCCCGCAGTGTTGACACGCCCCCGACGTGGATGCAAGCGACAGCTGATCGAGGATTGCGATGGTGTCGTCCGTGAGAGGACTTGGTGGTGCGTCGGCGGGCTGCTGATTGTCCCGACTCATGGCCCCCGATTCACGCTCGCGATCGATTGGCCACAGTACCACCCACACCGCGGGCAGACCCACCCGTTGACGAATCGGTTGACGAGTCGGTCGCACTGGCGGCACCGCCAGAGCTTCTTCATCATACGCGGCCCTCAACCGCTTGTTGAACGGTGATGTCACCGAGTTCGCCGGTGAGGGTCTCGCGAGCGTCGAAGCGGATATACGGTGGGCGGGTGCGAATCACGTGGCATCACCCTCCGCCTGCCACGCGCGGCGCGCTTCGAGGGCGCGGCGGGCCGCCTCGGTGAGGCTGTACTCGTTGGTGCGCCGATCGCGTGCCCGCTTGGCAACGAGGTCACACTCGACGAGCGTGTCGAGGTTCTGGTAGAGGCGGCTGTGGTTGATCTCGTCGCTGTAGTAGGCAGCGAGGTCCGCCTTCAGGGCCGTCCCCTTGCGGGCGTTCTCGTGGGAGAGCGCCCAGAGAAGATCGCGCTGGAAGGCGGTGAGGTCGGCGAGCGCGTCGCGGTCCGGGGCGCACTCTGCGCTCATGAACCGTCCTCCGCACAGGCGTAGCAGACGGGTACGCCGCGCTCAGCGTCGAAGCCGTCAGCCGGCGCTGGGCAGCACGCGCAGCCGCCGCGGGTTTCGCTCGATTCTCCGGTCGTCGCGCAGGGCTTAAGCCCCGCAGTTGCCATCGTCAGCATGGTTCTGTGTCACGACACAGAACCCGACCCGGCCGGGTGCGCCAACACCGCGGCCGGGATCCTACATTTCATCGCGAGCCGAGGGTTTGTCACTCGGGCTCCGTGGTTCACGTTAAGAAACGTCGTATCTTAAAGTTAACGGCGTTTCTATTCAGCCCTGATATGTCCGAACGTTGCTTTTGGGTGGAACAAAGTTTCCTCAAAGAAACCTTGTGTCTATGAGGAAGAGTGCTGACTGGATGACTATCTGGGATGACCGAATTCTTGAGATCATCCGTGATGAAGGTCCTACGTCTCCTACACCCCTTTCTGATCACCAGTATATCCATATCGGTAAATCGGGAGTTTCCAAGCGTCTGAACCGGATGAAGGACCACGGGCTGGTTACGGAGCTTGGCAACGGAGTATACTCGATCACCGCCGAGGGCGAACGCTACCTTGATGGGAAACTCAATGCTGAACAGCTCAACGACCAGTCCTCGAACGGTGACGAAAGCGCATAGGTGTAACATGAAAAAATCCGCGAACTGGATGGTCAGCGAGGACGATCGCATCCTTGAGTATCTCGACCGTAAGGGGGCGTCGTCGTGGTGGGAAGTCGCTCACGACCTCCATCTCCAGCAGCGGCTCGTTCGCACCTGGCTCCGCGTCCTCGTGAAGGCTGGCTGGATCACCTCACACGATCGCGGCGATCTCGACGATCACTGGTCGATCACGACGTGGGGCGCGGGGTATCTCGACGGCCACGTGAACGCCGATCTTGTTCGGCCGCTGCCGGCGCTTCGACCGAGCTACGCTACGCGGCCCGAGGAGTGGGCGGGGTTCTGATATGCCGGATGAAATCACTGGAACACACTCGTACCGGGATTTCATCGATCCGAGCGCCCCAATGTACCTCTCTGATCTAGACATCCTCGAAGCCCTCCAAGACAAAACCCACGTCACTCCACACCGGCTGGCACAGGATCGCTTTCGGGAGAACGTACTTCGTCTACAACTCCGTGATCTCGAACGTATCGGTGCTGTCACTCAAATAGGGCTGGAAACCTATCAGGAGAACTCCTATGGCTCAAGACTTCTCCGAGATCCGCCTGAGAAACACATAGAGAACGATATTCTTGATGTTGAGGGGATATCTCCGGACGCATTCCAAGCAGACGACTGGCGGCTTCGTGACTTCGGCTCCGTCAACGCTCAGGTAATCAAACAGCTCAACAAAGAGTTCTACGAGGAACCAGGCTCTACCTACGGAGAGGTACGAGAAAACGAACCGGGGCTGACAAAACAGCGGATTTCTAATGTCATAGACTCAGATATCCGCCGCTTGATCCGGGAGTTTCCCACCACCGCACCGCTTCCCGAAGCATGCGCTCACTGGATTCGAGCAATTGTCGGGCTCCACCTTTTTCCCGACGCAAACCACCGAACTGCGACAAACTCGCTTGAATATCTTGTTGAACAGTTTGACGGTCCGAGTGATCGAATTATCACCCCGTCTATTCCTCGTTTTGTTCTTCATTCAAAATATACTCGAACGTTCCAATCTGACGTTCGATACAACACGTTGTGGGCAAAAGATGAACTGTTCAGCGTCTGGCACCGATACTTTACTCACACACTCTGTCCGGGATTAGAAGAGCGCCGACCACACGATCCGCCTACAGAAACATTAGATCAAGTACTGGAAACAGCACGAGAGGTATTAAACGGAATTGAAAAAGACGCGTCGAACGATAGCGGTAGCTGATTTAATCCTCCGCAGTAGCGTGTCCCGAACCGACTTTCCCCATTTCGGCGTAAATCTCCTTGTTTTCTTTACGGAGCTCACGCATACGCTCCAAGGGGTCTTCTTCCATGCTGCTACATACGAAGTGGACTCGTGATAATGCTTGTGGTACGATGTACCTCTATAGTATTATCCGGAGTTTTCGACGATACGACCGTTGATTCGATACCCGCGTAGGTCTTGAAGAGATTTCTGGATACTGGATATCGGTGTGATACGTTGGTTCACTATTGCGGTACCCTTTCGAACTATGTCGGTGGGCTACGTTGTTGTTCTTACAACACAACTTCAACTGTTCAGATCTCGATCTAATATGGGAGGCAGTCCTTCGGTAGATTTGAATGGCTGTGTTGAATCGCCATACTGCAGCGA
The DNA here is from genome assembly GCF_002114285.1 of Halorubrum ezzemoulense DSM 17463. Taxonomy (GTDB): domain Archaea; phylum Halobacteriota; class Halobacteria; order Halobacteriales; family Haloferacaceae; genus Halorubrum; species Halorubrum ezzemoulense. The sequence continues at coordinate 13,239 of NZ_NEDJ01000019.1, forward strand.
GGTAGGCCACTAAATCAAAGGAGCTGAAGCGGGAGACTTCAGTTGCCTATGACGGCTGTGTTGAATCGCCATACGGAGGCGAGGTAGGCCGCTAAATCAAAGGAGTTGAAGCGGGAGAGTTCCGTCGACCATGACGCAAATCTCCCGCTTCATCGGGGAGGTTGTACCGGTTGCCCAAAGAGTTACTGGCGATGGAGGCGAATCCGCCGCCCCGGACGGTGGCGGCGGATTCGCCGACTACGCACTCGTTTCCCTTCACTGTCTGCGGATTTACCTCGATTTGTCGTACCGCATGACGATCGACCTGCTCAAAGAGATGTCACAAATAATCGGGGAAATCGGCCTCAACGCGGCCGATCTCCCTGCGCCGTCCACGTTGTGTAAAGCGTTCGACCGGATCAGCATGAGCGTCTGTCGAGTGCTGCTGCGCCAGTCGGCGCAGCTGCACGATCTCTCTGAACACGCCGCGATCGACGCCACGTTCTACGACCGCTCACCAGCGAGCCGCCACTACTGCCAGCGAATCAGCTACCGCGTTCAGAAGCTCAAAGTCACGAAACTCGCCGATACAGCGTCGCAAGCCGTCATTGACGTTCACTGCTCAACGAATCGGGAAGGAAGTGACACGGACCTCGCAGAGCAGATCGCCCGCCGGAACGCGGGCGGTCTGCGGTCTCTCGCGGCCGATAAAGGCTACGACAAGCAATCGCTCCGCGAAGGATTACGCGATCTCGGGATCAGGCCGCTGATCAAGCACCGCATCTTCGCACCGTACGACCACGCACACACCGCCAGAATCGACGATAATCGCTACAATCAACGCTCTATGACCGAAAACGTGAACTCGGCTGTGAAGCGCTCGCTCGGCTTCGCCGTGCGAGCGCGGTCATGGTTCCGTGAGTTCCGCGAAATCGCGCTGATGTGTGTCGTCTATAACATCAAACGCTTCGTCAAACAGTAAATCTCTCCGCCTTACAGCGATCCAACACAGCCCCTGAAACAGCCGGTCGGTGAATTCTCTGTATTGACCGTGATCGGCCTGGAACATATCTCCTGCTGAAGATCTCAACAGAGCCAGGGACGTGAAATACAGTCCTCGAACAGTAGTTCGATCACCCGTCGTGGTCAATATACCCGGCTTCCCATTCAGTCCGAGCTTCGATTTCTCTAGTGCCCCGGCGAGTAGTGCTGTACTCGTTGGTCCGTCGGTCGCGCTGACTCTTTTCGATGAGTCCCTTCTCAACGAGCGTGTCGAGGTTGGGATAGAGCCGCCCATGATGGATTTCCTTTTCGTAGTAGTCCTCCAGCTCGTCTTTGATCGCGAGTCCGTGGGGGTCATCAAGTCCGGCAACTACGTACAGCAGATCGCGCTGAAAGCCAGTAAGATCGTACATATCGCAATTTTCGTAGTCGAGTTTTGAAATACTATGGATCTGGTGACTGCGTGTTATAGAATATGTTTCACACCCTCTACGTAGTGATTTTGACTGCTTCATCTCACGCTTGAGTCGGAAAAGTACCGTATTTTCGTCTCCATAGTCGGGCTATCGTGGGGCAGATGCTACAGCAGAGACTGGATCTCGGTGGAGAGTGTCTTCGGGTCTGCTGTCGCGAGCTCGTCAGTTGCGATAAGGCGAAGTCGGGGGCGACCGATATCTAGCGGGACTTTTTCAGTCTCGATGAGGCCAGCATCTTCGAGTGCTGATTTGGCCCGTGAGAAGGTCGCTTTCGAAGCGATACCTGTATCCTCTCCCCATTTCGAGACGTCGTAGAGGAGGACCTCGTTGCGGGCTGCGAGGATGAGCATTATCTCGACGATACTGAGGTATTCGTTGCTGTTGGAAATCTCTTCAGCGTGTCCGAGGACTTCGTCGAGTTCGGCTGCGATATCGTCGCCGATCTCTTCTCGGAGCGTCTGTTTCACTACTGAGAGGGCAGGTGTCCGGAGGTGATACTGCTCGGCAGCCTCGAATCTGGAGTCGAACTCACCGTAGACTGATGAGACCAGCTCGGGGTCCGAGCTCGAAATACTGTGCTTGTCCATCACAGGAACTACAGTCTCAGATTCGGTTGTGAAGATGGTATTCTGGACTGGCTCCGTGAGTGTTCGGAGGCTGAGTTGCTCCCGGTGGATGAGTTCGGCAATCTTTGAGGCCGTGAGGAAGCTGTAGAGGGCGTCTTTGATTTCATCTGAGTCTGCGAGCAGCCGGACCTTGGGCTGGTCTTCAACCGTTATTGCTTCCTCTGCGAAGGCTGCGATTTGTTCAGAGCGAGGATTGATATACAATGCTGGCTCCTCTCGTTCGGGAATCATCTGAGTGAAGATGTGTTGTTTGGCCATGTTCTATAATTTTCTGGACATGTACTTAATAGACATGGTATCTGAGAGGTGTTGAGAAAGGATTGGGTCTATCAAACAACGGTCACAGGGAGGTCATTCTAGTCCCGTCTCGCACCGCCTACGCAGGATAGTTCCGTGGTAGTGCCGTAGATGCTGGTTTCGAAATACTACTGACTGGCCCTGTTGGAATTCTCAATATCTGACTGATTCTTACCTAGATTCGTCGGGATCCCGACACTCTGGTCTTGTATAGAGCTAAGGGATTCATCACTCTCCCCGTGGATCACCAACCGGTATTTCACCATATTCTGGACATGAGACCCATCCCTGTCCAAATGCCCCACCCATCCCTTGGTCCGGACTCCATTCGTGTTCATCCCCACAATGTGGACAGTCTACCAGTGGCGGGTCAATCTCCAGTGCCTCTTGCTGGATAAAATGATTTCCTTGGTATGAATCACAGTTCTGACAGACGTTTCCCCAGACTTTCTTGCCGAGAGTATTGCTGTAGACCCGTTCAACAGGAGTTTCGTAATTCGCTAATACATCTCCGAGAGGTGTATCAAGATGGTCTCCTCGTGGCCAGACCACAGGCGTTTGCTCGCCACACTGCCAGCAGTCTGTTTCCCACGTCAGCAATTTCTGGCGATCAACTGGGAGGTCGTCTGGGAGCATGATAGCAAATTCTACTCTGATTGACTATTTGATTCTTTGTCTCTAGTTCCCTGTTGAAATCTTTAACAGTCGATAGGATTTGCGTGAGAGGTATAGGAGTATACTCAGCAAGATCTTGGCCACCACCCCCATATATACAACAATGAGTAGTGCTTCCGCCGGAGGTTGCGTACGATTTTAATATGCTTACACGTGTACTGGACCCATTATAATCGATGGATGACGATACAACCCACCAAGAGAGTAATAACCACAAGCCTGAGTGGTATCGGACGCTCGTTGAGGAGGTAAATGATCTCGCGACAGTCGTCGATACTGACGGGACGATAACCTACGTTAGTCCGGCCATCACACGGATTCTCGGCTACGACCCCGGCGAATTGGTTGGCCACGAGGGATTCGAGTTCGTCCATCCCGAGGATCGGGAGCGAAACGCCGACGCGCTGGAAAGCGTTCTCTCAAACCCTTCCGGATCCGAGACTGTTGAAGTCCGATTCCGCCACGCCAACGGCTCGTGGCGCTGGATTGAGGCCACAATGCGGAATCGAGTTGACGACGACATCATCGATGGGATTCTGCTTAGCAGTCGAGACATTACTGAGCGAAAAGAGTACGAACGCGAAGCGCGAGAGCTTGCCGAAGAGTACGAAGCCGTTTTGAACAGCGTGGAGGACGCCATCTTTCTGCTGAATGTTGAGGAAGATGGGGATGGTGTCCAATTCGAGTTTGAGCGCCTCAGCCCCTCCAATGAGCGCCAGACTGGGATTACTACCGAGGAAGTACAGGGCCAGACACCACAAGCCGTGTTCGGTGAAGAACAGGGCGCTGAGTTAGCGGCGAACTATCACCGGTGTGTCAAGGCTGGCGAACCGATCTCGTATCAGGAGGAACTCCTGGTCAGCGAAGGAGCACGGTTCTGGCAGACAAAACTTGCGCCGGTAGTCTCCGATGGTGAGATAACACGTCTCGTTGGGGTCACTCGGAACGTGACTGAACGCGTCGAACGTGAGCGACAACTACGTCAGCAGAACGAGCGGCTTGGAGAGTTTGCGAGTGTTATCTCCCACGATTTGCGCAGTCCGCTCAACGTCGCACAGGGTCGCGCTGCACTCCTTGCTGAGCAGGGAGAAAGCGAGCATCTTGATCCACTACTACAGGCGCTTGACCGGATGGAGGCGATCGTCGAGGATACGTTGACGCTTGCTCGCCAAGGCGACACAATAAGCGAAACAGAGTCGGTCAGTTTGACTAACCTCGTCGGGAAATGCTGGGCAACAGTAGACACAGGCGAGGCAGCCATCGAAATAGTCGACGAAATGACCCTTCAAGCAGACCCTGACCGGTTACGCCACGTGTTCGAGAACCTGTTCCGAAACGGTGTTGAACATGGTGGATCTGACGTGACCGTTCGTGTCGGCCGCCACAACGAACTGGGGATCTACGTCGAAGACAATGGACCAGGAATTCCAGTCGAAAAGCGTGACGAGGTGTTTGAACCGGGACATTCGTCGGCACAGGGTGGCACTGGTTTCGGGTTGACTATCGTAAAACGAATCGTGGAAGCCCACGGCTGGGAGCTATCTGTAGCCGATGGAACCGATGGTGGAGCACGGTTTGAGTTCGAGATGTCTGAACAGGGAGAGTTCGTGTGAGTGTTTAGACAATGCTCGACCCATGACTGAGAAGTGCGACCTCAACTTTTGAGCGCAGCGTACGGAATAACCGCTCTGTATTCTGTACGTCCTCGACGAATTATCAGCGACCACGGATTTCAACACAGCCGTCCCTGGATGTGTTAGAATCCGGGATTCGACTACTGATAGGTCCGATCTGACTCTCAAACCAATCCCTCAGACACCCATTCCACACGGATTTTAGTAGTGTCACCTCGCAAAGCCTACTATGCGACTTGACGACTACCCCAAACGAGACGGGAAGCGGGTCTGGCTCAGCCAGAGCGACGAGAACGACGAGGTCGCAGCGCTCATCGACGAGGCGAAGTCTCCCGAGCAAGAAATCGCGTTTCGGCTCGGCGTTCAGGCCGGCCTCCGCCGCGAAGAGATCGCCAGCGTCAGCAGCAACGACTTCACGCACGCTCCCGACGGCTTCCTTCGCGTGTGGAACGACTACGCGAAGCGCGGGAAATATCGGGAGACTCCGATCCCGAAAGAACTCGCCAGTTCCGTTCGAACGCTCTCGTACGAGCGTGATCCCGACGAGCCGGTCGTTGGCGTTGAGCCGAACTCGATCTATCGCTGGGTGAAGCGAGCTGGCGAGCGTCGGTACGCCCCGACTGGGGATGAAGGATGGACTTACCTCGACGTTCACGACCTCCGGCGTACCTGGGGCGGTCATCTGCTATGGGACTGCGGTGTTCTTCCTGCCGTCGTGATGAGTTGGGGCGGCTGGGAAGACTGGGAGACGTTCAGAAACCACTATCTCGGAGAGATGAGCCCGGCAGCTGCGGAACGCGAGCGCGAGAAGATCTCGTTCGTCTCGGGGAACGTCAAGTCCGACCCGGGTGCGGATCCGGTTTTTGAGCCGACAGTTCAGTCGCGTTCTTCGTACTGATTTATAGGCCTAATGGTAGGCCAATTTGTAGATGGCTCTTGCCCAACCTGGCGAAACAGCTATTCGATATGTGATATGGGCTGCTACTGACTGCTGAATATAGGGGATGAAGTCAGCACAGTGTGATAACTGTTTACAAACAGTGGATTTAGGTATACACTCTACTTCCTATCTTATGTGAGAATTGCTGACCGAGGTGTATCATCAGTTATTGGCGTCATTCTGATGGTTACAATAGTCGTTATTCTGGCTGCGATTGTCTCGGTAGCTGCATTTGGTTTTGTGGATAACATTAGTGAACCCGCTCCGAATGTTGCAGACACAACCGGTGAATTTGAGGCTGGGGGTGATTTTGATGAGCAGGTTGTACGGATCACACACATAGCCGGGGAGGATGTTGCCCTCAACGATCTAGAGATTGTCGTTCGTGCGGGTGGTGAGAGTATGAGTGATACAGAGGTTCGGTTAGTGAATCTCCCGCCCAGCCTTTCAACGTTTGATACTGATTCTTACGAGGGTAATGATGGCTTAGCTTCAGGACAGGGTGTGACTGATGGGGTCCTATTTGACGGCAGTTCCAGTTGGGGTGCTGGACAGATGATCAAGTTTCGGATACCAGTAGGGGCCGCTGATTTCCGTGATCCACCAGTGGGCAGTAATCCAGATGCTGACGAGCTTGAGGTCACCATTATCCATACTCCGTCAGGCTCGATTATTTCACGGAGCACGTTCACGCCGTAGTACTGCCGAAATAATCGATCGATACAGTCTGAGCCGATGTTTCTTAATGCTACGCGCCCTGTATTCATCACGGAATTTTTTATCAATTTGCGGATAGTAGTGCTTCACTGAGTTCGGGAAGAGCCTTATAGATTTGATTTTACTGTTCAGAAAACCCCCGTATTCTGTACGCTACAAGCTTGAATCTCGTAGCGATATCAACTCTCGTCGCTCCGATAGCGGAAGATAGCTAGAATGAGACTCGTTGGTGGATACATAACAACCGATCTTATTCTGGAGAATAATGGATACGATTTGCTCTGGCGGATATTTTGTATCTCTAAATAAGTTGAGAGCCCAATCTGAGAAATTGCGTGAATCTCAGCATAACCTTCGTCAAACCATGTGATTAGAAGCGGAATTATAAGAATAATTCCTAGAGAGACAGGCACAGTTAGTAAATTTATTACATTCGATCCAGAATCTATAGAAATGGCACGGAACACAAGAGAGGGTAAGGCAATCAGAGAAGCAATCATTAGAGATAAATATGAAAACTGTCCGACTGTAAAGAACCACTGTAGGGGCCAAGACCACTGCTTGTGACCTGCTTCATGTAGGAAGATAAAATCATGAATGAAATCTGGTCTGTCTTCCACCTGTGCTCGATTGATTATAATATGAGAAAATGCGACCCCTTGCCCTGCCGTAGACCATGACTCATCATAGACATAGTAAACAGGGGCGGACGTGTCCTCAACTGTAATATTCTCTCTTTCAACTACACCGCCGTGGAAGTGTGCCATTAGAACCGCTCCGTAGTGGAGGAGATCCATCTGGTTACAGATACTAGGTGTAGACTTTTGAAAAACCGGGGACGTGAGGCTGTATTCTCTTCTTACTTCTCAAACGCAGGCGATCACTTTTCACTGTTGACCATAGCTAGAGTTGAATTCTGTTTATTTGAGGTCTTCATACTTTACTTCAGACCTCTCCTCGTAGGCTTCGTCAAACCCAAAGAACCGTTTCATAGCACCTCGAATAGTTACGTCTCTTACCAACTTGTAGCTGCCTTTGTCAGGTTCCTCACTCCAGAGCTCAAGACGAGTCCGACTCGTCGAGTCGATCTCAACATCAAGTCCGATCTCCTTCCAGATCTTGGTCATCTCATCTGGGTTCTCGTACCTATCTAGGCTGAATATTATTCCCTCAATTTCGTGTGATCCAAGCGAGGTCAGTAAATAATCATACTCGACGTACACCTCTTCAACCCGTTCTGCCACTTTCTTCCTGTTTTCTTCCGATCTCAGTTCGGTCAGTGACCCCTCTGCGTATTTGCTGGTTAGGTCGATTGTGTTCAGGATTTCTCGCCTTCTCTGAGAGTCAGTACGGTATACCCGTAGAATCATACCTAATAGGACCGCTGCTAGACCACCAAAAAATGGTAAAATTGCTTGAAGAACATCAAGAGCATCCGGCCCGATTGAGATTATCAACAGCATGGGTGAGACTGATTCTCTATACCCTCATCACCACTATAGCACCGACAACGAGTACGACGATATGAGTGGCGTTTACGAACCCATCTGCCTCGGTCTGACCGACAATCACTGGCAGAACATCTAGGTATGGCGCCCACGATGGCGCCCCGACGAATGGAGCAAAGAAGTTCCAGGCCGCCAGTATAACAACCGCTACCGCTGCGTATCGGATGGTATTACGAGCGTGGGTCGCGCTCTTGGCACCGGCACTCATATGCTCGACATCTATCCGATCAGACAAAAAAGTTGGATAGACCATTTTTGAGTTTGGGATTCTATTAAGAGACTCTCCAACTCGTCTTGATCGTTGTCACACTCGCAGAAATTCGAGAGTTCCTCCGTTTCAGTCCATGACGGACCGCACCACCAGTATGCCAATTCCGTCGCTCTGAACAGATGTTCGTGAGCGATCGGGGGCGCGAGCAGTTCTTCCCTCACCGTTCTCACTTATCGCGATCACCGCCCTCCAGCGCTGCCCCAATCTCCACGAACTGGTTCCGCGACGCAGCCACCTGCTCGACATCGGTTTGTAGCTCGAGGTCACCGTTCACATCCAAGCTTATAGCATCCTAGTCCGTGTCGAACAGTACTGCGGAGAGTCGCTCGTTGCCCGCGTGCTCTGCCGAATCGTCGATTTACTGTCAGACATCTCTACATGTTATCGATACCGAAGTGTGTTATGACTCGCACGGCTCAACCTTGGTGATGTTTTTGTGTAGGTCTATTTTATTTATACCAGTACGGGTTTACACGGCTTCGCGAGAACCACTACCTTCTCGACGCATTTTGAGACCAGCTAGCGCACACTGAAGAAGATAAAAACGGCAGTATATATTCGGGGGTTGGTAGGTCAGCCAGTGTAAGACTTAGAGGCTGTATCTTGTACGGAGAGTTTGAGGAAGACCGCCTGTTCGGATCAATCAATACAGCTCACCGAAGTATCATCAGAGTATATATTGTATCGATTCTGTATTATTTTAGCCCTCCAAATCTGAGTCAGTCCGTGGAGCCAACCCAACGAACAGGCGACGTGTCTTCGCCGTGGTCGCCAGCAGCGGAATCTCGGGTTTCGCTAACTGTGCCGGCCAACTCAGCTTCCGCTCCGGTTCGATCAGTGACCGCGATCACACGCCTGTGACGGACATGGCAACCGCGTTGCCGACCGGCGGGTTCAACGCCGGACTCTCCGTCGAACCGTCCTGTGCCGTGGCGACGGTTAGCGTTCGCGAACTCACTGTATCCGGCGAAATCAGTCGTAACGAGGGTGCCGTCGTAATCCTGATCGGGTCAAGGTAAAGTGCGAGAGGTCCGATATCGACGCCCCGTCGGTCCGCAAGATCGACCGTAGGGACGTACCCGCCGCGGTTCGAAAGCTTTCCGCGTGAGTCGGTCGGGGCTGTGGAAACCCTTCTCTTGACTGGAACCGTGCCGAATACGAAGCGCCGGTCACTCGCCACCGGCGCTGATGCTGCGGAATTCGAAATCGGTCGAGCAGATGTCGAACCGCGAGAGACAGAACGGCGCTGCTGGGATCGGTGGGTCTTCGCCCATTACATGCGCACGGACGAGCGCGCCGGCGACGGGGGCTGTCATGACGCCTCGGCCGTGAAACCCGGTGGCGACGACGAGCCCGGCGGGGGCGTCGCTCGGCGCGTCGATGATCGGACGCGTGTCCGGCGTGGCACCGTCGATCCCGGCCCATCCGTCCACGACGCGGAGCGCCCCCTCGGTCCCGAGGAATCGGGGCACGAGAGCGGCGACGTGGTCTCGGAAGGCCTCGTCCGCGTCCCGGCTCGCGGCCGCGGGGTCGGATTCGGCGAACGACCAGCCCCCGATGAGAAGGTCCCCATTCTCCTCGCGGCGGAAGTAGACGTGTTCGCCCGGGATCCACCCCATCGGAAACGATGCGCCGAGCGACGACTCGGGCCGCAACACGAGACACTGCGTCCGATAGGGCCGAACGGGAACCCGGAGGTACGGAGCCAGCAGCTGCGGCGTCCGCCAGCCGGCCGCGACGACGACCGCCTCGGCCGCCACCGTCCCGTGGTCCGTCTCGACCCCGCGGACCGATGTCTCCGTCTCGGTCTCCGCTTCCGCGTCCGTGTCGCCCTTCGCGGGTTCTCCCTCCGCGGCCGAATCACGGAGCTCTGCTCCACTCGTTCGCCCCTCCACGACGAGGTCCGTCACGTTGACCCCGGTCTCGAACCGCGCGCCGTGGTCCGCTCCGTCCGCGCGCAGCGTCGTCGCGAGCGTGTACGGGTCGAGGTGACCCGTGTCCGTGAACCGCACTGCGCCGACGAACTCCGAGGCGTCGATCCGGGGCCACCGCTCCTCGACGGCGGCGGCCTCCAGAAACGCCACGTTGACGCCGTCGTCCCGGAGGCGGTCGACGCGCGCTCTCGCGGCTTCCTCCCGGTCGGCCGTGACGAGCTCGACGCTCGGTGTTTCGGTGTACTCGAAGGCTCTGGTTCCGTCGTACGCTCGAAAGAAGTCGTTCGCGTGCGCGGCGATCTCCGGGTGGTCCGTGTAGGAGGGCGTCATCGTCACCTCACCGGCCGCTCGGGCGGTCGCACCGCCGGCGATCTGGTCGCGCTCGAGAACGAGCACGTCGTGGTCCGGGGCCAGCTCGCGCGCGGCGGCACAGCCGATCACGCCGCCGCCGACGACCACGACGCGCGGGCCGTCAGTGTTCGCGCCCTCGCGGAACGCGGGCGGTATCGTTTCCGACCCAGCCTCGCCGTCGGGGCAGTTCCCGGACGACATGGATTACGCGACCGCCTGAAGGCCGGACTCGAGCGCGTCGACCGCCCGTTCGAGTTCGTCTCGCTCGATGGTGAGCGGCGGCTGGAAGCGGAGGACGTTCTTGTGGTAGCCGCCGACGCCGATCAGGACGTTGTGCTCGTCGCGCATGTGTTCGCGGACGGCGGTCGCGGCCTCCTTCGCGGGCGTTCGGTCCGCGTCCGCGACGAGTTCAACGCCGTACATGAGGCCGAGACCGCGCGTCTGACCCACCGAGTCGTAGTGCTCTTCCAGCTCCGTGAGACGCGATTCGAGCCATGAGCCCTGTCTGTTTGCGTTCTCGACGATCCCGTCCTCCAACCGGTCGATGTTGGCGAGCGCGGCCGCGCAGCAGACGGGATTACCGCCAAACGTCGAGAGATGATCGCCTGCCTCGAAGCTATCAGCGATCTCCGCGGGCGCCGTGAACGCGCCGAGCGGGAGTCCGTCCGCGATTCCTTTCGCCTGTGGCATGATATCGGGGACCACTTCGAACTGTTCACTGGCAAACATCGTGCCGGTTCGCCCGTATCCGGTCTGTACCTCGTCGACGATGAGTAGCCCGCCGTTGTCGTGCGTGATCTCTTTCACGCGCCGCAGCCAGCCTTCCGGCGGGACGATGATCCCGCCCTCGCCCATGACGGGCTCGATGATGACGGCGGCCAAATCTCCGGAAGTGTGAGTGCCGATGACGCGCTCGAGCTCGTCCGCGCAGTCGCTTGAACACGTCCCGTCGCAACGGTCACAGCGGTACGCGTACGGCGGGGGCGCGTGAGTGACGTCGTTGATCGTCGGTGCCATCCCCCGCTTGTATGCGCTGTTTCCGGTGAGCGCGAGGCTGCCGAGCGTCCGGCCGTGAAACGCCATCTCTAGAGCGACGACTTCCTTGTTGCCTGTGTGTTTGCGCGCAAGCTTCACCGCGCCCTCGACGGCCTCGGTTCCCGAGTTACAGAAGAAGGTCTTCTGGAGGTCTCCCGGCGTGATCTCGGCGATGCGTTCGGCGAGCTCGCCGACCGGCGCGTTCCTGTGGACGTACGAACAGGTGTGGATGAGCCGGTCGAGTTGATCCTTCGCCGCGTCGACGACCGCGGGGTCGTTGTGTCCGGCGTTCGTCACCGAAATCCCGGCGAACACGTCGAGGTACTCCTCGCCCTCCGGCGTCGTCATCGTCGTGTCCGAGGCCCGGTCGACGGCGAACGAATCGTATCCTTTCGCGATCGGCATCACGTACTCGTCGTACTGCGATCTGACGGTGTCGCTCGACGGACCGTCACCGGCCGACTCGCGCGTCACCGAGGGGTCGGACTGGTTCGACATTGTCACTCGTACTGGTGGTCGACCGCGCGGAAGGCGTCCTCCGCGACCTCCAGCGCGTGATCGATCTGCTCGTCGGTGTGGGTGTATGTGGTGAAGAACCGCTCTCCCTGCAGCGGGTTCCCGAAGAGGACGCCGTCGGCTGCGGCCTCGAGCCACCAGTCGGCGAACTGGTCGGTGTTCGCGTGCCACGTGTCGCGGTACGAGTGGATGTCGTGATCGGTCATGTACACCTGCCCCATCGAGCCGATATGCTCGACGTTAACCGCAAGTCCGGCGTCGTCGGCGACCTCCTGAAGCCCGCTGAACAGCCTGTCGCCGAGGCGGTCGATGTGCTCGTATACGTCGCGCTCGTCGAGGATCTCCAGCGTCTTCAGCCCGGCTGCGGCCGCGACCGGGTGTCCGTTGTACGTCCCGCCGTGGAACGCGGAGGAGTTCCACTTGGAGGCCTCCTTCTTTTTTGGCGGGATGATCTCCTCCATGATGTCCCGCCGCCCGCCGAACCCGGCAACTTGGTAGCCGGCGCCGGCAGCCTTCGCGAAGGTCGTCATGTCCGGCGTGACGCCGAACCGGCCCTGCGCGGACTGCGGGCCCAGCCGGAAGCCGGTCATCACTTCGTCCCAGATGAGGACGATGTCAAGCTCCTCCGTCAGGTCGCGGAGGAACTCGTGGTAGCCGTCGCGGGGCTTGAGGCAGCCGCACGAGAACATCACCGGCTCGATGATCACGGCGGCCATGTCGTCAGCGTGCTTCCGCAGGATCCGCTCGGTCGCCTCCTTGTCGTTGAAGGGGAACGCGACGACCGTCTCGCTCACCGCGTCGGGGATGCCCGTCCCGTACGACACCGTGTTCGGCTCCTCCTCGGGACCGAGCGCCTCCTCGCTGGCATAGACGCTCTGTAGCGCATAGTCGTGTGCGCCCGCGTACCCGCCCTCGGGCTTGGCGATCTTTTCTTTTCCGGTGTACGACCGCGCGACGCGGAGCGCGTGCATCGTCGCCTCCGTGCCGCTGTTCGCCATCCGAACCGACTCGATGGAGGGGACCATCTCGCAGACCTTCTCCATGAACTCGATGGCGACCGGCTGCGGCGTCGCGGTCAGGTCGCTCTTCTCGACCTGTCGTTTGACGGCGTCTTTGACCTCGGGATGACCGTGTCCGAGGATGATCGGACCGAGCGCAAGGAGGAAGTCCAAGTACTCGTTGTCGTCCATGTCATAGATGTACGAGCCGTCCGTCTCTTCGAGATAGAACGGGTACGGGTCGAACGAACGGACGTTCGACTCGACACCGAGCGGCGTTACGTTTGACGCTCGCCGGTGAAACTCCCGGCTCTTCGACGTTTTCTCTTCCAACGGGCGTGCGTGGTCGCGCTCCTTGTCACCGAGGCTCATCGCAATAGATGATGAAGCGGCGGGAAATAAATCTTTGGCAAATACAATTAGAAGCCGAAATAGATACGGCAATTCGAGTTACTCGCCGGTAACAGTTCGGGACAAGGGGAGCACGAGTCCCTTCGGACCGCCGCCGGCCTTCCTGATCTCCCGGAGCGACAGCTCGATGACGTGGAATCCCCGATCCGTGAGCGCGGCGCGGACCCGGTGGTTCCCGGAGGGGAGGAGCACAGTCCCGGGGTCGACGACGATGGTGCTCGTCGCGCGGTTGCGCTGTTCGCGCATCGGGACGGAGACCGTCTCAATACCGCGATCGTGAAGCATGTCGAGGAACTCCGGCGGAACCGCCTCGGAGTAGACGAGCGCGAGATCGGGTGCGACCATGCTGAACACCAAGGCGAGATGCGTCTGTCCGGTGCTCTCCGTGCTGCCGAAGATCGGCACCTCGATCACCTCGACTCCGAACGTCTCCAGGACGGTCCGAACCTGTCGGATCCCGGCCGCGTTGGTGGTCTGCGACCGACCGATCGCCACGGTGTCGCGGTCGATCCACACCATGTTCCCGGCCTCGAAGCCGCCGTCGCCGTGAACGGTATGATAGATCGGCGCCCCCAGTTCGGTCATTCGCTCGGAGAGCCGGCGCTCCTCGCCGTGCCGGGTCTCCTCGACCATCTTGCCGACCACGATTCCGCCGCCGATCGCGAACCCCACGTCCCGGACGAAGAACGACTCGGCGAGGCTCTGCGTCACGCCCTCGAGCGTGAGCACCTCCACGCCGTTCGACTCCAGCTCCTCCACGAGCGACCGGTGCTCCTTCGCGGCCTTCTCCTGACGCGGCAGCCCATCCCAGTTCCACGCGTCCGGATCGACGACCGAGTTGAACTCGTCGCCGGGCTCGTGAACCAGGGCCTGCTCGAGTGAGCCGTACTCCAACCTGGCCGACGGTTCGAGCCCCCAGATGTCGTTCATTCGTCTATCCGCAGCGTGTGTTCCTCCTTCACGCTCCGGAGCGCCATGTCCGTGGCGGTGCTCTCGACGCCCTCGTACTGGCCGATCTCCCTCAGCAGGTCGGTCATCTCCTGCCGGTCGGCGATGCGGACTTTCAACAGCAGATCCGCGTCGCCGGTGACCTCGTGTATCTCTTGGATCGGCGTCACCTCGACGAGGCGTTCTGCGACCTCCGACGACCGGCCGGCCATCGTCTCGACACGGATGAAGCCGACCTCGTTGCGTCCGAGGAGTTCCGGGTCGAGTACGGCGCGGTAATCCCGGATGTACCCCTCCTCCTCCAGTGCCTTCGTCCGCTCGTGGATCGTCGCCGTCCCCATGTCGAGCCGGCGTGCGATCTCGGAGAGGGCCGCCCTCCCGTCAACCTGAAGTATGGCGAGGATCTTCCGGTCGACCTCGTCGATGTCCATGAGCGTGGATTCAGTGGCCGGATGCCTATGTGTTTTGTTTGGCTGCACGCCTCTATTCGCTGTTAGGGGGTCGAATAACATAATATTTCCTTAGTCCCGTCTCTCTTCGTATGTTTATCTGTAAGTATCGGGTTTGCCCAAACATATTTCATGTGGGGTGTGGTACGCCAACGAGAGAATGGGACGTGATAGCAACAATCAGGCGTCGGGCATCGACGCGCAACTGGTTCAGAGGGTCCGTCGGAACCAGTGGACCGGTGCGATCGTCAATCTCTCACCGAGCGCGTTCTGGCTCGGCGTGTTCTTCCTCGCACCGCTCGCCGTGATGTTCTTCTTCAGCTTCGGGGAACGGGGGGCGTTCGGCGAAGTCCTCCTCGCCGCGGAGAACCTCGGACTACAGCAGTACCGTCGGTTCTTCATCCCGGAAGACACCTCGATCCTCGTCGCGCTCTGGGCGACGGTCGCGTGGCTGATCGAGACGGTAGTCCCCGGAATCGAGACGCTCTCGGCGACGCAGCCGACGCCGTACGTCAGGCTGTTGTTCAAAAGCATCGGCTACGGGTCCCTCGCGACGGTGGTCTCCTTCGCCGTCGGCTACCCGATGGCCTACTATATCGGTCACATTGCCCCCGAAAGATACCAGAACCTCTTGATCGTGCTCGTCATCCTTCCGTTCTGGGCCTCGTTTCTCGTCCGGATCTACGCCATTCAGCTGCTGTTGTCGGCCAACAGCGTGCTAATGAGCGCGCTTGCGGTCCTCCCGTTCGTTGAACAGGGAGCCTCGCTGATGTACTCGCAGTTTGCGGTCCTCTTGGGACTCGTCTACATCTGGATCCCCTTTATGATCCTCCCGGTGTATTCGAGTATCGAGGAGATCGATTTCACGCTCCAAGAAGCCGCGATGGACCTCGGAGCGGACCGTTTCGAAGCGTTCTATCACGTCATCTTCCCGCAGTCGAAACCGGGCGTCATGGCGGGGAGCGTCCTTGTGTTCATCCCGAGCGCGGGCGCATCCGTCATCCCGGAACTGCTCGGCGGCACCGACAGTCAGATGATCGGGAACTTCATTGCGTCTCAATTCGGCTCCGCCGGCAACTGGCCGCTTGGAGCCGCGGGCGCGTTCGTTCTCATGGGGGTCATGCTACTCAGCATCGCCGCGTACCAGCGCGGCGGGGGTGAGCTCGGATGATGGGCGCGTTCCGTCGAGCGCGCGCAGCCCTGTTCGAGCGGGGGGCCGGGCTCTTGGTAGCCCAGACGGCGTTCGTCTATCTGTTCCTCTACCTGCCGATCGCGGTGTTGATCACGCTCTCGTTCAACGACTCGCGGTACGCGGTCGTCTGGCAGGGGTTCACGACGAAGTGGTATACCGCGCTGTTACAGGGCGAGACAGTCGCTCGAGTCGATCCGACCGCGGCGTGGAACGCGCTCCTCAATTCGGTCGAGATCGCCGTGGCGATGGTCGTTATCAGTACTGTGTTCGGTACGATGCTGGCGTTCGCCCTCGACCGGTACGACTTCCCCGGCAAGCGGCTGTTCACCGGCGTCGTGTTCATGCCGATCATCATCCCGAGCATCGTGATGGGGATCTCGCTGCTGTTGTTCTTCAACATCGCCGGGATACAACTGGGGACCGGAACAGCAATAATCGGCCACGTCGCTTTCGGCATCAGCTTCGTCGCGGTCGTCGTCGCGGCGCGATTACAGACCTTCGATCAGACGATGGAAGAGGCGGCCATGGACCTCGGTGCCAACGAACTCGAGACGCTCCGGTTCGTGACGCTCCCGATGATCAAGCCGGGGATCTTCGCGGGCGCGCTACTCGCGTTCGCCATGAGCTTCGACGACTACGTGGTCACCTTCTTCATCATCGGACAGGAGAACACGCTCCCGATCTTCTTCTTCGGGATGGTCCGGCAGGGAATCTCTCCCGGAGTCAACGTCGTCGCGGCGCTGATCATCGTCGTCACGATGGCTCTGGTCGCCGTCGCTCAATGGTTTCAGGGCCCGACGTGGTGAGTTCTGTGAAATATATCCGACTGGACGTATGATCTCCCGAAATATTTATGGTCTGTTGTGGAAGTTGGAGAAAAAGAGACATTGACAACCCATGTCACAACAGCAATCCACAAGTGATCGGCGTACATTCCTGCGGACCACCGGTGCCGTCTCAACGGCCGGACTCGTCGGACTCGCGGGATGTAGCGGCAACTCCGGGAGTGACGGCAACTCCGGGAGTGACGGTAGCGACGGTGGGAGCGGAGACGACGGCGGCGGTGGGAGCGGCGGTAACGGAGAGATCGAAGACGAGCTTCGCGTCTTCCAGTGGGGCGACTACTGGCCCGACGGTTTCATCAGCGGTTTCGAGGAGGAGTACGACGTATCCGTTTCCGTCTCGCTGTACTCCTCGAACGAGGAGATGTTCAACGCGCTGAACGCCGGCGGAACCGGTCAGTACGACCTAATCTTCCCGAGCGACTACATGGTCAACGTCCTGAACGAGCAGGGCATGATCCAGCCGCTCAACCTCGACGCCCTGCCGAACTTCGAGAACCTCTCCGAGAAATTCCGGGAGGCGCCGTACGATCCGGGCGAGGACCGCTTCTCCGTTCCCTACCAGTGGGGAACGTCCGGGATCGCGTACAACGAGGAGATGGTCGGCGACATCGAGGTCAACTCGTGGGAGACCATGTGGAACGAGGATTTCTCGGGGCAGATGTCGATGCTCGACGACGTCCGCGAGGCGATGGGCGCGGCGTTGAAATACCTCGGCTACTCCCTCAATACGACGGAGGAGTCCGAGGTCGAGGAGGCGAAGGAGTTACTGATGGAGCAGAAGGACCTCCTCTCGACGTACGACTCGTCGGACTTCCCGACGAACCTGATCAACGAACAGCTCAGCCCGGTCCACGCATGGTCCGGCGGCGCGTTCCAAGCGTACTGGGAGACGTTCGAGGACGGCAGCTCCCCCGTCAACTACGTCATTCCGGAGGAAGGCGGGGTCGTGTGGGTCGACACCGCAGCGATAACCACAGAGGCAGAGAACGTCAACGCGGCGCACGCGTTCATCAACCACTTCCTAGACGCCGAAGTCGGGGCCGAGATCACGAACTACACGTACTACGGGAGCCCCAACGAGGCCGCCGAAGAGTACATCCTCGACGAGATTCTCAACAACGAGTCTATCTACCCTGACGACGAGACGATGAGCAACCTCGAATACATCCAGAACATCGGTCAGGCGACGACCATGTACAGCAACGCCTGGCAAGAGATCAAGAGCGCCTGAGGAATGACGGATTACGACGTCCGGCTGGAGGGCGTGACGAAGCGGTTCGACGACGTGGTCGCCGTTAATGATGTCGATCTGCGGGTCGAGTCTGGGAAGTTCCTCACCCTGCTCGGACCGAGCGGGTGCGGGAAGACGACGCTGCTCCGCTGTATCGACGGCTTCGAGACGCCGACAGAAGGCGCAGTGTACATCAAAGACGAGGACGTGACGAACGTTCCGCCCTTCGAACGTAACACCAGCATGGTGTTTCAGTCGTATGCGCTGTTCCCGCACATGACCGTCGGCGAGAACGTTGCGTTCGGTCTTCAGATGCAAGGGGTCGACGGCAGCGGCGAGACCGGACGCGGCGGGGTCGGCCAGGCGGTCAAGCGCCTCGTTCGGAGGGGTTCCAACGAGGAGATCGAGTCTCGCGTCGAGGAGATGCTCGAACTCGTGGAGCTGCCCGGGACCAAGGACCGGCAGATCAGCGAGCTCTCCGGCGGCCAACAGCAGCGCATCGCGCTAGCGCGGGCGCTGATCACGGAGCCGGCCGTGCTCCTGCTCGACGAGCCGCTCGGGGCGCTCGATCTGAAGCTCCGGCAGAACATGCAGGTCGAGCTGAAAAACCTGCAGGAAGAGCTGAACACGACGTTCATCTACGTCACCCACGATCAGGAGGAGGCGCTCACGATGAGCGACCAGATCGCGGTGATGAACGACGGACACGTCGAGCAGCTCGGCACTGCCACCGAGATCTACGAGGAGCCCGCGACGGAGTTCGTCGCGGACTTCATTGGTGAAACGAATCTCGTCCGCGGTGATTACTCCGACACTGCCGACGGAGCGGCCATCGACCGAAACGGCCGCACGTATGTCGTTCCGTCGAATCCGGAGGCCGACGCGACAGCTGGGTTCGCGGTCCGGCCCGAGAAGATCCGGATCGGCGATGAGGCCGCCGGGCTCGACAACAGCTTCCGGGCGACGATCATCGACGAGATCTACAAGGGGAACCTCGGCAAGTTCGTCGTTGAACTGGACGACGGCGGACGGTTCACCGTCGACATGCAGATACGGGACCAGGGGTCGTACCTCCAGACGGGAGAGACGGTTCAGATCGGCTGGGCGGCGGAGAACAGCGTGGTACTCACCGAGTAGACGAGAGTCCGAGAGACACCGATCTCGCGTTCGCGCTGACCGACGATCGTGCGAATGTCCAGCGAGACGACTCCGGCGAACGGACCGGGACGATACGAACGACAACCGAAGCACAATCATGAATTTCACAGGCACGATTCGAGACCGACACGAACAGGCGCACGAAGAGATCGCGACCCTTGATTTCGGCGCGTACATCGATGGGAAGACCCGACCGGCGAGCGACGGAGAGACGTTCGAACCGACGGATCCCTCGATCGACGAGCCGATCACGACGGTCGCGCAGTGCGGCACCGCGGACGTCGAGGACGCCGTCGCGGCAGCCGACACGGCGTACGAGGACGGCTGGGGAGCGATGGACGCGGGTGACCGGGCCGAGCTGATTCGGACGTGGGTCGACGAACTGCGGGACAACGTCGACGAGCTCGCGCTGCTACAGACGTTGGAGGTCGGGAAGCCACTCGCGTACGCGAAGGCGGACATAGAGAACGGTCTCGACTTCTTCGAGTACTACGCGAACGTCTCGGTCGCCCAAGAGGGCGAATACGTTCCTACGGGGGCGGATTCCCACGCGTATGTCCGCCAAGAGCCGTACGGCGTGACGGGACAGATCCTCCCGTGGAACTACCCGATTCTCCTGATGGGGTGGAAAGTCGGGGCGGCGCTCGCGGCCGGTAACACGACGGTCGTCAAACCGCCGAGTCCGGCGCCGCTGTCCGTGATCCGCGCTGCGCAGCTGGCGGACGACGTCCTGCCCGAAGGCGTGTTGAACGTCGTCCCGGGCTCCGGAGGCGACGTGGGCGAACCGATCATCGACCATCCCAATGTGGGAAAGGTGTCGTTCACGGGGTCAGTCCCGGTCGGGCAGTCGATCATGCGGACCGCGGCGGACTCCGTGACGCCCGTCACGCTCGAGCTCGGGGGTAAGAACCCCTTCATCGTCTTCCCCGACGCCGACATCGACGAGGCGGCCGCGAACGCCGCGACCGGCGGGATGTACAACGCCGGGCAGTCCTGCGACTCGGCGACGCGGATCCTCGTCCACGAGGACGTGAAAGACGAGTTCGTCGACGCGTATCTGGAGGAGCTCTCCGGTTGGGAACCCGGCGACCCCCTCGAAGAAGGAACAACGATGGGACCGTTGGCCTACGAGGGCCACCGGCAGAGCGTCGACGACTACGTGGACGTGGGCTGCGAGGAGGGGGCAAGCGTTCTCCGCGGCGGCGAGGCCCCGGACGGTGACGAGTACGCCGACGGCGCCTTCTACCAGCCGACCGTCTTCGACGACGTCGAGCCGGGTATGCGAATCGGTCAGGAGGAGGTGTTCGGACCGGTTCAGTTCCTCATGACGTTCTCGGACTACGAGGAGGCGATCGAGATCGCGAACGACGTCGACTACGGACTCACCGCGGGGATCGCGACCGAGAACCCGTCTGTGGCCCATCGGGCGGCCGCGGACGTGGAGGCGGGAAGCGTCTGGGTCAACCAGTACTTCGGGACGGTCCCGGGGACGCCCTTCGGCGGGTTCAAGCAGTCTGGATTCGGCCGGGAGTGCGCCCAGCAGGCGCTCGAAGAGCACACCCGATCGAAGTCAGTCAACGTCGCGCTCGACGATCCGCCGTACTGACCCCGTCGAAAGCGGCTGACTACATCCGGTGAGAACCGATTACCCGTTGGTATTCCTCCTTAGCTCGGGTTTGGCCGAATATACTTCGGCTACATGGCGGTTATCGAGAAAGATTTTTTATGGGGGTTGTTGTATGGCCACCGAGGACACGACACATGCGCCAACTGTACATCGATGGAGAGTGGGTCGGCTCCCAGTCGTCGGCCGAGATCGATGTCGTCTCTCCCGTCTCGGGGGAGATCATCGACACGGTCCCGCAAGCAAACGGGCGGGACGTGGCGTCCGCGGTCGACGCCGCCCGTCGGGCCCAGACGGAGCTCGAGGAAATGACCGCCTTCGAGCGCGCGGAGGTACTCGACGAGGTGACGGACTACTTCGAGGAGCACGAAGACGAGATCGCGGAGGGGATCACCGAAGAGGAGGGGAAGCCCCTCCACGAGTCCTACGAGGAGACCGAGTATGTCATCGAGTCCAGCGAGGACTACGCGCACGACGCCATCCGGCTGTTCGGCGACGTCGTCCCCTCCGAGTGGCGTGACAAGTTCGCGTACACGCAGCGCGAGCCGTATGGGCCGTGTGCCGTTATCTCCCCGTGGAACTTCCCGCTGGAGATTCCGGGCGGAAGCATTTACTCCGCCATCGCGACGGCCAACCCGGTCGTGTTCAAGCCGCCGGAGGAGACGCCGCTGACGGCGTACCACATCGCGGAGGCGTTCGCGCAGTCCAGTCTCCCTGACGGCGCGTTCAACCTCGTCACCGGTGACGGCGAGACCGGCGCTTCGCTCGTCGCCAACGACGACATCCGCCTGATCGCGTTCACCGGCAGCAGTGCGGTCGGACAGGAGATCGCGAAGACCGCGGCCGAGCGCAACGCCCAGTGCCTGCTGGAGCTCGGCGGGAAGGACCCGATCGTCGTTCTCGACGACGCGGACGTGGAGCACGCGGCCAATAGCATCGTCTCGGGCAGCAACTGGAACGCGGGACAGGTCTGCTGCGCGACGGAGCGCGTCATCGCGACCGAGGGCGTCCACGACGAGCTCGTCGACGCCATAGTGGAGCGGACAGAGGACCTCGTGCTCGGGGATCCCTTTGAGGACGGAGTCGATGTCGGACCGATGATCTCCGAGCGGATCCAGTCGAAGGCGCGTGCGCACTTCGACGACGCCGTAGAACGCGGTGCGACGGTCAGGACCGGGGGCGAGACAGACGGGCTGTTCTTCGCACCGGCCGTCCTCGACGACGTGACCGAGGAGATGGCAGTCGCCACCGAGGAGACGTTCGGCCCGGTGACGCCGGTCATCACTGCGTCCTCGTACGAGGAGGCGATCGAGATAGCGAACCGTTCGCCGTACGGGCTTCAGGCGGCGGTTTTCACCGATTCGCTGGAACGCGCCCACGACGCTGCGAACCGCATCAAGGCGGGGGGCGTGTTCATCAACGAGACGAACAACTACTGGGAACGACTGCTCCCGTTCGGCGGCTACGGCGAGAGCGGTTCCGGCGGGCGGTACGGCAGTAAGTGGCACTTAGAAGCTATGACACAAGTGAAATCTGTAATGATGAACTACGGAGGAGCGGAATGAAAGTCGTCGCGCTGGGCGGTTGCGGCGCGATGGGTCGAGCAACGTCGTGGGAACTCGCCGAAAACGAGGCGATCGACGACCTCCTCATCGCGGACGCGGACATCGACTCCGCGGACGAGTTCGCCGCCGAACTACCGGGCGACGTCGAGACGGCGCGTGTCGACGTGACCGACCACGAGAGCGTGGTCGAAACGATCGCCGACGCCGACGTGGTCGCCAACGCCCTCCCGTACGCGTTTAACGTCGCGGTGATGGAGGCGTGTCTCGACGCGGACTGTCACTACCTCGACCTCGGCGGGCTGTACCACAAGACGCAGGACCAGTTGGAATACGACGATCAGTTCGCCGAGGCCGGACTGACCGCCGTCCTCGGAATGGGTGCGAGCCCGGGGCTGACGAACGTCGCGACCGCGATGGGCGCGAGTCACCTCGACGAGGTCGAATCGATCCACATCCGCACCGGCGCGCGCGGCGGCGGCGAGGGGTTCGCCTACTCCGCGAAGACGATCCTCGACGAGCTGACGATGGACCCCGTCGTCTATGAAGACGGCGAGTATCGGACGCTCGATCCGCTCTCCGGCCGCGAGACGTACACCATGCCGGCCCCGGTCGGCGAGGTGGAGGGGTTCCACAGCATCCACTCGGAGCTGGCAACGATGCCGACCACCTTCCCCGGCGTCGAGGACGTCGACTTCCGCGTCGCGTTCTCCCCGGACCTCGTCAACATCTGTGACGTGCTCATCGGGCTGAACCTCACCAGCGAAGAGCCCGTGGAGTACAGGGGCGTCGAGACCTCGCCCCGCGAGTTCCTCGACTGGCACCTCGATCGGCAGCCGAAGCCCGGTCCGGCGGAGGAGTGGAAATCGTTCCGCGTGGACGTCGCCGGGACGGAGGACGGCGAACACGCCCAGTACCGGTACTCGACCGTGGTCGAGTCGCGACTCGACGACTGGGGTCTGAAGGCGACCGCGGTCTGGACGGGCGTCCCGATGGGCATCGCGGCGGTGCTCGTCGGGCAGGGCGACGTGACCGGAGCGGGCGCGAAGCCGCCCGAGGAGCTGTTCGATCCAGAGCAGTTCATCGACGAGCTCGCGGAGCGCGAGATCGTGATCGAGGGGGAGCAGATCGAATGAGCGTCGACGGAACCAGCGAGCGGGAAGCCACCGACCTGTACGACCTCCTCGACCGGCCGATCGCGAACTACGTCGACGGCGAGTGGACGCGCCCAAGCGGCGGCCTCGCCGAGACGGTCGTCGATCCGGCGACCGGTGAGGCGCTTGGTGACACTCCGATCAGCACCGAGTCCGACGTCGACGCCGCGGTGAAACGGGCGGGCGAGGCGTTCGAGGAATGGCGGCAGACGCCGGTCGAAGAGCGCATTCAGCCGCTGTTCCGGTTCAAGTCGCTACTGGAGGAGCACCAAACGGAGATCGCGGAGCTGCTCGTCCGCGAGCACGGGAAAACGAAGGGGGAGGCCGAAGGCGAGCTCCGCCGCGGAATCGAGAACGTCGAGGTCGCCTGCGGCGCGCCAACGCTGCTGCAGGGCGGGCACCTCCAGCACGCCGCGCCGGGGATAGACGAGACGGCGGTCCGCCATCCCCTCGGGGTGTTCACGGCGATCACGCCGTTCAACTTCCCCGGCATGATCCCGCTGTGGTTCCTCCCGTACGCGGTCGCGTGCGGGAACGCGTTCGTGCTCAAGCCGAGCGAGCGAACGCCGTACACCGCGATCGCGCTGTTCGAACTGCTCGAACGCGCCGGCTTCCCGGACGGCGTCGTCTCACTGGTTCACGGCGGCCCGGACACGGTGAACGGGCTGTTGGCGCACGACGACGTGGTCGGGGCCTCGTTCGTCGGGAGCACGGGCGTCGCGAAGCACGTCTACGAGACGGCGGCCGCGAACGGTAAGCGCGTGCAGGCGCAGGGCGGCGCGAAGAACCACGTCATCGTGAGCGACGCGGCGGACCTGTCGTACGCCGCCAAGAAGACCGTGAGTTCGGCGTTCGCCAACACCGGACAGCGCTGTCTGGCGAACCCGGTCGCGGTCGTCCACGACGACGTGTACGACGAGTTCGCGGAGCTCGTCGTCGACCGGGCCGCGGCACAGACCGTCGGCAACGGCCTCGACGAGGGCGTCGACATCGGGCCGGGCGTCTCCAACGAGGCGAAAGCCCGGATCGAGTCCGCCATCGAGACCGGCGTCGAGGAGGGCGCGGAACTGTTGCTCGACGGGCGCGAGCAGGCCGCCTCCGACGAGGGGTGCTTCCTCGCACCCTCGGTCTTCGGTGAGGTGACGCCGGAGATGACAATCGCGACCGAGGAGCTGTTCGGACCGGTGCTGGCGCTGATTCGGGCCGGCGATCTGGACGAGGCGATCGACATCGCCAACCGGAGCCGCTACGGCAACGCCGCCTCCGTCTTCACGAACCGCGGCGACGAGGCGGCGACATGCCGCCACGAGCTCGAGGCGGGGAACGTCGGTATCAACGTCGGCACCGCGGCGCCGATGGCCTTCTTCCACTTCGGGGGGCAGAAGGACTCCTTCTTCGGCGACCTGCATGCGCAGGCCGAGGACGTCGTCCGGTTCTACACCGACGAGACCGTGTACATCGAGCGCTGGCCGGACGGCGAGGAGTAGTCCCGTGACCGAGCTCCTCCTGCGCGGCGGCGCCGTGCACACGTTCGACGACGACCGGACGGTGGCCGAGGCGGTCCTGTTCCGCGACGGGCATGTCGCCACGGTCGGTGATACGGAGACCGTTGAGGCGGCCGCGACCGACCCGCGGATCGTCGACCTGGACGGTCGGGTCGTCCTCCCGGGGTTCAATGACGCGCACACACACTTGCTGTCGGTCGGGATCGATCGGCTCGAGACCGACCTCGCCGGCGCGGACGACCGCGCGGAGGCGCTCTCGATGCTCCGGGAGAACGCGACGGCGACGGAGCCCGGCGAGTGGGTGCTCGGCTACAACTTCGACGAGACGACGTGGCCCGACGACGACGGACACCTCACCCGAACCGATCTGGACGCGGTGAGCGAGGAACACCCCGTCGCGGCGATGCGCGTCGACGGACACGCCGCGGCCGTCAACGGTCCCGCGGTCGACCGAGTTGACCTCGACGGCGTGGAACGCGATGTGAAGCGTGACGACAGCGGGGAGCCGACGGGCGTGCTCGTGGAGGACGCCGCCGGTCGCGTGAAGCAGGCGACGTACCCGCGCGGCGAGAAGGCCCGCCGCGCGCTCGCGGCGGCGACGGAGCGAGCGCACGAGCTCGGCGTCACGTCGGTCCAGAACATGTCAGGACTTACCGCGCCACAGGAGTTCGGGAGCCCGATCCATGCGGCGTTCTTCGGCGCGTGGCGAGACGACGAGCTAGGGCTTCGGGTGACGTTTTACGTCCACTCCGGGAAGGCGGAGTCGCTGTCTGACCTCGAGATCGCGTCCGGGTTCGGCGACGATTGGCTCCGGATCGGCGGGCTCAAGACGTTCTCCGACGGCTCGCTCGGCGCGCGAACGGGGAAGATCTCCGGGACGTACGTCGACGACCCCGACAACGACGGGACGATGGTGACGACCGAGTCCGAGCTCTCCGAGCTGTTCCGGACCGCGGCGCGAGCCGACCAGCAGATCGCCACGCACGCGCTCGGCGACGTGGCGATCGACACTGTACTCGACTGTTACGAGGCGGTGCTCGACGACTACCGCGTACCGGATCCGAGACTCCGGATCGAACACGTGGAACTGGCCACCGACGCGGCGATAGACCGGATGGCGGAGCTCGGGATCGTCGCGAGCATGCAGCCGAACTTCCTCCAGTGGGCCGGCAAGGACGGGATCTACGAGACCGTCATCGGGAGCGAGGCCCGCGGCGGCAACAACCGTTTCCGTAGCGTGCGGGACGCCGGCGTCCCCCTCGCGTTCGGCAGCGACACGATGCCGATCGGACCGCTCCACGGCATCCACCACGCGGTCAACGCGCCACACGACACGCAGCGCCTCTCCGTCGACGAGGCGATCGCGGCGTATACGCGGGACGCGGCGTACGCGGAGTTCACCGAAGCGGAGAAGGGAACACTCGAGCCCGGTAAGCTCGCTGACGCGGTCGTGCTCGGCGCGGACCCGTTCGCCGAGCCGGAGTCGATTGCGGACATTGACGTGGATCTCACGGTCGTTGACGGCGAAATTGTACACGAAGACCCGGGGTAGCCGAGGCAGGGTCGGTTTTCCGGCCGGAAGTCAGTACGAACGCCGTTCCAGGCGTGGAACGCGCCGACAGCACTCGGTTGCGTGACTCAGTATAGACGGTACTCGTCGAGAAGCTCGTTGACGATCCACACGGTGGATCTCTCAGTTCGGTTTCGGTCGGCAGAACCCCTGTCCGCCGGGGACTATTGGGTTGCCTCGAGGTTCTTCACAACTGTGGCGGGATTCCCCTGTACGACGACATCGTCGGGCACATCTTCCGTCACGACAGCCCCGGATGCAACTACGACGTTGTCACCGACCGTTACGCCGGGATTGAGAACCGCCTGCCCACCGATCCAGACGTTATCACTGATCGTGACGGGCTTGGCATACTCTTGACCCGTGATCCGCTCGTCCGCGTCGAGCGGATGAGTCGCGGTGTAGATGTGCGCGCCCGGGCCGATCAGACAGTTCCGTCCGATATCCACCCGACACTCGTCTAATATCACGCAGTCGAAGTTCGCGTAGAAGTCTTCGTCCACGTGGATGTTGTATCCGTAGTCACAGCGGAACGGCGGCTCGACGTAACACTCCTCACCGAGCGACCCAAACAACTCCTCTAACAGATCCCGTTGTTCCTCGGCGTCGTCCGCCGTCGTTCGGTTATATCGTCTCGTGAGCTTGCGGGCGCGCTCCCGTTCGGACAGGAGTTCGGGTGTGTCGGCGTCGTACAGGTCTCCGTTCAGCATCTTCTCTTTCTCGCTGTCCATAACGGCGAGTGGTTACCAACTCAGATAGGTATTCTGGCCCTCGTTCCGGAACTCCGACGAGGAGTGACACAGCCCCTGCGATCACGACTCGAAGTCGCTTTATTTGCCACGTATCCAAGCGTTAATCACACAGAGGTACAAGACAGAAGCCCGTGATTTCAGTCGTGGGTCACTGACGACCACCTCGAGACTGAGAGTCAGCGATCGCAGCCTGACGCGACCACAAGACCGCCGCGCTCGTGGGACTCACCGACGAGTTCGACGTTCGTGTCGTCGCTACGCCGCGGCTCACTCCGTCGCCGCATCGGGGAAGGTAACCGAACCAGGAGTAGCACAGAACTTGTCTGTGCGGTTTTTGGGGTACTGAATCCCGATAAGCGCTCTTTTAGCCCACCTAATTTCAAATATCCTATCAGAACTACGGTGGGCAAATGAGCGATAGGCCGTAGTACCACGTTTCGGGCTTGCGGCCCCTATCTCGACATGTAGTCCGCCCAAACACGTGACTGCCCACAATCTGTAGAGTCGCTATCTCATATCGAGACGATGTGTGTCACGCTCCGTCGTTTTCGCTACTGGCGTTCGAGCACTTCAAGCGCCTTGCTGAGTCGCGAGATGTACTCGTCAGGTGGGAACCGCCACCAGACCTGCCCACTCATGTGAGCCAGCGGGAGTATGTGGGTATTGACCGGTTCGGAGGTACGGTGGAGTATCCCGTGGATGGCCATGATACTCTCTGGGTCGGCGTCCGTCTCCATGACGGGTTCCGGCGTGGTTGAGCGTCGGAGTGCCGGCCACGCGTTTCCACCGAAGGTGATCACAAGCTCCGGATTCAACGCTCGGAGTTCCCGTTCGAGGAGGGTTTGAGGCGGACAGGGATGCGAATGCGTCGTACAACGTTCTTTCTCGTGGTCTTCAGGAGTTAGGTCTGGGACAGGCCGAAGTGACGCCCGTGGAGACTGCGACCGCTGTGGAAACCGATGGAGGCTCTTCTTCGTCGGTTCCTGCAAGTCGCGTCATTGAAACGGGAAGCCTCGGGGCTTGACCCCGAGGCGGTTCACCTAATTCCCCGTCGGCCCTACCATGCCAACTCGTTCCCGACGACCGACCGGCGACCTCCCGGACCTCGCGCCGGGCGTCACGCTCGTCGACGTCGACGACGAACTCGGAGTCACGCCCGTCCAAGCACTCCTGCTCGACCGCGTCCTCGGCGCCGACAGCCCCGCGTTCTGGGCCGACGGCGCGAACCGAGCGAACACGAGCCGGCTCCGCTCGCTGTCGACGAGGCCCGTTGCTCATCGGTCAGCCCCCCCGAACCAGATGATCCCGCACGGTTCGTTGGCACTTCTGACACGTTTCATCGAGCGTCGCCACCGTCGCCAGCACCGGATGGTCGACTGGGAAATCCTGATAGAGGTACGGCATGAGGCTTCGGTGGCGGACGCCGACGTCAACACCGTTGTTCGTCGTTGCCTCGAGGAATGCCTGCCGGTCGTAAGCCATCTCCTCACAGCGGTCGCGATGATCGGTAAGCGTTTCGTGGCGCTGTTGTAGCGCATCGAAGCCGAGGTCGGTCAACGGCGTCTGGTTCGCGTTGACGATCCAGGCGATGATGTCGTCGACCACCACACCCGCCTCGTCGAGATGTGCTTCCTCGCGTTCGAGCGCTTTCCGTAACGCGGTGGCTTCCGCCCGCCGAGCTTGTGCTTCGGTGAGGACCATCCGTTTCAGGTCGGGAGTGAACGAGGCCTCTGTCGTCGGGGCGAGTGCTACTGCGATTGCGTCAGTGAACTCCTCGCGAATCGTTTCCAGCAAGGACTCGGTCTCGTCGAGATCGGCGACGCTGTGGGGGCGAATCGTCTCGGCGAAGGCCTTTCGGACAGGCCGACAGCCATCAGTACTGGAGGAGTCTGCGGAGAGGTGAGTGACTCCCCCGGCTGTTGTGAGGCCAGCAGCCGATGATGGTGTCTGCTCGGGCTGTTGTTTCTGTACCCGACGGATGAATGCCTCGTAAGCGTCCCGCATCTCAGCAATAGCATCCTGCTCGGATCGAGCGCACGTTCGCGCTTGCTCGATGTAGGTGTCGACGACCATCTCACACCTCCCCGTCGATCGGCGCACTTACGATGCCGTTCTGGTCTCCCGTGTCCGCGAGGCCGAACATGAGCTGCCAGCCGCCGTCTCCGGTGGTCACCTGAATAGATTGTGGGGGATGGTCCGTGTGATGGCGGCAGAGTTCGAGCGTGACCGGCAGTACGGGAAGTCGGTCGTTCTGTGCCGAGAGCGCGTAGCCGGAGATCTGCACGACAACGGCTTCCGCGCCAGTGTCGAGATCGACCGAGTCCGGCGAGCCCGTGTAGCTCTCGATAACGCCTCGCTGCTCGAGTGTGTCCAGCGTCGCGTCGAGAGGATTGGTTTCGTCGGTGGGTGGTTTGAGTCGCGCTGCGGCATCGGTAATGACTTCAGCCTGGTCAGCAGGAGACAGCCGCTCGTGGAGTTCAGCAGTTATGCTTTTGAGCAGGCAGAGACAGAGTTCGTCGGGTCCACCGACGTTCTCGGCGAGCTCGAAGTAGGCGTCCATAACAGCAGTCTCGATGTCGTCGTACCCCGATTCAGAAAGCGTCTCGAAGACGGCGCCGGCGACGCGGTGACAGAACTCGACGAGATCGCCGTGTCCGGGAGTGGGAGTCTTGGTGATCACGGGCTCGGAAAGCGTGTACTCGTCTCGTTCGGTCATCGAATCGTGGCGGTGTCCTTTCGTCGAACCCAGTGGTGGCTCCTCACAGACGATCAGGTCGTAGTAAGGGACCTGCGGGTCGTATCGTCGCAGCGCCGAGCGGTACTGTTCGGTGGCCCGAGCGGCGGCCCGTGCGGTGGCCCGGTCCGGGAACCGAGTGCCGGCCGCCGGGACCGGTCGGTCGCCCGTGCGGCCACAGCGGACGTAGTACTGGCCGCCTTTGATCCCGAGGCCGTCGATGTGTTCCCTGATGTCAATAAGTGTCGGGCCGACCATACTTACTCTGAAACCCCATTTGATGGCCTTTTTGAACCGGAATCGGGACTGTTTGAGGGTCCGACAGACCACTCATAGTCAGTCCCGTAGCATTGTTTGTCGACTGGGACGCTGCGCATATCGAGTGTCGTTTTCGGGACCGGCAAATGCGCACCCCACTCGGGAAAGCGTCGATTCCCTGGTCTCTCTCGGAGAGGCGTCAGCCGGTCTCCCCTCGCAGGGGGCCCCTCATCGGCGGCCCCTCGCTTAGATGCTTGTTCGCGACGATACCACGTGGAATACGACGGTACCATCGCTTATTCGACAATGACGGAACCGACCATCCCTGCAGCCTCATGAGGAACACAGAAATACTCGTGTGTCCCGGTCGCTTCGAACGTGTGGACGTACGATTTGCCGGACTGAACGGCACCCTCACCATCTTCCCAGCCCTCGCGGGCGGCCTCCTCGCTTTCGAACCCACCGGAGGCCCAGTGCTCCGCGTCCTCTGGAATTTCACCCTCATATGCAACGACGTTGTGTGGTTCCCCTGCAGCGTGCTTCCACGCGACTGTATCGCCCTGCTGGATCGTCAGTTCCTCCGGCTCGAAGGCGACAGCCTGCATATTGACCACGTGGTCGGCGTCGTCCGGCACCCCATCCTGAATGTTGGGGCCGCCCTGAAGATCCGTTTCCTCACTCCCGCCGCCCGACTCGCCGCCGCTACCCTCGCCGACGGGGGCTTCGTCGACGGCCCCGACGACGGCGAACTGCGCACGAATCGAAGCGTCGGCGTACGCCGACGCTGCGCTCCTGACGCCCGACCCTGACTCGATCGCGCCGATATAGTCGTTCAGCGCGGACTCGTCTCCTTCGTAGGCGCTCTCGTCGGCCTCCTCGAGCATCTCGTGGACTTCTGCCTCCTCGAAAGCAGCGAAGGTGTCTTGTATAATCGATGTCGCTGCCCCGCCGAACGACCCGCCACCGGATTCAACGACCGCGTAAATCGCCCCGACCGCCTCGTCATTGAACGCACGGGACTGTTCACCGGCGTCTCCGCCTTCTTGTGCAGCGCTCGATGCGTCGCTGAGGGCGGCCTCAAAGGACTCATAGCGGTCGTGGTCGGCCCCTTCGAGTGCCTCGTGGAACCCGCCGGCACCCGCCTCAAAGTGCTGGAAGGCCGCCTGAACCAGCGACCCGGCGCGCTCGTTTTCTCCGAGAACGTCGAGAACGCCTGCGTCGAAGACCCGAGCGGCCATATAGCCGCTCTCGACGGCGCTCACCTGCGCGGTCGATCCAGCGGCCGTCTCGAAGGACAGCAACGTTTCGCGGATGCCGCTCACGTGTTCGTCGACGGCCGCGTCGTTGCCCTCCTCGAATGCCGTCATCAATCCGTTGAGGTGTTCTTCTTCGAAGGTCTCGTACAGCGATTCGTCGGTCTCTTCGAGCGTCTCGTGGAAGTCGGCCTCGTTGGTCTCGAATGTCTCGAATAGCCCACGGACTGTCTCGGCAGCGGCCGACTCTTCGCCGAGACGGTACCGTTCGTGAGCGTCCTCGATTCGGGCTTTGAAGTAGCCCGCCTCAAGCAACGCCGGCTCGGCGCCACTTCCCAGCGCCTCAATGCCCTCGACCAGCGAGCCGTTGATTGTCTCGACCGCTGACGCGACGCCCTCAGCGTCGTCGTTCTCGATGGCCGCCGAGAGCGCACTCAAGCCGCCGTCCTCGAAGCGGGTATAGGCGTCCTCGCTGGCCTCTTCCAGAGCCTCGTGAGCACGGGCGCCTTCGAAGTGAGCGAAGACGTTCTTGACGCGCTGTCGCGCCGCCTCGGCGTGCCCACGCTCGTAGAGCCGGGCCGCGTCGTGGACTCGCGCCCGGTAGATCGTCAGGGCCGCCGCGTGGACAAACTCCGTCGAGGGGCCGCTCATCGACGCGAGCGCCGCGGCGTCCCAGCCCTGACCCTGATAGGACGCGATTTGCCCCGCGCCCGCGAGTTCCTCGTTCGTAGCGACGGCATACGCTCCAGTAGCCGACGCGTTCAACGCCGTACTTGTTGCACTGCGGAGCGACTCCATGTCACCGGATTGGGCGGCTGAGATCGCGTCTTCCATCCCACCTTCGAGCGACTCGTAGGCCTCACTATCGGCGCTTTCGACCGCATCATGAGCGGGCGAGGTTTCCCACCAGCCCAGCACCTCTTGGCCGACCGACGCCGCGCCCTCGGTGTCGCCGGCGGCGGCGAGCAGTTCGATGTTGTTGACCGCCGTGCCGAACCGGAGGACTTCCAGCGCGTTCGCTCCGGTCTCGCCGACGCGTGTGACGGTCGCCTCGCGGAGGTTCGTGTGTGCCGCCTCCCAGCCGCCGCGGGCGGCCTCGACATCACCCGCGCTCAGCCCCTCGTTCATGACGACCAGACCGTCCTCCTCGAAGCCCTCGTAGTTGTCCTCGCTCGTCGTTTCGAGGAACTCATGGGCACCGTACTCGCCGTTTGCGCCCTCGAAACGTGCGAAAACGTTCTGACCGACGCTCGCCCCCGCCCCGGCGTGGCCGGCAATGCTGAAGGTAAACGCGTCGTCAAGCCGCATCCGCATCGTGTTCCATTCCGCGGCGACTGCGGCGTGCGTCGGATCCGATTGGAGCGCTTCCTCATCGTCCGAAGCGCCGTCTGTTGACTGTCCTTCATTAGCACCGGGCGTCGACTCTTCATCGCCGGACATCCCGTTACAACCTCCGAGGGCAACGCCAGCTATTGCTGCGCCTGTTCCCTTTAGCCAGGTTCGTCGTGTCTCTTGCACATATTTTAGGCCAGCCTAAAAGAACTTAAAGACGTTGATTTTTTGGCCGGCCTAAAATGGAAAATGCCCCTGTTTTTCACAGAGAGGCAGTCGTTGGTCGGTCAGTGAATGGATCTTCGTCATACGTGGACCAGTCTCCGTCTCCACTATTCGTGACGCCTGTCGGATCGAACTCGCCGCGCTGGATACCCGCTCTGACTGGCTCGTGTTCGGCGTCGCTTGGCGGTGGTGCCGTCACGAGTAATACTTCGAGCCTGTATTTCATACCACTCGTATTCTCCCGACTTACGTCCTGCCCAAGACCCATTGTGACTGGATAGCGAATCGGTGGCCTGATGTTGACGACGAGCTCGGCAGGCGACCACTCGTGTCGACATCAAACGGACGTGCGCATCGATCGACGCTTCGAGGGGATTGTTACAGATACACAAGCCCCTACGTTTCCACTGGAGAGTGTCCGCATGACCGTGATCCAGATGAATGCGGCGTAATGGAGTATACCGCCGCATTTGACTGCCCCTCGAGCGTGAGTCCGCACGCTTTCCGGCGTGGTGGGATCACTCACCATTTGAACAGTGATGTTCCGAAAGAGGTTGTCGGTGACCGCGCGAACGTGACGGCGGGTGTTTTCGACGAACACTACGACCGGTTGAGTCAGTACGAAAAGATGTGCTCTGTTGAATCCGCAGAAGGCGTCGGAATCGGATCACTCTGAGTTGACTCAAGAGCGCTGTCGAGAGAATTTAGAGATATAGTAGACGTTAGAAATAGTTGCTCACTTTTGGGATAGAGATTTGGTCAAGAGCACTGTCGATCGCTGTTGTCAGCTCGTCGAGTGAGTCGAAGAACCGGTTGCTGAGCGCTGCTTGAAGTTGTCTCCAGCATTCCTCAACTGGGTTCAGCTCCGGTGAATACGATGGGACCGTCACAAACGCGAGGTCGTCACGGGACGCTAGGTCCGTGACGGCCGATGCCTGAAAATACGGCGCGCCATCGAGGACGACAGTTAGATCGTCTTCAAATTCTTTACATAGTGCTAAAATGAAATGTTTTGCGTGATCGGCGGTGATATACTCTGTAAACCGAGAGAAAAAGCGATCGCCGTCCTCGGTGATCGCGCCTAACAAGCACGTCCAGTCCCGTTGACCGGATAATTCGACCGAGGGCCGCGTGCCGCGCGGAAACCACGCGGCACGCGGCTCGACTTGGACGGATTTCTTAGTTTGATCGATACAGACTACTGTGGCGTCCATCTCTCGCCGCTTTTTTTGATCTCGTCGTGAAACGCTTCTTGGTCGTCTTCGTCGGATTCAGCGGCTGAACGGCGTGGTTTTTGATAACTCAATCCCGCTTCTTTCAACAACCGCCGGCAGCTTGGGATTGAGTAGTCGACGCCGTACATTTCTTCAAGATATTCTTGTGCGAGCGCCGGCGTCCACGCCGGCGCGTCAACGCCGATCTCTTCGGGTGATTCGTGGACTGTTTGTTCAAACTCTTTTTGCTGTTTTCTGAGATTTTTCGTTTTCGACCAGATCGGTGAGCATCTGTAACAGCTTGTTCAAGCGGTTCGTCGGTATCGAATCGGTTGAGCCAGTTATAAATCGTTTTTCGCTCTGTGTCGTACCACTCGGCAAGTTCGGTTTGCGTGACGCCGTTTTTGTACGCGATCGCAGCTAACAGCCGTTGAGTCGGCTTGTTTCCATCAACATTGTCAAGCGCCTCTTGGAGTTCTTCGACGGAGATCTCGTTGAGCTGATCTATTACAGGCAACATACCTTTCTGAGTAAAAATTTCTACCGACTACTATATTAACCGCACACTGAAGGAGGATAGTACTCTCGCCTACACTTATAATCATAGTGATGAAAAATCGTGGGGAGAACTATTGGAATCTCTCTGTGAAAACGACTTTGAGGTGACAGCGACTTATCCAGTATCTTCAGATGTTCAAAAATTCACCGATGAGAAGCTGTTGCTCTTGACATTGTCATCGTAGCCCGTCCAACTGACGAGCACAAGCCTATTTCTTGGAATTCGCTGCGGCGCCATATCGTACGGGCAGCTGTAAGGACTCGTGAAACTCTCGAAGAAAATCCGTGACTAAGCCAACTTTAGTGCTTTACAAAGTAGATTTTATTTTGTATTGTCGGGGTTTTTCATCGTAATGGTAAGCTTTGCCAAGCAACTGTTATGACGCAGAAGTCAGTATGATTAAGCAGATGGCTAGCAATAGTTCAAACGAGACGTTTACTGGAAAGTCGAATCAGGACTGGTGGCCTGAACGACTGAGCTTAGACATACTCGATCAGAATAGCCAGAAATCCGACCCACTCGATGAGAACTTCGACTACGGAGAGGCGTTTCAGGAACTCGATCTTGAGGAGGTCAAGGCGGACATCGAAGACGTACTGACGGACCCACAAGACTGGTGGCCGGCCGACTACGACCACTACGGTCCGCTTATGATCCGAATGGCGTGGCACAGTGCTGGTACGTACCGCGCTTACGACGGACGCGGCGGAGCGGCCGGTGCCCGGCAGCGGTTTGCGCCACTTAATAGTTGGCCGGACAACGCCAACCTTGATAAGGCCCGGCGCCTGCTTTGGCCTGTCAAGCAGAAGTACGGCCGTAACCTGTCGTGGTCGGACCTGATCGTCCTCGCTGGGAACGTCGCTGTCGAGTCGATGGGGTTCCAGACGTACGGCTTCGCTGGCGGTCGCGAAGACGACTTCGACACTGACAAAGCAGTTAACTGGGGCCCGGAAGACGAGCTGGAAACCCAGGGCCGCTTCGAGCAGCCCGGTGAGATTAAGAAGGGGCTCGGCGCGTCGGTGATGGGGCTTATTTACGTTAATCCTGAAGGGCCGGATGGACAGCCCGACCCCGAGGCGTCGGCAAAGAATATTCGCCAGACGTTCTCCCGGATGGCAATGAACGACAAGCAGACGGCCGCACTCATTGCTGGTGGCCACACCTTCGGGAAAGTTCACGGCAAAGACGACCCCGAAGAGGTACTCGGGCCCGAGCTGGAGGCGGCTCCCATGGAGAACATGGGGCTCGGCTGGCAGAATGACGCCGCCGTTGAGGACGGCGAAGTCACCACGAGCGGGATTGAGGGGCCGTGGACCCAGTCTCCGACAAACTGGGACATGGGATACGTCAATAACCTCCTCGATTACGAGTGGGAGCCCGAGAAGGGGCCGGGTGGTGCCTGGCAGTGGACGCCGAAGAGCGACGAGCTTGAGGACGCCGCGCCGGACGCCCTCAACGACAGTGAGCAGGTCACGCCGATGATGCTCACGACGGATGTCGCGCTCAAGAAAGATCCGGACTACCGAGAGATCATGGAGACGTTCCAGGAGAACCCAATGGAGTTCGGAATAGCGTTCGCCAAGGCCTGGTACAAACTGACCCACCGTGACATGGGTCCGCCAGAACGGTTCCTCGGTCCCGAGGTCCCCGACGAAACGATGGTCTGGCAGGATCCGCTCCCCGATGCAGAGTACGAACTTGTGGGTGCCGAAGAGATCGCCCATCTCAAGGAAGCGATTCTTGAGACGGACCTCTCACAGGCGCAGTTAATCAAGACCGCGTGGGCCTCTGCGTCGACGTACCGAGACAGCGACAAGCGTGGTGGTGCAAACGGAGCTCGCATTCGCCTGGAACCACAGCGCGGTTGGGATGTTAACGAGCCGGAGAAGCTGAAAACAGTCCTGGAAACGTACGAACGCATCCAGGCAAAGTTTAACGACTCGCGCGGCGAGGTGCAGGTGTCGTTGGCTGACCTCATTGTGCTCGGTGGGAACGTGGCCGTTGAGGAGGCCGCAGCCGAGGCCGGCTACGACATCGACGTGCCATTCGAGCCCGGTCGGACCGACGCGACTGCCGGACAGACTGATGCAGACTCGTTTGAAGCGCTCAAGCCGCAGGTCGATGGGTTCCGCAACTACGTTCCAGACGGTGTCGATCAGCCGGCTGAGGAACTGTTGGTCGACAAGGCCGACCTGCTGAACCTGACGCCTGACGATATGACTGCGTTAGTCGGCGGTATGCGGACGCTCGGCGCTACGTACGGCGACAGGGAGTACGGCGTGCTTACCGACCAGCCGGAGGCGCTGACGAATGACTTCTTCGTGAACCTCCTGAGCATGGAAACGAACTGGGAACCGTCCATTGAGGAGCAGGTGTTCGAGGGCTACGACCGCGACACCGGCGACCTCAAGTGGAAGGCGACCCGTACAGACCTGATCTTCGGGTCACACTCCCGGCTCCGTTCGATTGCCGAGGTGTATGCAGCAGAAGACGGCGAGGAGAAGCTCGTCGAAGACTTCGTTAACGCCTGGAGTAAAGTGATGCGGGCAGACCGCTTCGACCTAGCGTAATCGAGGAAGCACTCCGAAGACTTTCTTGACCACACGCTTTCCGTGGTTTACTGGATAACCAGTGGCGTCGAGAGCAGCGATTTATCCTGTCGCCACTGGCCCAAAACGCTGACTCCTAACCTAACTTTCAAATCAGTTCGGCGTCCCCGCAACTCATCTCTTCTACTCTCAACTTTCTTTAGTCTCTGGTTCCTACTCAAAATGTGTTATACTATCCAGTCAGTCCTGAAGTTGAGTGAGTTGGCTTATTTTTTCTCCCGCTCAGCCTGTAGGTCATCAATCTCTGCCTCAATATCCCCTCGCTTGTCCCGGTATCGCGTTAGCTCTCCCTGCGCTTGCGCTTCCTCTTGGCTCAGTTCTAACTCGCCAATCCTTTCGTCAATAGCAGTAACAACTTGTGAGACTCTTATTCTGCTCTATTGAAAATGTAAGACGGGAAGGCGATTAGAGCGTTTTAGCGAGTTTCTTGATGTTGTTGAGAGCGAAGAGAAGAACGATTTCACGGAACTGTCGGTACCAGAACCGCGAACGCAGGGCAGCGGCCTGCGTTCGCTTGACCGAGGAGTACGTTGTTTCAGCTATCCAGCGTTGCGTGTAGCCCTTTGCTCGGATGAGTGCGTTATTGGCAGTTGCCACTATCGAAGATCCGCGGTAGTGAACAAGATACTCGACATTGAGCGCAGCAACTTGGTATTCGCTGTTCCAATCTTGGAACCCATTGTCGGCGGCGACAGACCGCAGGGTCGTCCGCCGGAACGCGGACGACCCAAGGCCCAGCCCTCGTGTCGTGTTCACGCTCGATACAGCAATGTACGTCCAGCACTGCTAACTACTCCGTATCGGTCAGCGTTGTCGCCTTGATCATTTTTACGCGCCGGCCACAACGTTGGAGGTAGTGTTGAGAAGCTTGCTGTCGTTCGATGAATGTGCTGTCCAAGAGCCTGTCATAGAAACCATCTCATAGCTTGAGCTTCTCGCGGCCAGGGTCGTCTCCCCGCTCGAAGTTGGTGATTACAACGACGAGACGGAGACACAGCGCAAGGAACACTTGTGTTCGTGCGTGG
>NZ_NEDJ01000001.1 GCF_002114285.1 Halorubrum ezzemoulense DSM 17463
ACTCACTCGCCCGCGCTCTCGTCGACTCGCGCCCCCTCGTCGGTCGCCCGGACGACCGACACCTCGCCGCCGACGCCGGCCGCGTCGAGGGCGCGCCGGCCGGCGTCGCGCGCCGCGTCCGCGCGGGCCGCGTCGGTGACGCCGTAGACGGTCGGCCCCCACGAGGACTGCCCGGCGCCGAACACCGACGCGGCCCCCGACAGGGAGTCGACGACCTCCCCCACGGGCGGCCGGTACACCCCGCCCTGCTCGTCGGCGTACCACGCCCCGTTAAGCCGGCCGATCTCGGCGACAGCGGCGCCGAACGCCTCCGCGTTCCCCGACGCGACCGCGGGGAGGGCGCGCCGGGTGACGATGCCGGCGATGCGGTCGGCGAGCCCCGGCTCCGCGCGCTCGACCGCGGTCCGCATTGCGTCGTCCTCCGCCGCGCCGTTCCGACCGGCGGCCGCCTCGGGCGCGACGAGCAGGAAGCGCCAGTCGTCCGGGACGGCGTGGCGCGCGGCCACCGGCGGCACGGTCCACTCGCCGTTCGCGGGGCGGTCGGTGGTGAAGCGCGCGGTGGGGTGGCCGGCGTCGAGGACGAACCCCCCGTCCTCGAACGTCGCGACGCCGACGCCGGAGCGCCCGCCGCGGCCGAGCGCCGGGGCGCGCTCGCGCACTCTGGCGGGCAGGTCGTACGCGGCCGCGACCGCCGCGAGCGTCGCCGCCGCCAGTTGCGTCCCGCTGCCGAGTCCGGCGTGACGGGGGAGCGACTCGCGGACCGTAACGCGGGCGCCGTCGACCCCGAGCAGATCGACCGCCGCGGTCGCGTAGCCGCGGACGTCGTCGCGCACGCTCGGCGACGAATCGCCCGACTTCGACGGCGTCCCCGCCGCTTGCTCGACCGCCACGCGCACCGCCGGGGCCGGTTCCGCGTCGACGACGACGCGGGGGCTGTCGAGCCCGACGCCGAGCGCGCCGTACAGGCGCTCGTGCGAGAGGCTGAGGTTACAGAAGCCGAAGTGGAGCCGCGCCCCGGCGCTCGCGCGTGCCATCTCGCCTCCGGCTTGGGGCGCGACGGATAAAGGGCCCGTGACGGTGGCGGGAGTTGCCTCGGTGTCCGCCTGAGCCGCGCCGCGCGAACGGGGACCGAGCCGTCTCGGTCGCCGAGGCGGCCGAACTGGTGCGCTTTTGAACGCGGGGGACCTCGGTCCGGGTATGACCGAAACGCTCAGGCTCGCGACCCGCGGGTCGGACCTGGCCCTCCGGCAAGCCGAGACCGTCCGCGAAGCGCTGTCGAGCCGGCGCCGCGACGTCGAACTCCGGCAGGTGGAGACGCGCGGCGACCAGATCCCCGACGAACTGATCCACCGCCTCGGGAAGACAGGCGCGTTCGTGCGCGCCCTGGACGAAGAGGTGCTCGCCGGCGACGCCGACCTCGCGGTCCACTCGCTGAAGGACCTCCCCACCGAGGAGATGGCGGAGCTCGTCGTCGCCGGCGTCCCCGAGCGGGCGCCCTCCGGCGACGTGGTCGTCCAGCCGGAGGGACTCGGGATCGAGGACCTCCCCGCGGGCGCCGTCGTCGGCACCGGCTCGCTCCGCCGCGGGGCGCAGATCCGGGCGGCCCGCCCCGACCTCACCGTCGAGCCGATCCGGGGCAACGTCGACACGCGGCTGGAGAAGCTGCTCGCGCCCGGCCTCCAGGCCGAACACGAGCGGCGCCTGATCGCGTCGGGCGAGGAGAATGCCCTGACGGCGGAGGCCGACGAGGGCGGCGACGAGAACGCTGACGACACGGACGACGAGGATACCGACGGCGACGAGGTCGACGAGGAGTTCGACGAGACCGTCGAGGAGTGGTTCGACTCGCTGTCCGACCTCGAACGCGACGCGATGGAGCGGAAGGTCGAGACCGAGTACGACGCCGTCGTCCTCGCGGAGGCCGGCCTACGCCGCTCGAACCTCTTCTACGAGGTGGAGACGACACGGCTCCCGCGCGAGGAGTACGTCCCTGCGGCGGGGCAGGGGGCCATCGCCGTCACCGCGAGCGACCCCGACGTGATCGAGGCGGTCCGTAAGGCGGTCGACCACCCGCGGACCCGCGTCGCGGTCACCGTCGAGCGGACGATCCTCGGCGAGCTCAACGGGGGCTGCGTCGCGCCGATCGGCGTCTCCGCGATGGTTCAGGGCGAGCACGTCCACGTCAGAGCGCGGGTGCTGTCGACCGACGGCACCGAGGAGGTGGCCGACACCCGCGACCTCCCGATCCGGTCACACGCGACGGCCGCCGCCGAGTTTGCCGCCGACCTCGCGGACCGCGGGGCGGACGAGCTGATAGCCGAGGCCCGCGAGGAGGCCGACGCCGATGAGTGACGACGGCGCCGGCGCGGGCTCCGGAGCGAACGCGGACGAACCCCCGACGCGTCGGCGCGACGACGGCGTCGGCACCGTCTTCCTCGTCGGGTCCGGCCCGGGCGACCCGGACCTGCTCACGGTGAAAGCGAAGCGACTGATCGAGTCGGCCGACGTGGTCCTTCACGACAAGCTCCCGGGCCCGGAGATCCTCGGCGAGATCCCCGAGGCGAAGCGCGAGGACGTGGGGAAACGCGCCGGCGGCGAGTGGACGCCGCAGGAGTACACCAACCGGCGTATGGTCGAGCTGGCCCGCGAGGGGAACCGCGTCGTCCGGCTGAAGGGCGGCGACCCGTTCGTCTTCGGCCGCGGCGGCGAGGAGGCCGAACACCTCGCCGAGGTTGGGATCCCCTTCGAGGTCGTCCCCGGCGTCACCTCGGCCATCGCGGGGCCCTCCGTGGCCGGGATCCCCGTGACCCACCGCGACCACGCCTCCTCCGTCTCCTTCGTCACGGGCCACGAGGACCCGACGAAAGACGAGTCCGCCGTCGACTGGGAGGCGCTGGCGGCGACCGGCGGCACCATCGTCGTGCTGATGGGCGTCGGGAAGCTGCCGGCGTACACGGCCGAGCTCCGCGACGCCAGCCTCGGCGGCGACACGCCCGTCGCGCTCGTCGAGCGCGCGACGTGGCCCGACATGCGCGTCGCGACCGGCACGCTCGACACGATCGTCGACGCCCGCGACGAGGCGGGGATCGAGCCGCCCGCGATCACCGTGATCGGCGACGTTGCCGCGACCCGCGACCGCGTCGTGACCTTCCTCGAGAACGCCGGCTCCGCACCGGTCCGGCCGGCGACGGAGGGAGACGACGACGGGTCGGTCGGAGGTGACGAGACGTGAG
This sequence comes from Halorubrum ezzemoulense DSM 17463, assembly GCF_002114285.1. GTDB lineage: Archaea > Halobacteriota > Halobacteria > Halobacteriales > Haloferacaceae > Halorubrum > Halorubrum ezzemoulense. The sequence goes on from NZ_NEDJ01000001.1 coordinate 3,234, forward strand.
CGAAGACGGGGGTGGCCGCCCGCGCGTGGCCGTCTTCCGGCCGGACGACGAGCGGATCGAGGCGGCCGTCGAGCTGCTCCGGTCGCTCGGCGCGGAGCCGGTCGCCGACCCGATGCTCGAGGTCGAGCCGACGGGCGCCGTCCCAGCCGACGCGCCGCTCGTCGTGTTCACGAGCAAGACCGGCGTCGAACTGGCCGCCGAGGCGGGCTGGGAGCCGGGGGACGCCGACCTCGCGGCCATCGGCCCGACGACCGCCGCGGCCGCCCGCGACGCGGGGTGGACGGTCGCCGTCGTCCCGGAAGAGTACACCTCCGCGGGCCTCGTCGCGGCGCTCGAACCGCGCGTCGGGGGCGAGCGCGTGACGGTCGCCCGCTCCGATCACGGCAGCGACGTCCTCCTCGACGGGCTCCGCGAGGCCGGCGCCGAGGTGACCGAGACCGTCCTGTATCGGCTCGCGCGGCCGGCCGCCGCGGGCGACTCCGCGGAGCTGGCCGCCGCGGGCAACCTCGACGCGGCGGCGTTCACCTCCTCGCTCACGGTCGACCACTTCCTCGCGGCGGCCGCCGACCGCGGGGTCGAGGAGGCGGCGCGCGCCGGACTGGGGGACGCGGTCGTCGGCGCCATCGGCCCGCCGACGGCCGAGACCGCGGCCGACCGCGGCGTCGACGTCGACGTCGTTCCCGACGCGGCGTCGTTCGAGTCGCTCGCGGCCGCAGTCGTCGACGCGGCCGGCAAAGCGTCGACCGCCGCGTCCGGCGACGGTCCGCGCTGACCCCGCGGTCGCGTGACTGAAGCGGAACGACAGCGGCGCGGCCGCGTCGAGGCGGCCGTCGTGGCCGCCGAATATCCGGAGCGAAAACGCAAGGCGGCGTTGGGGTTTCTCGTCGCTTCGGCTCGCTCGCGGGTAACGACGCGGTCGCGTCCCGATTCGGCCGCGAAAATACCACTCGTGATATTCGGGAGCGCGGATTTATTATCGGGAACGTGATATCGGGTGCCATGGAACCGAGCGAGCGCTGGCTGCTGCGGGTCGAGGAGGATATCCTCGTCGTCGAGTTCCCACACGGGACTGGGCTGAGCCCCGCAGACGGCGAGGCGCTGCTCGACCGCTGGCGGAGCGCGACCGACCCCGACGATGTCGACGCGATCGTGATCGTCGTGCGGACGAGCAGGCCGTGTTCGGACGCCGGCCGGCGCGCGCTCCGCGAGTCGGCGCAGATAGCGGTCGCCCGCGGCGTCGACCGCTTCGCCGTCGTCGGGCAGCGCTCGAAGCGGCGGTACCTCAAGCGGACCATCGACGTCGAGGGCGTCGACACCGAGGCGTTCAACGACGACGACGCCGCGATGCAGTGGGCGAGGAGCCCGTCCGCGACCGCATCGTCGGTCGGGACCTCCTCGTAGTTAGCTTCCGGTCTCGGTCCCGTTCTCCGCGTCGTCCGTCTCGTTACCACTGGTGGCGTCGCCGTCACCGGAGTCGTCGGTCGTCTCCCCGTCGTCGCTCTCCTCGTCGCCGCCCTCCTCACCGTCTTCGTCCGCCTCTGACTCTTCGATGTCGCCGTCGCCGTCCTCGTCTTCGTCGATCTCGTTGACTTCGACGTCGCGGCCCGCGACCCCGCTGCCCGAGATCACGGGTTTGAGGATGTAGCCGTTGTTCTTGCCGCGCTTGACGACGTTGATATCGAAGACGAAGCTGACCGGCTCGTCGGCGGTGACCTCGAACTCGTTCGTGATCTGGAGCTTCTCGCTCGGGAGCTTCACGTCGACCTCGCCGCCGTCGACGATCCCCTCGATAGCGGAGACCGCCAGTTCGATCTTCTCGTAGTCCCCGGCCGGGAGCTCGCCGTCGAAGACGGCGATCGCGTCCTCGTCGATCACCTGCGTGAGGTCGACCGTCGCGCCGTCGAGGTCGACGACCCTGAAGCCGCGGTCCTCGCCCTCGTCCGCGTCGTCTTCCTCGTCGTCGTCTCCTTCGGTGTCTTCCTCGTCGTCTCCGCTCTCGTCTCCTGCCACGTCGTCCCCCTCGTCCTCGTCGTCCGGCGTTCCGTTGGGGGACCCGTCGTCACCGTCGGTGTCGGTGACGTTCTCGCCGGCGTCGTCCTCGTTTTCATCTCCGTCTTCGTCGTCCTCGTCCTCGCCGTCACCAGCCTCGAACACGCGGGCTCGGTCGAGGGTCACGTCCAGCCGGTCGAAGTCGTCGATGTCGGCCGGGGCGTCGCTGATGAGGAGCCGGAAAGTGCCGGTTAGCGGTTCCGAGCCGTCCGAGCCGTCGGAGCCGTCCGAGCCGTCGGAGCCGTCCGAGCCGCCAGACGACGGGGGCGATTCGCCGCCGGTACAGCCGGCGAGGAGCGTCGCGCTCGCGCCGGCGCCGACGGCGACGAACTCGCGTCGGCCGAGGCCGCCGGTGGCCGCGTCTGCCGGTCGGTCGTCGTCTGTCGGCTGCGATCCGTCGTCGTCTGCCGTCCGCGATCGGTCCGTCATGGTGATTCGACGGACGGGCCGCGGACGGGTATAAACGAGAGATACTCCGGTCGGATTTGCGCCGATAAAGCCGATTTTAGCGGGTATCGCGGTGGTTTGCGGTGAGCGGCCCGCTCTCGCCGGCGGACCTACGGTTTGGCCGTGTCGATGCCGGCCTGCTCGACCACACGCTCCGCGTGTCGCGTCGCGCGCTGGCGGACCGTCGCCGCGTCGACCCCGACGTGCTCGCCGTTCGCGTACCGGACCGCGCCGTCGACCATGGTGAAGGTCACGTCGTCGCCGTGGGCCGCGTACACGAGGTGCGAGAGGGGGTCGTGGACCGGCGTCGCGCGCGTCAGGTCGGTCGTGATCCCGATTACGTCGGCGCGGTGCCCCTCGCGCAGCGCGCCGAGGCGGTCGAAGCCGGCGGCGCGGGCGCCGTGTTCGGTCGCCATCTCCAGCACGGTCGACGCGGGGAGCCTCGTGGGGTCGCGGGCGTTGACCTTGCCGAGGAGGCTCGCCTGTCGCATCTCGGTGAAGGGGTCGAGCGTGTTGTTACACGGCGGGCCGTCGTTGCCGAGCGCGACCGTCATCCCGCGGTCGAGGTAGTCCTGAACCGGGGCGATCCCCGAGGCGAGCTTCATGTTCGAGGAGGGGCAGTGGGTGACGACCGTGTCGGTCTCGGCGAGCACCTCGCGCTCGCGCTCGTCGGTGTGGACGCAGTGGGCGAGCGTCACGTCCGGCCCAGTCAGCCCGACCTCGTCGAGCCAGAGGATGTTCCGCTTTCCGGTGTCGGCCTCGACCGTCTCGATCTCGTCCTCGTTCTCGCTTGCGTGGGTGTGGATCGTCACGCCGTCGTACCGGTCGGCCAACTCGCGGCAGCCGCGCAGGCAGGCCTCCGTACAGGTGACGGCGAACCGCGGGGTGACCGCGTACCGGACGCGCCCGCCTGCGGCCCCGTGGTACTCCCGGATGAGCGCCTCGCTCTCCGCGAGCGCGGCGTCAGTCTCCTCCAAGAGGCCGTCCGGCGAGTCGCGGTCCATCAGGACCTTTCCGAGCCGCGCGCGGATCCCGGTCTCGATCGCGGCCTCGAACGCCTCGTTCGCGTGGTTCACCGAGAGGTGGTCGACGACGGTCGTCGTGCCCGACTCGAGACACTCCAAGTAGCCGAGTTCGGCGGCCGCGCGGGTGGCCTCGGCGTCCATCGCGGCCTCCATCGGCAACACCGCGTCGAACAGCCAGTCGAGGAGGGCGGCGTCGTCCGCGATCCCCCGCCCCAGCGACTGGACGGAGTGGACGTGGCCGCCGACGAGGCCGGGCGCGACGACGTCGAACGCGCGCCGCTCGTGGTCGGGATATCGGTCCCGCAGGATGCTCTCGTCGCCGACCGCGGCGATCGTGTTCCCCTCGACGACGACGGCGCCCTCGGGGATGACGGTCTCGGAGTCGGCCACGACGGTTCCGGCGATCAGCATGTCCGTCCGTTCCTGACGGTCGACCGGGAAGAGGCTGTCCGTTCGCGACCCCCGGCCCGATCAGTTCGAAACCGACGAGCGTGCGATCGCCGAGGCGGCGAGTCCGGCGGCGGGAGCGACGAGACGTTCGGCGCAGTCGAGCGGTCGCCGCGTGTCGCTATCAACGTCGGAACGGTCGCAGGCGGGGTTCGCGGTCTGACGGTCGCTCGTCGCTACGCCCGCCACACGGGCTCAGTTATCATAGATCGTCGCGCGGCCCGAGACCGCGTATTTAAACGCCGCGGCCCTGGAGCTGCTCTTCTTCGGCCATGTCCTCGTTGGACTGACCCTTCATCCCCTTGCCGCTGCCGCTCGCGATCCGGGCGAGCTCCTCGGGGTCGTCCCAGTTGTTGACGGCCTCGACGATGGAGGTGCCCATCGCCTCGGGATCCTCGGCGCCGAAGACGCCGGAGCCGACGAAGATGCCGTCGCAGCCGTGGTACATCATCAGCGCGGCGTCGGCCGGCGTCGCGATGCCGCCGGCGGCGAAGTTGACGACCGGGAGCCGCTCGGCCTCGGCGGTCTCGTGGACCAGATCGCGCGGTGCGCCGTGTTCGCGGGCCCACTTCTCGCGCTCCTCGTGGTTGAGGCCGGTGAGCGTCCGGATCTGGTTTTTGATCGTGCGCTGGTGTTTGACGGCCTGGTTCACGTCGCCCGTGCCGGCCTCGCCCTTCGTCCGGATCATCGCCGCGCCCTCGTTGATGCGGCGGAGCGCCTCCGGCAGGTTCCGGGCCCCGCAGACGAACGGGGACGTGAAGTCGCGCTTGTCGGTGTGGTACTCGTCGTCGGCGGGCGTGAGCACCTCGGACTCGTCGATCATGTCGATCCCGAGCGCCTCCAGGATCTCCGCCTCCTTGCGGTGGCCGATCCGCGATTTCCCCATCACCGGGATCGACACCTCGTCGATGATCTCGGGGACGCGCTCGGGGTCGGGCATCCGGGCGACGCCGCCGCGCTTCCGGATGTCGGCCGGGACGTGTTCGAGGACCATCACGGCGACCGCGCCGGCGTCCTCCGCGATGCGGGCCTGCTCGCGGTTGACGACGTCCATGATCACGCCGCCCTTCTGCATCTGCGCGAAGCCGCGCTTGACCAGCTCGGTCCCCCGCTTCAGCTCCTCCAGATCCGTGGCCTCTGGCATGAATATAGCTTGGGTCGCCGGCCACTTAACGGGTCGCTTTCGGGCGGATGGACGGGCGAGCGCGCCGTTCAGTCGCGATCGGAAGCGCGGTCCGTCGCGGCCGCGCTCCGCGCTCGCGCGTCGCCACCGCAACCGCGAAGTCTCCCCGCCGTCTACGCCGCGAGCGTGACGACCGGAGCCATCCTCGCCGGCGGCCGCTCAACGCGCTTCGGCGACGCGGACAAGGCGGTGGCGCCGATCGCCGGGACCCCCATGATCCGTCGGGTCGCGGACCGGCTCGCGGGGACCGACGACCCGGTCCCGCCCGGCGCCGACCGCGCGAGCGGCGGCGACCCAGTCGTCGACGAACTCGTCGTCAACTGCCGCCCGGGCCAGCGCGAGGCGATCGCCGACGCGCTGGCCGCGGTCCCGCTGTCCGTCCGCTGGGCGCTCGACGAGGCGCCGGACCGCGGCCCGCTGGCGGGGATCCGGAACGCCTGCCGGGCGGCAACCGACCCCTACGCCGTCGTCGTCGCCTGCGACATGCCGTTCGTCGACCCGGGCTTCCTCGCCCACCTCCGCGAGGCGGCCGCGGGCGCGGAGGCCGCGGTCCCGCGGCTCGACGGGCGGTGGTACCAGACGACGCAGGCGGTCTACGCGACGGAGCCGGCCGCGGTCGCCTGCGACCGCGCGCTCGGTCGCGGCGACCGGAAGACGCTGGCGCTGGTGGACCGGCTGGACGAGGTCGTCGTCGACGACGCGGCGATCCGCTCGCTGACGACCGACCGCACGTTCACCAACGTCAACACGCGGTCCGACCGCGACGACGCGGAGCGGGCGGTCGCCGCCGCGCTCGACGCGGCGTGAGGCGCTCGGTCGGCGGTCACTCCTTCAGCACTTCGTATGCCTCGTTGAGCTGCTTGAAGTCCTCCTCGTCGCCGTCCTCGCCGTCCGGGTGGAGCCGCTTCGCGCGCTCTCGGTACCGCCGGCGAACCGTCTCGCCGTCGGCCGTGCGGTCGAGGCCGAGGGTCTCGTACGCCTCCCGTTCGCTCATCCGGTCGGCCGCGGGCGCGCGGTCACTGGGGTCCCCACCCCCGGCTCCGCCGGGACCGCGAGCGCCGGCCCGTCGGCCGCGCGCGCTCCGACCGCCGTCGGTCCCGGCGGCGCGGTACGCGCGCTCTCGGTTGGCCTCGGCGCGGGCGCGCTGTCTCGCGCGCTCGCGCTCAGTCGGTCCCGCCCGCTCGGCGGACCGCCGGGCCTGGTCGTCGAGGCGTCCGCTGGCGTGGTACCAGAGGAAGTACGAGACGGCGCCGAACGGCAGCGCGAGCGCTAACGCGATCGGGTGGAGGACGATCCCCGCGATCACGAGCAGCGCCGTCATGCCGACGAACGCCCCGGCGAGCACCACGACGATCGTTCGGTTCGTCACGGCCGTACTGGGGGACGGAGGACCGTAAGAGTCCCGACGGCGGCCGTCCGGCGAGGCGGGGGTCACGTCGGGGGCGGCGTTCGCGTCGCCCGCCGCCTCCGCTCGCTCCCTCGCGGCCCCACTCGCTTGCCGCTCCTCGCCTCCGCACCGTTTATCACCGCGGCCGCCCGGGTACGGCGTATGGAACCGGCGGACAGGGAGACGGTGACGGGGCTACCGCCCGGGATCGCCGCCGCCCGCGAGGATCTCACGCCGATGCTCTCGCAGTACGCCGACCTCTGTGCCGCCCACGGGGACGCCCTCGTCCTGTTTCAGGTCGGCGACTTCTACGAGGCGTTCTGCGAGGCGGCCGAGACCGTGGCCCGCGTCTGCGAGGTGACGCTGACCGAGCGGTCCGACTCGACCGGCGACTACCCGATGGCCGGGATCCCGATCGACAACGCAGCCCCCTACCTCGAGTCGCTACTCGACGCGGGCTACCGCGTCGCGCTCGGCGACCAGGTCGAGGATGCTGAGCAGGCGTCGGGGCTCGTCGACCGCGCCGTCACCGAGGTGATCACGCCCGGGACCGTCGTCGAGGACGACCTCCTCGAGTCGGGGACGACGAACTACGTCGCGGCGGTGGCGGCCGAAGACGACGACTCCGCCGAGACGACCGTCGGGCTCGCCGCGGTCGACGTCTCGACCGGCGAGTGCCTCGTCACGTCCGGCGGTCCGGACGCGGTCGCGGGCGAACTCGACCGGATCGCCCCGGCCGAACTCATCGCGGGGCCGGACGCGCCGGCCTTCGAGCCGAGCGACGCGGAGCGCGGGTGGACGACGCACGACTACGACGCCGGCGCCTTCGACCGCCGGACTGCGACCGAGCGGCTGGAGCCGTACCTCCCCGCGCCCGAGCGGCGCTTCGACGCGGACGCGGAGCTGCGGGCGGCCGGCGCGGTGCTCGCGTACGCCGAGTACACGCAGGGCGACGACGGCCCGCTCTCGTACGTGACTCGGGTCCGGCGGTACGACCCCCGCGACCGGCTCCGGCTCGACGCGGCGGCCCAGCGCAGCCTGGAGCTGTTCGAGAACCGGGGGCTTGGCGCGAGCGACACGCTGTTCGACGCGCTCGACGAGACGAACTGCGCGCTCGGGCGACGGTGTCTGGAGCGCTGGCTCCGGCGCCCGCTCGTCGACGCGGACGCGATCCGGAGCCGCCACGACGCGGTCGGCGAACTCGCCGACCGGAGCCTCGCTCGCGAGGGGGTCGCCGACGCGCTCGCGACCGCCTACGACCTCGAACGGCTGGTGAGCCGCGTCTCGCGGGGGCGGGCCGACGCCCGCGACCTGCGCTCGCTCCACCGGACGCTCGCCGTCGTCCCCGACCTGAAGGCGACGCTGGCGGGCGCGGGGGGAGAGGAACGCCACACCACCGACGACCCCGCCCTCCCCCGAACCGAGCACCTCCGCGACCTCGGTGACCGGCTCGACGAGCTGGCCGGGGTCAGCGGGCTGATCGACGACGCGATCGCGACCGATCCGCCACAGGAGATCACCGAGGGCGGGGTGATCCGCGAGGGGTTCGACGGCGACCTCGACGACCTGCGCGCCACCGAGCGCGAGGGCCGCGAGTGGGTCGCGGATCTGGAGGCGAGCGAGCGCGAACGCACCGGGATCGACTCGCTGTCCGTCGGCCACAACCAGGTCCACGGCTACTACATCGAGGTGACGGACGCGAACCTCGACCGCGTCCCCGACGACTACCGGCGTCGGCAGACGCTGAAGAACAGCGAGCGCTACGTCACGCCGGAGCTGAAGGAGCGCGAAGAGAAGATCGTCGGGGCCGCAGAGCGCGCGGACGCGCTGGAGTACGAGCTGTTCGTCGACGTCCGCGAGCGCGTCGCGGCCGAGACCGAGCGGATCCAGGCCCTCGCCGACGCGCTCGCCGAACTCGACGCGCTGGCGTCGCTCGCCGCGGTCGCGGTCGAACACGACTACGTCCGGCCCGAACTGCGGGAGGGCGTCGACGAGTCCCCCGACGCGGACGGGGCGGCCACCGCGGGCGTCGAGATCGAGGGCGGCAGACACCCGGTCGTCGAGCGGACCGAGGACGCGTTCGTCCCGAACGACGCGGACCTCCCGCGCGGCTCCGTCGCCGTAATCACCGGGCCGAACATGAGCGGGAAATCGACGTACATGCGGTCGGTCGCGCTCGCCGTCGTGCTCGCGCAGACGGGGTCGTTCGTTCCAGCGCAGGCCGCCACGCTCCCCGTCTTCGACCGGGTGTTCACCCGCGTCGGGGCCTCCGACGACATCGCGGGCGGCCAGTCGACGTTCATGCGAGAGATGAGCGAGCTGACGGAGATCCTCCACGACGCCGGCCCCGACTCGCTCGTCCTCCTCGACGCGGTCGGCCGGGGCACGGCCACGACCGACGGGCGCGCCATCGCCCGCGCGGCCGCCGAGTTCCTCCACGACGAGCTGGGCGCGACCGCGCTCTTCGCGACGCACTACCACGGGCTCACCGACCTCGCCGACGAGCGAGAGCGCGTCTTCAACCTCCACTTCACCGCCACCCGGGAAGACGGCGACGTTACCTTCCTCCACCGGGTCGTGCCGGGCGCCTCGTCGTCGTCGTACGGCGTCGAGGTGGCGGAGCTCGCCGGGATCCCGGGGGCGGTCGTCGACCGCGCCCGCGACCTCGTCGCCGCGGAGGAGGCGGACCGGTGGCGGGCGGCGAGCGGAGCCGGACGCGAGGACGCGGTCGACCCGGCGGACCGGTCGGGCGAGGGCGAGGCAGAGGGCGACCGGGACGGCGACGCGTCGCTGCGCGAGTTCCTCGCGGAGGAGGCGTCGGAGGACGGCAGCCGATCCGGGTCCGAGGCGGACACCCCGCCCGAAAGCGAGCGGGCGGAGCCGACGGGCGGCGACGACGACAGGCCTGCCGCCGGCGCGCCTCCCGGCCGCGCCGCGGAGCTTCGCGACCTCGACCTCGCGCGGATGACGCCGATCGAGGCGCTGAACGCCCTCCACGACCGCCAGTCGCGAGTCGGCGATGACGGGTGAGCGAGACGGCGAGCGCGGCCGGTCGGGTACCGGTGATCGGTCCAAGAGCGAGAGTCGCGTCCGTCGGCTTGACCCGGCGACCGTCGACCGGATCGCGGCGGGCGAGGTCGTCACTCGACCCGCCCGCGTCGTCGGCGAACTCGTCGACAACGCGCTCGACGCGGGCGCCTCGCGGATCGACGTCGCGGTCGACGGCGACGGCACCGACCGGATCCGCGTCGCGGACGACGGTCGGGGCATGGCCCGCGCGGACGCGGCCCGGGCCGTCGAGCGCCACGCGACGAGCAAGCTGGCGCCCGACGGCGACCCGGTGGGCGTCCCGTCGCTGGGGTTCCGCGGCGAGGCGCTCGCGGCGATCGCCGAGGCCGCCCGGCTGGAGGTCGTCACGAGCTCCGGCGACGGGGTCGGCACCCGCGTCGTCGTCGACGGGACCGCCGACCGGGGGAACCGGTCGAGCGCGTCCGACTCGACCGACGGCGTCAGCGTCGAACCCGCGGGCCGCGCCCGCGGGACGACGGTTCTCGTTGAGGACCTGTTCGCGACCCGGCCGGCGCGTCGGGAGTCACTCGCGGGGGCGAACGCGGAGTTCGCGCGGATCTCCTCGCTCGTCGCCGACTACGCGCTGGCGAACCCGTCGGTGGCGTTCACGCTCGACCACGACGGGTCGACGACGCTGTCGACGCCGGGGACCGACCGCACGGACGCGCTGCTCGGCGTGTACGACCGCGACACCGCGAGTCGGTCGACGACGGTGGCCGCGAGCGTCGACGCGCCGCCCGGCGGGGAGGGTGACGCGGACGCCGTCGGCGTCGAGGTCTCGGCCACGCTGGCGTACCCGTCGATCACCCGGTCCTCCCGCGATCACGTCCGCGTCTCGGTGAACGGCCGCCCGGTCCGGAACGACCGGCTCGCGGCCGCGGTCCGCGACGGCTACGGGCGGCTCCTCCCCGACGGCCGCGAGCCGGTGGCCGCGGTCGACGTGTCGCTGCCGCCCGCTCGGGTCGACCCGAACGTCCACCCGGCGAAGCGGGAGGTGGGGCTCCGCGACGCCGACGCGGTCGCCGACGCGGTCGCGTCGGTCGTCGAGGACGCGCTCACCGGCGCGGACCTCCGGCGGGCCGCGGACGTCGCCACCGACCTCGACGGCGCCCTCGATCCGGTCGGCGCGGACGACGGCTCGCGGCCCGGCGCGTTCGCCGACGCCGTGCCGATAGGCACGTTCCGCGACCTGTACGTCCTCGTCGAGGCCGGCGACGAGCTCCTCGTGATCGACGGCCACGCGGCCCACGAGCGGGTGAACTACGAGCGGCTGGCCCGCGCGTTCGACGGCGAGCCGGTGCCGACGGCCCCGCTCGACCCGCCCGCGACCGTCTCGCTGTCGACCGACGAGGCGGCGGCCGCGAGGGCGCACGCGGACGACCTCGCCGCGCTCGGCTTCGAGACCGAGGCGTTCGGCGGCGGCACGCGTCGCCTCCGGACTGTCCCGGCGCCGTTCGGCCGGACCGCCGACGCCGACGCCTTCCGCGACGCGCTCGCCGCGCTCGTCGGGGCGGACCCGGGGACGGCGCGAGACGCGCGCGACGACCTCCTCGCGGACCTGGCGTGTCACCCGTCGCTGAAGCGCGGCGAGTTCTCGGACCTCGCTCACGACGACCTCCGGGGGCTGCTCGACCGTCTCGGCGAGTGCGACCGCCCGTACGCCTGTCCGCACGGCCGGCCGACCGTCCTCTCGGTCGACGAGGAGACGGTCGCGGCCGGGTTCGGTCGGGACCGCTGAGCCGCGAGGCCGGTCGCCCCGCGGCGAGGCGATCGACAGTACCGACCGATATCTATTAACGCGATGGGACCGGGGATACTCGCATGGGAGAGCGGACCGAAGTGACGCGGGGGTCGCTGCCCGCGGAGCGGTCGGCCGGCCGGTTCTCGGGGCCGGACGGCTTCCGCGACCTCGTCGAGCGACTGCTCGCGTGGCTTCGGAAGCGACGCGCGTCGAGCTTGGAGAGTGTCTCGGCGGCGACGACGATGCGGAACGTCGTCGACGCGGACGCGCTCGCCGAGGAGACGCCGCCGAAGTGGAGCGTCCTCCACGACGTGGTCACCTACGGCGCGGACTCGCTCACGGACGTGCTCGTCTTCCGTCACGGCCCCACGAGACAGGACCTCGTGGTGATGCCGGAGCGGAACACCGACCCGGAGGGCGAGGTCAGCTTCTACCACGCCGACCGCACGAAGGGGGCGCGCCACCTGCTCTCGATCGGCGCGGACTCGCTGACCGCGGCGCTCAGTTACGTGTTGGACAAGATCGAGCGGTTCGAGCGGCTGTTCACCGGCCGCGGGTCGGAGCTGCCGAGCGGCTACACCGGTCCGTCCGACCGGTAGCGGGAGGGTCCGGCGGGTAGCAGAAGGGGCCAGACGGGTAGCGAGAGCGCCGCCGCGGCGGCGCGTCAGGCCGGTCGGTCTCGCGACCGCCCGTCGCCGTTTTCGTCGGTCTGTTCGACGCGTTCGACCGTGTCGTCAGCCGCCGCCTTCTCCGGCGGGTACGAGACGGTCCGCTGCGGGTAGGGGATCGAGATGCCGGCGTCCGCGAACCGCTCTTGGATCCGCTCGACGGCGAGCGCCTTCGAGCGCCACCGCGCCTGCGGGGTCGGCGGGTCGATCCAGAACCGGAGGTCGAGCAGGATCGCCGAGTCGCCGAATCCGGACGGGATCGCGTACGGCTGGGGGTTGTTCGCGATGACGCCGATGTTCTCTAAGACATCCTCGGCGATCTCGCTGGCCTCGTCCGGGTCGTCGTCGTAGCCGATCCCGACCTCCATGTGGATCCGGAGGCGCCCCTCCCGGCTTCGGTTGGTGATCGCCTGATTGGCGACGAGGTCGTTTGGCACCACGACGTACTCCCCGTCGAAGTTGCGCATGTGGGTGTTCATGATCGTGATGTCGGTGACGAACCCCTCCTCGTCGCCGATCGCCACCCAGTCGCCGATCTCGAAGGGGCGGGCGAACATCAACACGAAGCCGGCGATGAGCGAGCCCAGCGTCTGCCGGGCCGCCATCCCGAGGACGATCCCGAGGAACCCAGCCCCGACGAGGAGGCCGCCGAGGTTCACGCCCCAGATGCCAAGGACGGTTATCAGCGCGAGCACGAGCAGGCCGACCTGTGCGAGCCGGGTGAGCAGCTGTTCCTGGTGGGCGGTGATCCGGTCGCTGTCCGCCGACAGCTCGCCGACGTACGTCTCCACCACGTCGCTGACGACGTACGCACCGCCGAGCAGCAGCGCCGAGGCGATTACCTGCCCGCCGACCCGGGCGGCGTTCTCCACGAGCGGCAGCACCGCGACCACGAGTGCGAACCGGCCCCACAGCGTCAGCACGGCGACGCCCGCGAGCGCGAACAGCGCGAGCTGTAGGAGTCCGACCGCGAGCCGCAGGAGGAACGACGCGGGGATCCCCTCCCGCAGCGTCTCCACCGCGCCCTCCGTCGACTCCGACAGCCGCTCGTCGAGGAGCCGCCCGACCCAGTCGGTGACGGTCTGCTCGCCGGCGCGGACCGCCCGCGGCAGCAGCAGCCAGCCGACGCCGAGCGTCGCGAGGGCGATGGCCGCGGTGGCCGCCAGCCGCCCCTCCGTGCTCGATACGTCGCTCAACACCGCGCCGATCCGCGTTCCCAGTCCGCCTATCACGGTCTGACGTTCGCCGCCGCTCGGTTAACGGATCCGACGCGAGTCTCAGCGGAGAGAATCGGCACGACCGCTGCGGGGAAGGAGGCCGCGACTGCCCTGCTCCCGGTCACCGGCCGCGTCGGAGCTCTTCGATCAGCTGTTCGATGAGCGTCGATTGCCGGTCCAGGCGCTCGGACTGCGCCTCGACCGTGCGCCGCAGCGCGGCGACCTCGCTCGCGAGGTCCGCGTCCTCGACGCCGGCGCTCTCGAACGGCGAGCCGTCGAACGCGTCGTCGTCCGGGACGACGCCGTCGGTCTCGCCGTCCGCCGCGACCGCTTCCTCGCCGACCGCCGCCGCGGGCTCGCCTCCGGCCCCTCGCTCGGCGCCTTCCGCCGGGGCTTCGGGCGCGTCGCCGGCGGGGGAGTCCGTCGACTCCGTCGCGCCCGCGTCTCCCGCGAGAGGGTCCTCGGCCGCGTCGTCGACGGCGGCGTCCGCGGCGAGCGGGTCGTCGAGCGGGTCGCTGCCGCCGCTCGGTTCCGGCGATCCGACCGACGCCGACTCCGCGCTCTCGGTCGTCGCTCCGGGCCCGTCGCCCCCGGCGAGCGACTCCGACCCCCCGGCGGAGTCGCGTCCGCCCGCGCCCTTCGGTTCCGTTCCGAGCCCGCTGGAGTCTGGCTCCGCCTCGGCGCCGGGCGCCGCGTCGGCGTCCGCCTCGGCGTCGGCGGCCGGGGAAGCCGACAGCGGGTCCGGCCCCTCGCCGAAGTCGGTCGTGCCGGTCTGTTCGGCGTCGGACGCCGCCTCCTCGGCCTCAGCGGCGGCAACGCGGAACTCCTCTAAGCTGTCGACGCCGTGGAACGAGCACACCGCGTCGGCGAGCGTCTCCCGGACCGCCCGGGCGGACTCGTTCGGGGCCTTGAACCGCTCCGAGCGGCCGTCGTGGACGAGGACGACCGCGGTGGCGACGGTCCCCTCCTCGAAGTCGAGCCCGGTGAGGTCGTCGTAGCCGAACTCCTCGAACTCGGGGTCCCAGACCGCCGAGCCGACGTGTTTGACCAGTCGCTCGCTGGTGACGATCAGGGTGAGCTCCGAGAAGCGGAAGGTGCGCACGACCGTCTCGCCGGGCCCGGTGACGCCGCTCGCGGAGAGGACGCCCGCGAGGATCGGGTGGAGGACATCGTCGACGCGCTTGGTCGGTACCGAGAGCGTCTCGTCGCCGTCGAGGCCGTACCCGAGGGTGATCTTCGCCTTGCGGCGTCCCGTCGAGACCTCGATTCGCTCGACGTCGTGGCCGTACTCGTCGACGGACTCGTCGGACAGGAGTCCGTCGCCGCGGTAGACGAGGGTCCGGGTGGGCGTGACCGCGAGTCGATCGTCGCCGCCCAACGGCACCTCGGCGACGACGTCCTCGTCGCCGACGGTCCCCGCGAGCAGGTCGGGAAGGCTCATACGCCGGAGATACGCCGCGCCCGGCATAAATCCGCTGGCTCGGGGTCGATCGAGCCCAGTCACCGCGTTCACCGCGCTCCCGACGCGCCGCCCGCGCCGCCGGCCCGAGGCGGGAGCGATCGCCCCCGAAAGCGACAGCCCCCGAAGCGATCCTCCCGAAAGCGACAGCCCCCGAAGCGATCCTCCCGAAAGCGACAGCCCCCGAAGCGATCCTCCCGAAAGTGACAGCCCTGAAGCGATCCTCCCGAAGGCGACCGGCCGCGGCGATCTGCGATCGGTTCACAACCCTCCGACGGATGGGAAGGTTAAAGGGTCTCATCGCGGTACGAGAAGGTGAGGCCGGGTGGCTTAGCTGGACATAGCGCCGCACTCATAGGGTTCGGAGATTCGGTGCGGTGACGCCTTGGAAGCGTCCGCGTCCTTCCCGTGGCTCCGCCGAGCCTCGGACCTGGGACATGCGGAGATCGTGGGTTCGGAGCCCACCCCGGCCATTTCTACGACCGACCGGTCGGCGAGCGCCGGCCCCGCCGATCCGTCCGCCGTCGCCACCGGATCGAGTGCTACACCGGAACCGCCTCGCCGGCGACGAGCGCGACCGCGACGACGACGCCGCCCAGTCCCAACAGTCCGTAGTTCGCGAAGGGATTCGCCGCGGTGAACAGGTCGAGCGAATACTCGGTGTCTCGCACGGGCGCGTACGGTCGGATGCCCGTCGGTGTGAGCGCGTCCGCGAGGATGTGCGAGACGATCGTCACGGCGCCGAACAGGAACGCGGCGGCGCCGAACAGCAGCGCCTCGGCGAGTCCGCGCTGAAGCCCGACCGCCAGCCCGACGCCCCCGAGGACGACTCCGACGAACAGCGCGAACCAGACGGTGTGCGTGATCCCCCGATGCCTGACGACGGGAACTCGCATGTCGAGGTCGGGGACCATCGCCGTCGAGGCGACGCCGGCGGCACCGACGAGGCCGGCCTCTATCGAGAGGAGGGCGGTGACGAGAAACCCGAACGGGGCGTAGACGACGAGCGAGGCCCCGACGTGTCCCTTCCGGTACATGTTGACGACTGCGTTCCGGGTCCGTAAGTCCGTTACGTCGAGACGCGACCCCCCACGGCGCGTCTCCGGACGCGTCCGCGGAGCTCGCGGTCCCGTCGCGTTGTCGGGGCGAAACGCCTACGGCCTCCCGCCGTGACGCTCCGGTATGACACTGACCGCCCGCGACCTGATGGAGCCGGACGTGAAGACGGTCTCGCCGGACGACGACGTCGCCGACGCGTTCAAGCGGTTCGCTCGGTACGAGTTCAGCGGGTTCCCGGTCGTCGACGAGGACGAGCGGGTGGTCGGGATCGTCACCGAGTCCGACCTCGTCGACCTGTTCGAGCCGGAGGACGAGACGCTGTGGATCCCCGTCGGACTCCCTCCGTTCGTGGACACCCTCTCGTATCAGGTGAAGCGCCCGTGGGCCGACCTCGATCTGGGCGTCGACATGCTCCGCAACGCGGACCGACCCGTCTCCGAGGTGATGAGCGCGGACGTGGCGACCGTGACGCCGGACGTGAGCGTCGACGGCGTGCTGGACCTGCTTGTCGGCGACGACCCCGACATCAACCGCGTGCCCGTCGTCGACGACGACGGCCGTATCATCGGGATCATCGCGCGTCAGGACGTGATCCGCGCGTTCCGCGACCGCCGACTGGAGTAGATCCGGTCGGACCGTCGCGAGGGGTCCCGCGGACGCTCGGCTGTGGATGTCGGCGACCGCGTCAGCTCCGAAGCGCCTCGACGGGCCGCTCGTTGGCCGCCTTCCACGCGGGGTACGCGCCGCTGACGAGCCCCACGCCGACGCCGAAGCCGAGCGCCAAGAGGAGGTAGTAGGCGTTCGTACGGTCGAGCACGAGCGCCGTGTCGACGGCGGGCGTCGCGAGGACCAGGCCCGCGACGAGCAGGACGGTGAGCAGGGTGCCGGCCGCGGCGCCGGCCGCACCGATCAGCCCGGCCTCCGCGAGCAGGACGCGCAACACGTCGCGGCGGGCGACGCCCACCGCGCGCATCACCCCGATCTCCTGCCGGCGCTCGACGGTACTCATCAGCATCACGTTGAGGATCGAGACCCCGGCGACGACGAGGGAGATCGCGCCGAGCCCGAGCAGGAACGTCGAGAGGAGGCCGAAGAACTCGTTGATCTCGTCGACGAGGGCGGCCAGCTCGAACAGCTCCACCCGGTCCTCGCGGGCGTTCACCTCCTCGCGGATGGCGTCCGCGGCCGCCCGCGCCTCGGCGCCGGTGTCGGAGACGACGAGCGCCTGCGCGTAGCCGTCGGCCGAGAACGCCGACTCGGGGAGGTACACCGCGTCGTCGGGCGCGACCGGGCTGAACGTCTGGCTCTCGACCAACACCGCGATGACGCGGACCTGCGAGCCGGCGATCTCGACGGTGTCGCCCGCGCCGGCGCCGAGGTCCTCGGCGATCCCCGCGCCGAGGATCGCGCCCTGTCGGTGCCGCTCGGGGAGTCGCCCCTCGGCTGCCTCGTACGCCAGCGCGGGCTCTTCGACCCCGTACACCGTCGCGAACGTCTGGTCGCCCTGCCGCGCGACCGTGGCGCTGTCGGAGTACAGCGGGATCACTGCGGGCTCGCCGACCGCCCGGCGGATCGAGGCGATGTCCGCGTCGGACAGCGACTCCACGCCGGCGTCGGTGTTCGGCGACACGACGACCTGCGTGCCGATATCGCCGATGGCGTCGTCCGCGCCCAGCGCCAGCACGTTCCCGAAGATGCCGAGCGCCGCGACCGCGAGGACCCCGATACAGACCCCGAGGACCGCCAGCACGGTCCGGACCCGGTTTCGTCGGAGGTTCCGCGACGCCATCGACACCGCGGGGCGCCAGCCGCGGAGCCAGCCGGCGGCGCCCCCCGGTGCGCGGTCGTCGGCGCTCATCCGCGGTCACCGCTCATCCGCGGTCACCGCCCATCTGCGGTCCCGGAGCGGTCCGGCCGGCGTCGCGGCCGCCGCGCCGGTCCGCGTCGGCGTGCGGATCGGACTCGCCGGGCAAGCCGCCGGTCAGCACGCCGTCGGTGAGGTCGACGACGCGGTCGGCGTACTCCTCGACGAGCGGATCGTGCGTGACGGCGATGACGGCGACCCCCTCGGCCTTGACGCGCTCGAACTCGGCGAGGATCGCCTCGCCGGTGTCGGTGTCGAGGTTCCCCGTCGGCTCGTCCGCGAGCAGGACCGCGGGCTCGTTTATCAGCGACCGGGCGATCGCGACGCGCTGTTTCTGCCCGCCGGAGAGCTCGTTCGGTTCGTGGTCGAGCCGGTCGCCGAGCCCGAACCGCGCGAGCAGGTTCGCGGCCCGGTCGCTCGCGTCGCCGGGGTCGAACGCCGTCGGCATCGCGACGTTCTCGACGGCGGTGAGCGTCGGCAGCAGGTGGAAGTCCTGGAACACGAACCCGATCGACTCCTTGCGCGCCCGCGTTCGCTCCGCGACGGAGAGGCTCGTCACGTCGGTGTCGCCGAGCAGCCGTCGGCCGGAAGTGGGGTCGTCAAGGAGCCCGAGGACGTTCAGCAGCGTCGACTTGCCGGAGCCGCTCGGCCCGACTACCGCGACGAACTCGCCGGGCCGGGCCGCGAAGTCGACGTCGTCGAGCGCGACCACCGGCTCGCCGCCCCCGCTCGGATACCGCTTGACGACCCCGCGGAGCGCGACGGCGTAGTCGTCGTCAGCGAGATTGCTGTCGCCGCTCGTCTCCCAGTCGGCCGCAGCGCCGTTCGTCGCCCGACCGGCCGCAAGATCCTCCGCCTCGTCGGTCGTGCGGTTCCGGCTCACGGCGCCGACCCGTCGCGTCGTCGCCCGGTCGGTCCCCCGATTCGTCCGGTCCTGACCGCGACGCCGACCGCCCCGGCGAGGCCGACGAGCGCGAGGCCGCTCGCGACCGTCCCCACGGTCCCCAGCCCGCCGGCGCCGAGTCGGCCGAGGGTGCCGCCGCCGTCGCGATCGTCGGTAGCCGGCTCCGGCGCGGCCACCGAGAACGTCTCCGTGTACCGCACGCCGCGCTCGGTGTACGTGACGCGGATCGGGATCTCCTCGGCGACCGTGACGTTCGCCGCGGTCGTCACGTCGAAGCCGACGAAGTCGCTGGCGCCGAGCGTCCCGACGAAGTACTCGCCGCCCGCGGGGGTCGGCGCGACGCCGGGCGCGTCGCCGACCGAGACGACCGCACCGGTCATCTCGCCGCTCCCCGCGTTGCCGAGGTTGGCGTCGACGACGACGCCGTCAGCGGTCTCGCGCACGGTCGCGTCGGTCACGGTCGGCGTCGCCTCGCGGACGGGGTACGTCACCGTCGACTCCGCGCTCCGGTCGGCGCCGCGATCGTTCCGCCGGTCCGTGTCGGCGCGGAAGGCGGCGGTGACCGTCACGTCCGAGCGCCGGTCGAGCGGTCCGAGATCGACGATCACGCGTCGCTCCTCGCCGGGCGCCACGCCCTCGACGACGAACGGGCCGACGTCGACCGTCTCCGCGCCGTCACCGTCGACCGCGGCCCCGACGGCGCGGAGGCTGATCCGGTCGGCGGCCGTCGTACCGGTGTTGACCACGGTCACTTCGACGGGCGAATCGACGGCCGGCGGCGACGCCTCGCCCTGACCGCCGTCGCCGGTATCGAGCCCGCCGCCCCCGCCGAAGATGCCCTGGATGCCCCCGATGCCGAGGTCGCCGGTGGCGCTCTCGCTCTCGTCGTCGCTCCGGAGGTCCTCGGGGTCGAGCGCGCGGGTGCGGAGGTCGAGCGCGACCTCGGTCGGGCGCACCTCGAACACGACGTCGCGGCTGACAGTCACGAACTCGCCGCTCGTCGACTGGTTCGCGACGACCTCGACGGTGAGCCGCTTCTCGCCCGGTTCCCTGAACGTCGTCCACAGCGTCGCGTCCAGCGAGTCGCCCGCCGAGAGCGCCCCGACGCCCGAGGCGCTGTCGAGCACGTCGCCGTCCGCGTCCCGGACGCGGACCGTCGTGAGGTTCGCCGCCGCGTCGCTGCCGCCGGAGTTCGAGACCGTGACGTTCAGGGTCGCGCGCTCGTCGACGGTCGGAGCGCCCGGAGACACGCCGACCTCGGTGAGGGTGATCCGCGCGTCCGGTACCGCCGCCGCGCCGCCGACCGCGAACCCGCCGACGACGACGGACAGCACCGTTAACGCGGCCAGCAGCGCGGCTGTAGTTCGTGTGGGCGTCAATGTCACTATGACTACGCGACCTGCGTGGTTATATCCGTCGGCGACGGAAGCTGACGGCTCCTACCGGCGCTTCGTCGGCGAACTCGACTCCGCCGCTAGGCGGCGAACACGGCCGGCGGGGACCCGCGGTTTCGACGGCCACCGAGACGTACCGGTTACGGATGCTTTTTCAACGGGCCGACGTAAGTGAGGGTAATGACCGAACGCGACACCGCGCGAGCGGGTGATCGGCGATGATGGGCGGCAACGACCAGCAGGCGTACGACCGCGGCACGTCGCTGTTCTCGCCGGACGGCCGGATATATCAGGTCGAGTACGCCCGCGAGGCGGTCTCGCGCGGCGCGCCGAGCGTCGGCGTCCGGACGACCGACGGCGTCGTTTTCGTCGCGATGTCCCGCCCCTCCTCGTCGCTGATGGAGGCCGAGAGCATCGAGAAGCTCCACAAGCTCGACGACCACGTCGGCACCGCGAGCGCCGGCCACGTCGCCGACGCCCGGCAGCTGATCGACCTCGCGCGCCGCCAGTCGCAGGGGAACCGCCTCCGCTACGGCGAGCCCGTCGGCGTCGAGACGCTGACGAAGTTCATTACCGACCACATCCAAGAGAACACCCAGCGCGGTGGCACGCGCCCGTACGGTGCCGCCCTCCTCATCGGCGGCATCGACGACGGCGAGCCGCGCCTGTTCGCCGCCGACCCCTCGGGTACGCCCAACGAGTGGAAGGCGACCGTCATCGGCGGCGGCCGG
Organism: Halorubrum ezzemoulense DSM 17463; assembly: GCF_002114285.1. GTDB lineage: Archaea > Halobacteriota > Halobacteria > Halobacteriales > Haloferacaceae > Halorubrum > Halorubrum ezzemoulense. The sequence continues at coordinate 23,878 of NZ_NEDJ01000001.1, forward strand.
CAGGACATTCAGGGACACCTCGAAGACGAGTGGAGCGACGACCTCGCGCTCGAGGACGGCATCGAACTCGCGGTCGCGGCCTTGGCCGCCCACGACGACGAGTTCGAGGCGTTCGACCTCGCGGTCGCGACCGTGACCGAGGCCGACGGCTTCCGGACGGTCCCGACCGACGAGGTCGAGGCCGCCGTCGAGGCCGCCGGGCTCGCGGCGGACGAGGAGGACGCGGAGGAGACGGACGACGACGCGTCCGACGGCGACGGGGAGCGGCCGCGTGCGGGAGCCGGGACCGAACCGCTCCGCCGCGCCTCCGCGCGGCGGGAGCGACCAGCGCGGGCAGCGCCGGGAGGAGCGGGAGTCCGGGCTCGGAAGCACGCGATTGTACGACACACACAACACTTTTTGCGGCGGAAACCGTCAGTTACCACGTAAAATGTCCGATTCGATGTCCGAACAGCTCCAACGAGACATGGAGTGCGAGGGGTTACTCGAGTGCTTCCACGGTCTGAAACAGTTGGACAAGGACTGCTACCGAGCGATGGTCTCGGCCGAAGAGGCGCTCACGATCGACGAGGTCGCCGAACGCGTCGACCGCGAGCGCTCGACCGCCTACCGCGCGGTCCAGCGCCTCCTGAACGCCGGCTTCATCCAGAAGGAACAGATCAACTACGACCACGGCGGCTACTACCACGTGTACAGCCCCACGGATCCGTCCCAGATCGCCGACGACATGCAGCGGATGCTCAACGACTGGTACGCGAAGATGGGCCAGCTCATCGGCGAGTTCGAGGAGAAGTACGACGAACCCGAGCGCGCCGCCGTCGAGAGCTGAGCGGAGCACCGAGACCCCTCACGAGGCGGACTCGACGCGAGGGCGGTGGGCGTCGCAGGGTTTCGCGCGCTACTTTCGGTCGCTATTCCGCGTAGATGAGGGTCCGCCGGCACTCGGGGCACACGTACGGGACCGGCGTGAGGATCTCGTCGGCGCTGAGGCCGCCGAGAAACCCGTCGCTCGACCCGTCGGAGACCACGGAGAGCGTCCCGAGAGCGTCGGTTCCCTGTAGCTCCATCTCCTCTAGCGGCTCCTCGCAGTCCGGACAGGTCTTTTCAGAGGGCATGTGTGTGATTTTTCCAGTACTCTCCAAAATAGTTGTGATCCGTACGCTCCCGATTGAGGACAGATCCGTTCTCACGTCGAGTCGGACACGTCTCGCGGTGGCAAGCTTCGGACGGCGCGGGAGTTCGGACGGTGGGAGAGTTGTTTCGGACGGCGATACGTCTCAGGGGCACACGTACAGCGGCGGGAAGGGTGGAGCGGACCGACGCAACGCCGGCGCTCAGAACGTGAACACGTGGTCGGCCTCCTCGGCCGCCTCGAGGAAGGTGACCGCGCCGGCGAACTGCGTCGTCAGGTCGTCGTCGATGGCCTCCTGCTCCCACTGGAGCATGTCCAGCGTGGTCGTACACGCGACCGAGGTGACCGCCTCCCCGCCGTCGGCGATCAGCTGGTCGAGCATGTCGTAGGGGTTCGGCATCCCCTCGTCGAGCAGCGGCTGGACCGACGAGAGGTCTTTCTCGCCCTCCAGCAGGTGCGTCAGTCCGTCGAAGGTGAAGTAAAGGAACACGTCGGTGTCCATCGTCAGCGCGACGTGGCCGAGGTTGGTCGCCATCGCGAGGCTCTTCGGGTCGTCGCTGGAGACGATGATGCCGATCTCGTCCATGCTCATTCTTCCTTGCGGACGTAGTGCGTGTACACGTCGTCGCCCTCCTCCTGTTCAAGGAGCGTGACGCCGTCGGTGCCCGTCGCCCACCCGTCGATGTCGCTCACGCTTCCGGGATCGGTCGCGACGACCTCCAGCACCTCACCGGGGGCGAGGTCGTCGATCGCGCCCTTCGTCTTCACGATAGGCATCGGGCAGCTCAGTCCTTTCACGTCCAGCGTCTCCGCGATATCGAGTTCGGTGCTCATGGGTTAGTAGTTTGTGCGCAAAAGACAATACTACTCACAGATGTTTTAATCTTGTGTATCTGTCTCAATACAGTCCCGTCCGAGGGAATCCGACGCCGGGGCGATCGGCCCAGTAGCCGATAGCGGCACTTACGCTGGTCGAGACCGAAGAGAGGGCCATGTCGACGACCGTTCGCGTCCGCTGTACCGACTGTGCGTACGACGAAGCGTTCGACTCGCTCCGGCGGGCGCGGACCGCGCTCGACGACCACGAGCGCGCGACGGGGCACGCCGTCGACTGGCAGATCGGCGGACTCACGGCAGGCGTCGAGCGAGCGGGCGACGACGCCGGCGTCTGTGGCCGGGACGAGTGTGCGAACGCGGACTCGCCGCTCCTCGATCACGGACCGTCGGCGGCGGCCGACCCGGACGCCTGAGGCGGGTTGCTCCCCCGGCAGCGACCGGCCCCGAACCGGAGTGTGCCGTCACCGACCGATCGCTGTGCCGTCTTCGAAGACTCTTGTATTGTACAACAAAAACAATATTACTCATCAGCACGAACAGTCGCGTATGAGGATCGTATTCGCGACAGACCTCTCGGACGCGAACGAGGCGGCGATCGAGTCTCGGACCTGTCTGGAGTGTCTCGACAACATCGGTGTCAGCGAGGTTCACCTGTTGACGGTCGTCCCGGACAACGTCTCCAGCGGGCTGCCGGGGATGGACGCCGCCAGCGACGCCCGAGCCGCGCTCGCGCCGCAGCGGAGCGTGTTCGAGCGCGCGGGGTTCGACGTGGAGACGCACGTCGCCCGCGGGACGCCGCATCGACGGATCAACGGCTTGGCCGAGCGGCTCGACGCGGACATGATCGTCGTCGGGTCGCGCGGACAGGCGCCGCTCCAGAATCGGCTCATCGGTGGCACCGTGCGCAACGTCGCGCGGACGGCCGTCAGGCCGCTGCTCGTCGAGCGGATCGAGGAGACGCCGGACGGACACGCGGTCAAGAAGGAACACCTGTTCCAGGACGTGCTGGACGCCACCGACTTCTCCGAGAACGCGGCGCGCGCCTACGACTACTTCCCGGCGCTGACGGGCGCGACCGAGCGGGCGTACCTGCTCCACGTGGGCGGCGGAGACGCGGAGTCGACGGCGACCGCCGAGGAGCGGCTGGACGAGCTTGCGAGTGACCTCGGCGACCGGACCGGGTTCCACGTCGAGACCAACGTCAGGTCCGGCAACCCCGTCGACGAGATCACGGCCGAAGAGGAGCGCGTGGGCGCGACGACGACGCTCATCGGCGCGCGCGGGACGAGCCGACTCCGGCGGCTCCTCCTCGGGAGCACCGCGGAGTCGATCGTCGCGCGCGGGACGAACAACGTCCTGCTCGTCCCGCCCGAGGCGGCGGCGCCGCGCTGACGCCGGCCGGGCTTTTTGTTACCGGGGCGCCCAGATGGACGTAATGACGCGAGAAACAGTCTCACACCGCGACGGCCACGTCTACGAGTTCGGTCCGGAGATGGACCCCGTCTACGAGGCCGCCGACGGCGAGTCGCTGACGGTCGAGACGATCGACAGTCTGAACGGCGAGATTCAGCGCGACGACGACCTCCTCGATGCGATCCCGGAAGAGGTCAACGCCGCGACGGGACCGATCGCGGTAGCCGGCGCGAGCCCCGGCGACGTCCTCGCGGTGGAGATCGAGGCCGTGCGCGTCGCCGAAGACCGCGGCCGTGTGCTCACCGCACCCGGGTTCGGACTGCTTCAGGACGACCCCGAGATCGACCACCCCGCGACGCGGATCACCGAGGTCGACACCGACGAGTCGGAGGCCGGGGCGGTCGAGTTCGAGGGGATCGACGTACCGATCGAACCCGTGATCGGAACGATCGGGGTCGCCACCGGCGGCGGGACGGTCTCGACGCTCACGCCCGACGACCACGGCGGTAACCTCGACACGACCGACGTGACCGGGGGGACAACCGTCTACTTCCCGGTGTTTCAGGAGGGCGCCATGTTGGCGCTGGGCGACGCGAAAGCGGCGATGGCGGACGGGGAGATGTGCGGGACCGGCGCGGAGATCGCGGTCGAGGTCGACGCGACGCTCTCCGTGGTCGAGGATCCGGCCGTGCCGCTCGACCGTCCGCTCCTCGACACCGGCGACGCGGTGAAGACGCTCGCGAGCGCCGAGACGCTGGAGGGGGCGGTCGAGCTGGCGAACGCCGACATGCTCGACCTGCTGGCGCACCACCACGGCTTCTCGCGCACCGAGGCGTATCTCGTCTCCAGCCTCGTCGGGGGCTTGGAGATCAGTCAGGTGGTCGACCCGCAGGTGACGGCACGGAACGCGGTGCCGAGCGAGTACCTCTCGGTCCCGTTCTGACCGGGCTACCGAGCGGAGAGTTACCTCGAGAGCCGGCCGCGGGGTTCGCCGACCGCAGCGCTCCGGTCTCAGCGCTCTGGCCCCGGCACTCCGGCCTCAGCGCTCCGATCGCTCGGCGAACCGACGCGCGGCGTCGCTCAGGCCGGCGTCGGTCGGCGCCGAAGGCTCCTCGTCCCCGTCGGCCGCGTCGGTGTCCGTGTTCTCCTCGGCCTCGTCGTCTCCGGCGGGCGCCCGGTCACCGACCTCGGCCGGAGCGGCGTCCGGCGGGTAGTCCAGTTCGGCGGACGGGACGAAGACGCGCTCAACGGCGCGAACGATCTCGTCGACCTGCGCCTCGTCGAGGCGGTCGGCGTACGCCTCCCGGACGAGGTCCGGGACCGCGTAGGCGTAGCTGCCCCGACCGGCGTGGCGGATGAGTCCCGCCCGCCGGATCGGGCGGTGACGGCTGTACGCGTGGCCGGAGTCGCCGTCGCCCCCGGCGTCGATGTGGGCCGCGACCGGGTCGCTCGCGCCCTCGCGCCGATAGTGGCGGAGCATCCCGCGCGAGAGCTCCGGGAGGGACTCGATCCGCGAGCGGAGCTCATCGATGACCGCTTCGCGGGTACCGAGCTCGATCGCCTCGTCGAACCGGAGCGCGCTCTCGGCCACGTCGTCGCGGGTGACCGGGTCGACGTCGTCCGGGGGGTTCGGTTCGTCCGCAGAATCGGCGGCCGTCGCGTCGACATCCGCGGCGTCAGCGGTCGCGGCGTCACCGGTCGCGGCGTCGGCGTCGACCTCGGCGCCGCCGTCGGCGGCCGATGGGCCCGGTCCGGGCGCGGCGTCGGTCTCCGCTTCCGGGTCCGCGTCGCTCTCCTCGGTCGCGGCGACCGCCTCGTCGTACGACTTGAGGACGGACTGGCCCTCGTCGCCGTCGTCCGTCCCTCCGAGTCGCTCGTCGCCGGCCGGAGGTCGACCGCCGCCTCGGTACGGGGCCTCCGCCTTACCGAGGAGCGCCTGCGCGAACTGGTCGGCCATGTCGCTCAGGTCGCGGGCCTCCTCCAGCTCGCGTTCGAGGTCGGCGATCCGCCGGTCCTTCTTTTGTAACTCCTGCTTGAGGTCGGCGATCTCGGACTCGCGGCGCTCCTTCTCGTCGGAGATCGACTGGAGCTCGCCGACGAGGTCGCTGGAGACGGACTTCAGTTCGGGGCGCTCGAAGTCGTCGAGCCCGGGGGTCGCGCCCGCGTCGAACGTCTCCTTGCGGTGGAACTGGATCCGGCGGATCGACTCGTCCCAGTCGGTCATCAGGAACGCCTCGCCGTCGCCGAGGTCCTCGACCGCGCTGGCGTACTTCGAGCCGAGGATGCGCCCGACCACCTTCGTGTCGTTGTCCCAGGTGAGCCGGTGCCAGCAGAGCCAGTCGCACTGGGTGATGAAGTCCTTCTTGACGTCGGCCGGGCGCTGGCTGATGCCGACGATGCCGAGCCCGTGCTTCCGGCCGCGCTTCCCCACCTTGATCAGCATCTTCCCCGTCTCGTCCATGCCGCCGCCCTCGGGGATGTACTCGTGGCACTCCTCGATGACGAGCAGGAAGGGCTTCTTCATGCGCTTCTCCTTCGCGAACAGCTGCTTGACGACCTCCAAGAGGAGCTCGTTGGCCGTGTCCTCTTCGAGGTAGCCGGAGACGTCCAAGATGATCGGGACGTTCTGCTCTAAGGCGAGGGTCGCAAGCTTCTCGGCGTGCTCGGGGGAGACGACGATGTCGCACTCGTCGTCGGCGCCGGCGTGAAGAATTTCATATTCTTCTTTTAAACCGTAATATTCACCGTCTGTGTCCACGATCATGACAGGAAATCCGTTAGATAGCAGATTTTCTATCACGACACTTGCGGTGTTGCTCTTCCCGGACCCGCTCTTCCCCGTGATGAAGGACCGGCCGGTGAGCACGTCGACGACCGGGAGTTCGACCGGCGAGCCGGGTTCCGCCGTCGCGTCGCCGCCGATCCCCTCGCTGACGTCCGCGACGTGGATCACCTCCTCCTCGCTCATACCCGTGAGAGGTGGCGCCCGCCTCATAAACTATCGGCTCGCTCGCCGTCCGGTCGTGCCGAGCGCGGGCCGGCCCGGCCGCCGCGCTTCGCAAAACGTATGCCGCCGCCGGGAGTTCGACCGCGCATGGACACAGAGAACACCCTCCTCAACGCGGTCGTCGGCGCTATCGCGTCGACGGTGCTCTCGTTTACCGGCATCTCACCGCTCCTCGGCGGCGCGGTGGCCGGGTACTTAAATGGAGACGACGGCCTCCGGGTCGGCGCGCTCTCCGGCGCGATCGCCGCGATCCCGATCGTCGGACTGCTGTTGCTCGTGCTGGTTTTCCTCCCGTTCTTGGGGTTCTTCGGGTTCCCGCTCGAAGTCGGCCTCGCGGCCGGCGGAGTCGTCTTCGTCGCCGCCCTCATCGTGTTGGGCGGCGTCGCCTACTCCGTGGTTCTGAGCGCGCTCGGCGGACTGCTGGGCGTGTACGTGAAGAACGAGCTGTAAGGCGGTCGCTGTTAGTTATAGAAATCGATTGCGGATCGGCGGCGAACGCCTCCAAAGCCCCAGTCGCTCGGTTATAAACAGCTACCCGTGAATTGGCGGCGAACGCCTCCAAAGCCCCAGTCGCGAGGACTCGCGCGGCTCGCTGTGCTCCTCACTCGGTCGCTCACTCCGTTCGCTCCCTCATTGCGGTGCTTACGTCGCCGTGCTTCGTCCTCGCGACTGCCCCTTTGAGTCCCGCCCAGCACAGCACCTCACGCCTCCCCAGCCTCGTCGCTGGCACCCTCCGCTTCGCTCCGGGAGCCAGCGACTCCCTCGCGCGTGCTGCTCGGCCGCAAGGCGGCCTCGCAGGCACGCGCCACCGCACCGTTCGTTTATAAAACAGCTCGTGAGAGTTGCCCTGCGGCCTCAATAGAGACGCCTCAGTGCTCGCCGCCGGTGCCGCGCCGGTCGGAGTCGAGGTCGATGTCGAGGTCGTCGAGGAGTTCCTCGGCCTCCGCGCGCTTCTCCTGGTGGTCCTCGAGGAACTCGCGCATGAGCTCCGCGGCCTGCTCCTTACAGCCGCCGCAGAGGCGCTCGCCGTTGACGCACTCGGAGTACACCTCCTTGGTGAGTTCGTCGTCGTCGCCCGCGAGCAGGTAGGCGTACAGCTCGTAGACCGGGCACTCGTCGGCCTCGCCGCCCAGCTCGCGCTGCTCCTCGGCGGTGTCGCGGCCCCCAGTCGTCGCCGCCTTCACCTTGTCGTAGCCGTCCTCAGGATCGTCGAGCAGCGAGATGTGGCTCGCCGGGATCGACGAAGACATCTTGCCGCCGGTGAGCCCGGTCATGAACCGGTGGTAGATCGAGGAGGGCTGCCGGAAGCCGAACCCGTCGTGGTCGATCTCGACCTCGCGCGCGCTGGACTCGGCCTCGTCGCGGGTCAGGTCGAACGCGTCGACGTGGCCCTCGAACACGCGTTTTTCCCCTTCCACGGCCTCGATCAGCGCCTCGAACGCCTCGTCGGTGGCGTTGCGGTCGAAGAACCGCACGCGGGGGCGGAGCGGCTCCTTCCCGCCGGCCTCGAGCTTGTCGAGGGCGCTCGCCTTCGCGGCCGCGAGGTCGACGCTCTCGCGGTCGCTCTCCGGCGGCTCGTAGTCGGCGAGCCACTCGGCGGCGTCCTCGCAGCGCACGTCGGTCTCGGCGGCGTCGTCCGCGTCTCCGGCGGCGTCGTTCTCTTCGTCGCGGGCCGCGAGCGCGTCGTAGGCGGCTCGCACGAGCCGGCGCTCGTCGTCGTCGAGCTCGAAGGAGGCGAACGCCTCTGTCACCTTGAAGTAGCGCACGCGGGTCGCGAGGTCGCGGGTGAGCCGGACGTGCGGGTCCTGATCGGGACCGACCGGGATCACCGTGGGCTTCGGCTCGTCGACGAGCTGCGGGTAGAGGATGTCCGCGGTCTGGGTGATCACGCTCTGCATGTGCGAGATGTTCGTCTCCCCGTCGAAGCCGTAGATCGCCTCGGACTCCGAGAAGTTCGCCTTCGAGCCGAGCTCGAAGCCGAGGTCCTGGACCTCGCGGTTGTCGGACTGGCGGTAGATCTCGCCGTCCTCGGCGTCGAAGCCGAGCGCGAGGAGGCTCAGGAGGTAGTTCCGCGCGTGCTCGTCGATCTCGTCCCACGACATCCCGCGCGCGGAATGCGCTTCGAGGTCGGCGATGAGCCCGAACGCCTCGCCGCCCATCTCTTGGTGCCAGATGATCTCGTCGAACACGAGCTTGTGACCGATGTGCGGGTCCCCCGTGGGCATGAACCCGGAGAGCGCCGCGAACGGCTCGTCGTTCGCCATCGCCTCCGCGACCGCGTCGTACTCACGGTGCCCGAAGATGACGCCGCGGCGCATCAGGTAGTGCGGGTCCGGCACGTCGTCGTCGACCTCGTCGAACGCCTCGATGCCGAACTCCGCGAAGAGGTCCGCGTAGTCCCCGACCGACGCCGACCCCCACGGGTCGAGCGCGACGTCCTCGGTCGGCTCGTCCGCGTCGGTCCCGCCGTCGGTCCGGGGGGGCGTCAACGGCCCGCGGTCGGCGTCGGCCTCGCGCCCGTCACCGCCCGGCGTCGTCCCTTCGGGGGTGTCCTCGTCCATACCACCTCTCCCGTCGGTCGACGCAAAAACCGTTCGTTTGCGCGGGAGCGCTTGGCACGGCCCGCCTGTCCGGGACGCCGGTCCGCCCCCCGGTTCAGAACGCTGGTCTACTCCGGTCGGCCGAGTCACTCGACCTGCGCAACGAGTCGCGTCGCGGTCGCCTTCCACCGGAGCGACACCGGGTCGCCGGGCGCGAGGCCGAGCCGGTCGATGCTCTCGGCGGTGATCAGCGCCGCGACCTCGACGGCGGCGTCGTCTGTCCCTCCCCGGTCGACCGGTTCGACGACGATCCGAACCGTCGACACCGTCTCGCCCGAGTCGATGCGCGAGACGCGGCCGGCCAGGCGGTTCCGGGCGCTCGTCGCGTCCGGGTCGACCGCGTTGGCCGCGTCGTTGACGGTGACCGCGTCCGCGCCGATCCGGACTTGAACCGCGTCGCCGACGGCGACCGCGCCGCCGTCGGCCCCGTCGTCTGCGTCTCTGCCGTCGGCCCCGTCGTCTGCGCCTCTGCCGTCGGCCCTGTCGTCTGCGTCTCTGCCGTCGGCCCTGTCGTCTGCGTCTTCGTCGTCCACGGTGCCGCCGTGGAGTCCGGAGAGCTCTCCGACCGGCGTGTCGACGACGGCGAGTTCGCCGTCGACGGCGGCCACGGTCCCGTCGAGGACCGTCTCGGGCACCGACGCGGTCGCCGCGAGGACGGCCTGAAGGCGGTCGTAGCGGTCGAGGAGGTCCCGAGCCGACGCGGCGAGCCGGCTCCCGCCGCCGCCCTCGCCGCCCCGACGGCGCTCAACGAGCGTGCCGTAAGCGTCCTCCAGCGTCTCGATCCGGGTGAGAGCGCGGGCGCGGGAGCGGCCGAGCTCCGAGGCCGCGCCCGCGACCGATCCCGCCGCGTCGACCGCGCGCAACAGGGCCGCGTCGCGGCCGTCGAACTCGACGCCGTCCTCGATCAGCGCGGCCCGTCCGCGCCCCGCGGCCGGGGCGGGACCGGAGTCGGTCGGCTCTCCCATGCTCGGGGGATGCGTCCGGGACGTGTTGGGGGTTTCGACGCGCCCTCGGGCCGCTCCGGGCCGACGTTCCCCACCGTGACGCAACTTATATGTCGTGTCGCCCCGCCGTTGTATCTATGCCGATACAACGACGGAAGTTCGTGGCCGCGGTCGGCGCCGGAGCGATCGTGGGTACGGCCGGCTGTTCGTCGACGAACGATGGCGGCAGCGGCGACGGGACCGGGGGCAACGGCACCGACGGCGGAAACAGCGCTGAGAGCGTCGGCGTCGCCGGCGAGACGCTGACGCTCACGACGACGACGAGCACCTACGACACGGGGCTCCTCGACGCGATCCACCCGGACTTCGAGGAGATGTACGGCGTCACGGTCGACGCCGTCGCGCAGGGGACGGGCGCCGCGCTGGAGACCGCGCGCAACGGCGACTCGGACATCGTGATGGTCCACGCCCGCGGCCTCGAAGACGAGTTCAGGCGCAACGGGTACGGGATCAACCGCCGCGACCTGATGTTCAACGACTTCGTGATCGTCGGCCCCGAGAGCGACCCGGCGGGAATCGGGGGGACGGGCTCAGCGACCGAGGCGCTGACGACCATCGCGGAGGCGGAGGCGACGTTCGTCTCTCGCGGCGACAACTCCGGGACCCACACGAAGGAGCTGAACCTCTGGGACGCGGCGGGCACGGATCCCGGCGGAGACTGGTATCAGGAGACCGGCACCGGGATGGGCGAGGCGCTGAACATCGCAAACCAGCAGGGCGCGTACACGCTCTCGGACCGCGGAACCTACATCTCGCAGCGCTCGGAGATCGACCTGACGATCCTCGTTCAGGGGCCGATCGAGGGCGGGCCGGAGATCCTCGCGAACCCGTACGGCGTCATGGCGGTCAACCCCGGCGTCCACGAGAACGCCAACTACGACCTCGCGATGGCGTACATCGGCTGGATCACCAGTCCCGGCGTCCAGGAGGCCATCGCAGAGTACCAGGTGAACGGCGAACAGCTGTTCTTCCCCGAGGCCGTCTCGGAGGACCCTGACTTCCAACAGTACGTTCCGGAAGGCTGGAGTAGCGACGACTCGGACGCGTAAGCGTGCCGCTCGAACCGGTCGCACAGCTGGCCCCCGCCCTCCTCGACTCGGGCGCGGGCCCCGCGGCGTCCCTGCTCGGCGCCTCGTTCAGGGAGGGGTACGTCGGGAGCATCATCGCGGTCTCGCTGTACGTGAGCCTCACCGCCGTGGCGCTGAGCACGCTCGTCAGCGTGCCGGCGGCCGTCGCGATCGGCCTCGCGGAGTTCCCGGGGAAGGGGTTCGTGAAGTCGGTCGTCAACACCGGGATGGGGTTCCCGAGCGTGGTGGTCGGGCTGGTAGTGCTGTTCGCGGTCTCCAACCAGGGGCCGCTGGGGTCGCTAGAGCTCATCTTCACCCGCGAGGCGATGATCATGTCGCAGTTCGTCCTCGCGACGCCACCGATCACGGCGATCAGCCTCGCGGCCGTGAGCGGCGTCGACGACGGCGTCCGGGACGCTGCTCGCGTCCTCGGCGGGACGCGGATCGACGTGGCGCTGGTCGTGATCAAGGAGGCCAAGTACGGGATCGCGACCGCGGTGCTGGCCGGGTTCGGTCGCGCGGTGAGCGAGGTCGGCTCCGTGCTGATCGTCGGCGGGAACATCACGAGCGCCGACGGCATCTCGAAGACGCGCACGCTCACCACCGCGATCCAGCTCGAAGCGCGGCAGGGGCGGTACGAGACCGCCATGGTGCTCGGCGCGGTGCTGGTCGCGCTCGTGTTGACCGTCAACGCGATCGTGGTCCGCTTCGGCGATCGGGGGGTGGCCTGATGCGGCGGGAGGTGTCCGGCTGATGCTCCGCGCGACGGGCGTGTCGCGGTCGTACGGCGACGAGAGAGTGTTCCGCGACCTCACGATCGACGTCGACGCGGGCGAGGTCGTCGCCGTCATCGGTCCCTCCGGCGTCGGCAAGACCACGCTGCTGCGGACGCTCGCGCTGTCGCTGGAGCCGGACGAGGGGACGGTGACGCTCGACGGGACCGACGCGTGGGCCGTCGACGAGTCGGCGCGGCTCGCGCTGCGCCGCCGCGTCGGGATGGTGTTCCAAGAGGCGAGCCTCTTCGGGGGATCGGTCGCCCGAAACGTCGAGTACGGGCTCCGGGTCCGCCGCTCGTGGAGCGAGCGGATCGCCTCGCTCTTCCGGCTGTCCGGCGCCGCCGACGCGGTCCACGAGTCGCTGGAGGTCGTCGGACTCGCAGACAAGACGGACCAGCCCGCCGACTCGCTCTCCGGCGGCGAGGCCCAGCGGGTGTCGTTCGCCCGCGCGCTGGCGTACGACCCCGACGCCCTCTTGCTCGACGAACCAACCTCCGACCTCGACCCACGGAACACGGCCGTCATCGAGGAGGCGATCGGTGAGGCGAAAGCGCGGGGGATCGGCGTGGTCGTGGCGACCCACGACATGCATCAGGCCGAGCGGGTCGCGGACCGCGTCGCGGTGCTGCTCGACGACGGGATCACGGAGATCGGTCCGACCGAGGAGATCTTCGACGACCCCGCCGACGAGCGCACCCGGAAGTTCATCTCGGGCGAACTGGTGTACTAATTTGCGTCGAGGGGAGGCGGGAGATCGGTCGAATACAGCGATCCGGTCGGGTGATCGACGACGCTGCGGTGAATACCTCCAAAGCCCCAGTCGCGAGGAGACGGTACGCCCGTTGTGCTCCTCGCTCGCTCCGCTCGCTGTGGTGCTTACATCGCCTCCCGCCTTCTCGCGACTGCCCCGTTGAGTCCCACCCCGCACAGCGACCGCACCTCACGGCTCCCCAGCCTCGTCGCTGGCACCCGTCGCTTCGCTCCGGGAGCCAGCAACTCCGGCGAGAATCGAAGATTCTCCGGCAGCCGGCGTTTCGCGCCGGCGACCTCGCGCGGGCGATTCGCGCCATACGGGCGCTCATCGGCACGCGCCGCCACGCCGTTTGTTTATGATTGATCGACACCGCCGAGTTAGACGCCGAAGTCAAGTTCGACCGCCTCGCCCGCCTCGGCGTCTCCCGGATCGACGACCGCGTCGTCGGCCGCGAAGCCCGCGTGGAGGTGGTCGTAGGTGCGGTCTATCGCCTCCACGATCACCTTCGTGGCGCCGGTGACGGGCATGAAGTTCGTGTCGCCGCTCCAGCGCGGGACGACGTGGGTGTGGAGATGGTCGATCGACCCCCCCGCGGCGTCGCCGCCAAGGTTCTGGCCCGTGTTGACGCCGTCGTGGTTCACGTCGCGGCGCAGCGCGGCGAGCGTCGCCGCCTTCAGCTTCGCGTGATCGAGGAGTGTCGCGTCGTCGAGGCCGGTCGGATCCTCGACGTGTGCGTCCGGGATCACCATCGCGTGACCGGGGTTGTACGGCGCGTTGTTCAGGAGGACGTAGTTGCGCTCGCTGCGGGCGACGACGCGCGCCTCGCGGGCGTCCTCGCGCTCGGGCAGGACGCAGAACGGGCAGCCGTCGATCGGGTCGGCGTCGCGCTCGACCCATTCGATCCGCCACGGCGCGAAGATCCGGTCCATCAGTCGTCGAAGCCGTGGATGCCCGCGGTCGTCACCTCGACGCCGTCCTCGGTGACGAGCAGCGTGTGCTCCGCCTGACTCACGAGGGCGTCGTCGTCCTCCTTCAAGACGGGGTACCCCTTGATCGCGTTCGCCTGCTTCAGGCGACGAAGCGCCATCCCCGCCCGGTCCGTCTCCAGCCAGCGCGCCGCGAACGGGAGGTCGTCGAACGCCTCGATCTCTTCGAGCGCCTGCCGCGCCCGCCGGTCGCGCACGCTCGCGGAGCCCTGCTGCTCGAAGATCTGTTCGTCGGTCCCCTCGCCGACCTTTCCGCGGCCGTCGGTGGCGAACGGCTCGATGGCGACCGCCTGCCCCGGCTCCAGCTCGACCGACCGGTCGACGCCGCGGTTCGGTACCGTGGGCCCGGTGTGGGCGTCGTAGCGCTGGACGCCGTGCCCGGAGAGGTTGAGGACGGGCGTGTAGCCGTAGCCGCGGATCACGTCTTCGATCGCCTGCCCGACGACGCCGACCTCGACGCCCGGCCCGGCCTCGTCGAGCGCGGCCTCCAGCGCCATCTCGGCGGCCTCGACGAGTTCGGGCGTCCCGCTGTGGTCGACCGTCACCGCGGCGTCGGCGATGTAGCCGTCGACGTGGACGCCGACGTCGAGACACACCATCTCCTCGCCGAACTCGGTCTCGTCGTCCCGACCCGGCGTCGCGTGCGACGCCTCGGGGTCGACGCTGATGTTGACCGGGAACGCGAGGCCGGCCCCCTGCTCGCGGACGAAGTCCTCCGTCCACTCGGCAACTTCGAGGTGGGTCCGGCCCGGCTCGACCATCTCGCGGGCCTCGTTCATCGCCTCGACCAGCACCGCGCCGGCCTCGCGGTAGCTTTCGACCGCGTCCTCGTCCAGAGGTCCGTGACTCATGGCTCCGGCTTCGGCGAGGGCGCGCAAAGAGGTTGCGGAGGGCGGTCGACTACGCCCCGTTCGTGACCTCGACGTACCACGCGTCGCCGGTCGGGGTCGTCGTCTATCTCGCGAGCGTCCAAGGGCTCGTCCGCGTCGCTGAACGGGTCGCGACTCATGAGTCTGTCGTCGGGTCCCGCGGGAGTGTCTCCTGTCCCCAAGACGTTCGCGCGCCGGTCGTCGGTCGACGCTCCGCGCGAACATGTTCGCTCGAAGACGTAGGGGAACTGAGGGCGTCGGATCGGACATGTCGAGTACACCCTCAGACCACGATCACGACGCGGACCCGGTGACCGACCACGTCCACGAGAATTCGTGGTCCGCGAACCTCGAAGGCCCCGAACACGCGGACGACCGGGATCTGCTCGTCCGACAGGCGATCGAAGCGGTCGAGCACACGGCCGCGGGCAACCACGTCAACCTCGTCACCCACGGCGACCACGGCCACCCGGAGACGTACCTCGTCGACGCGCTCGAATCGGAGCTCGGCGGCGACCTCGACTGGGAGTACATCGAGCAGTGCGGCTGCGGGGGTCACGTCGTCCGCGTCCGCGTCTGAGCCGACACCGGAAGGTCGGCGGATCTACTCGCACTCTTCGGCCGCTCGCGGGAGCCACATCCGGACTACCGTGCCGGTCGGCTCACGGGTGTCGATCTCGAGGTCGCCGCCGGACTCCGTGACGATCCAGTGGACGAGCCAGAGGCCGAGCCCGCTCGCGTGTTCGAGCGCCGTCTCCCGCGCCTCCGAGAACACCGTCCGCTCGACCGGCGGGATGCCGGGGCCGTCGTCGGCCACGTCGAGCCGGCACCGGTCGCCGTCGGCGACGACCGTGGCCTCGACGTGCGGATCATCGTCGTCGTTGTGGACGACAGCGTTCTCCAGCACGTGCCGGACCGCGGACTCCAGCAGTTCGTCCGCGGCGACGACGGCGGAGTCGGGCACCGTCACCGTCACCGTCGCCCGCGGGAACGACGAGCCCAGCGACTCGCAGAGGCGGTCGACGAGTTCGGCGAGGTCGATCTCGGTCTTGTCGGCGTCGCTGTGCAGCGCGACATCGATCTCGCGCGCCTGATCGCTGAGGTGCGTCAGTGTCTGTACCTTCCGGTCGATGACGTCGAGGTACGGGTCGCCCTCCTCGTCGACGTGGTCGCGGAGCAGGTCGGCGTACCCGCCGATGACGTTGGTGTCGTTCTTCAGGTCGTGGCGCAGCACGCGGTTCAGAACCTGGAGCCGCTGTTCGTACCGCCGAGCCTCCGTCACGTCGGTTGCGGTGATGACGACCTCGCGCGCGTCCTCGAACAGCCGCTCGATCACCGTCTCGAACCGGCGCCAACTGCCGTCGCCCCGGGCGATCCGGTGCGTGATCGACTGGGGTTCGGCGCCCTCGAAGGCGCGCTCGAACGCCTGCTGCGCCTCGCGTCGGTCCTCCGGGTGGACCAGGTCGATCACAGGACGCCCCTCGATCGCCGCGGGAGCGTGACCGAGCAGGCGCTCAATCGAGGGGCTCACGTACCTGATCAGGCCGTCCTCGCCGCAGACCGCGATCACGTTCGGCGACTTCTCGATGAGGGCGCGGTAGCGTCGCTGGAGCGTTTCCCGCTCGGTGACGTCGCGGAACAGCAGGACCGTCCCGCCGCGGGTCGTCCCCGGGCCGGTGATGTCGTGGACGTCAACCGTCAGGAACCGCGGCGCGGCGTCGTCGCCGCCGACGGTCACGCGGAACTCGTCGTCGGACGACGCTTCCCCCTCGTCGGACCCCGCCTCCGTCACCGCGTCGACGACCGGCGGGGCGTCGGCGAACGCCTCGTCGGCGCGGGCGCCGAGTTCGGCGTCGGGAAACAGCGCCTGAGCCGGGTCGTTGCGATCGATCACCCGGCCGTCGGCGTCGCAGACGACCACGCCGTCGGAGAGATTCGCGAACACCGCGTCGCGGGCGATCGGCGACACGTCGAGCAGCCGGTACCGGAACACGACCCACGCCAGCAGCGCCGAGGTCCCGCTGAAGGCGATCGGCGTGAAGTCGACCACGCCGTCCGCCGGACCGACGAGCCCGAAGATGCCGGCCGCGCCGAGCGCCGGCGGCGCGACGCCGGCGGCGAAGAGGAGGGCGGCCTGCCGGCGGAACACGCCGTCACGGGAGACCGCGGCGTAGCCGAGCACGCCGAAGGAGAACAGGTTGACCGCGTAGGTGTACCCGACGAATCCGAGCAGGGCGGGCGTCGGCGCGTAGCCGAGGAGGCGGTACCCGCCGGCGTCGACGAGCGAGGGGTCGGCGTAGAACAGCGGGTCGGCGCCGACCGTCAAGACGGCAACGGCGGTCGCGGCTGGGACGACCCAGAAGAGCGCGAACCGGCGGGGACCGAGCCACTCGGTCCGGTCGACGTACGAGAGGACGAAGGCGGGCCACGCGACCGCCAGCCCCGCGGTCCCGAGCCAGACGAGGCGGTTGAAAAGCAGCGTGGGACCGAGCGCGGTCGCCGACAGCTGCGCCGCGTACGCCAGCGACCAGACGCCGGCGCTGCCGGCGACGCCGACGAAACTCCACAGGAGCGCCCGGCCGCCGCGAGAACGGTTCGCGGCCGCGTACGCGGCGAATCCGAACGACGCGACGGCCGCGACGAGCAGCGGAACCGTGTACGGCGTCGGTTGCCACGCCATCGATACCGGTAGGATGCGAGTAGTCGGTAAAAAGGGACCGAATCCTCTAACCAGTTCGAGCGGCGTCGATCCGTATGCTCGAACCCGGCGACGACGCGCCCGCGATCACGCTCACCGACCACCGCGGCGAGACGGCCACCGTCGACCCGACCGCGGCCGGCCACACGGTGGTGTACTTCTACCCGCGCGCCGACACTCCCGGCTGTACCGCCGAGGCGTGCGGCTTCCGCGACGAGTGGGACGCGTTCGAGGACGCCGACATCGCCGTCGTCGGGATCAGCGACGACCCGGTCGAGGACCTCGAACCCTTCGCCGAGGAGTACGACCTCCCCTTCACGCTCCTCTCGGACCCGGACGGCGCGGTGTCGAGCGCGTACGACTCCTACGGCGAGAAGTCGATGTTCGGGAACACCTTCGACGGCGTGTTCCGGAACACGTACGTCATCGACGACGAGGGAACCGTCGTCTTGGCGTACGAGGGGGTCTCCCCCGAGGACCACGCCGTCGAGATACTCGACGACATCCGCGCGCTCGACGGCTGATCGGGGCGGTCGACGCCGTCGAGGGCGACCGCTATCCCGACGGGCTGATCCCGGCGACCGCGTCGGCGATCTCGCGGCGCTTCAGCAGGCCGAAGCCGAGGACGATGACCGCGAAGCCGGCGACGGTGAACGCCGTTACCGGCTCGGCGAGCAGCAGGGCGCCCGCGACGGTGGCGACGACCGGCACGACGTACGAGACGAGGTTGATCTCGAAGGGGCCGAGCCGGTCGAGCAGCGTGAAGTAGATGGTGTACGCCACCGCCGACGAGCAGAGCCCGAGGAACGCCAGCGCGAGGAGCGCGCGCGGCGCCGCGGCGGGGAGGCGCTGGCTCTCGCCGATCCCGAGGCTCAGTGCGTGGATGGCCAGCGCGCCGAACCCCATCGCCCACCCGGTGAGCGCGACGCTGGAGAACGACGTCTCGACGGTCCGGAGCCCGACGCTGCCGACCGCGACGGCGACGACGCCGATCGCGATCAGCCCGACGCCGACCGCGACGCCCCCGCCGAGGCTCGCGGGGTCCGGCTGTGCGACGAGGCCGACGCCGAGGAACGCGAGGACGACCCCGACCGCGCCGCGCGCGTCGAGGTCCGCCCCGCCGATCCACAGGGCGGCGACCGCCGCGGTCGCGATGGGGACGAGGCTGTAGGTGATCGAGGCGATGCCGCTCGTGGTGTACTGCTGGCCGACGAACAGCAGCGCGTTGTTCGCGGCCACGGAGAGTCCGCCGCTGAACCCGATCGCGGCGAGGTCGCCGCGCGTCCGCGGAAACGGACCGTCCTGCGTGACGAACACGTACGACAGCAGCGCCAGCGCGGCCACGTCGAACCGGTAGGCGGCGTACAACACCGGCGGATAGTAGTCGAGGCCGACCTCGATGGCGACGAACGATCCGCCCCACAGCAGGGCGAGGGTGAAGAACAGGAGGGCGTCTCGATACCGTGACACGGTCGACCGAACGCGGGCCGCGGGTAAAGCGGTGTCCGTCGCGGCCCGGACCGCCGGTGCCGGCTCGTCCGGCCGTGACGCCGTGTCTGGAAGTCCCGACCCGTCCGGCGGGTCCGTCGCGCCGCGGCCCGCTCAGTAGCCGCGGACGATGAGGTAGTCCGCGGGGTCTTCGAGCAGGCTCCGAGAGCCGCTCTCGGGGAGCACTCCGAGGTGGTCCTTCGACCGCGCGGTGAGGTCCTCGGCGGTCTCGCGGGCGTACTCGATCGAGCCGACCTCTTCGAGGGCCGCGACCGCGTCGTCGATGGCCGCCTCGGTCACCGCCGCGGGCGTGTCGGCGTCAACGAGCCCGTCGACGTCGACTCCCTGTTGTCGGGCGTGGAGCGTGATGAGCGTCTCCTTCCCCTCCACGAGGTCGGAGCCGCGCTGCTTCCCGAGCTCCTCCGAGGGGACGGTGAGGTCGAGCACGTCGTCTTGGATCTGGAACGCGCGTCCGGAGTCGATCCCGTACTGATACAGGGCGTCGACGACCGCCTCGTCGGCGCCGAGTAGGAGGGCGGGCGTCGCGGCCGAGGCGCCGTACAGCACCGCGGTCTTCAGCTCGACCATGTCCAAGTACTCGTCGGGGAGGATGTCGTCGCGGCTCTCGAAGGCGACGTCGAGGGCCTGCCCCTCGCAGATCTCGGTACAGGTCGACGCGAGCATCCGCATCGCTTCGAGCCCGTGTTGCGGGTCCGCGCCCGTCTCGGTCATGAACTCGAACGCTTTCGAGTAGAGGGTGTCGCCCGCGAGGATCGCCGTCGAGACGTCGTACGCCTCGTGGACTGCCGGGACGCCCCGCCGGAGGTCGTCCTCGTCCATGATGTCGTCGTGGATCAGCGTGAACGACTGGATCACCTCGATGGCGACCGCGGCCCGCATCACGTCGACCTCGTCGCCGTCGAGCGACGGGAACGCGCGGAAGTCGGCGCCCATCGGCTCGGTGCCGGTGACCGCCTCAGCGGCCAGGGTCGTCACCGTCGGGCGGAGCCGCTTGCCGCCGGCCTCGAGGATGTATCGGGTGGCCTCGTACAGTCGCTCAGGCTCCTGGACCGGCAGCTCCTCGTCGATAGCGGCGTTGACGAGCTCACGCCGCTCGCGGATGGCGTCGAGCACCCGCGCCTCCTTCGTCTCGCTCGTCATTCGACGAGCTGGATCGTGGACCCGTTCTGCGTGACGTGGACGTCGCGTCCGAGCTTGTACCCCTGCGTCTTCGCGAGGTCGACGTACGGCGAGCGACCCTTGAGCGTCTGGTGGCCGGGAATGAGATGCTGCGGCTGGAGCGCCTGTAGCATCTCGTAGTGGCCCTCCTCGCGGAGGTGGCCGGAGACGTGGATGTCGTCGTAGAGGCGGGCGCCCTGCATCCGGAGCAGCTGTTCGGACTGGTAGCGCTGCCCCTCGTTGGTGGGTTCCGGGATGACGCTCGCGCTGAAGACGACCTTGTCGCCGTCGTCGATCTCGTAGGGGGTCTCGCCGCGGCCCATGCGGGTGAGCATCGCGCGCGGCTCGCCTTGGTGGCCCGTCACGATGGGGAGGAAATTGCCCTTCCCCTCCTTCATGATCCGCTTGAACGCGCGGTCGACCGACTTCCGGTGACCGTACATGCCGACGTCGCCCTGGAAGTCGACGAAGTCGAGCCGCTCGGCCGTACCGGAGTACTTCTCCATCGAGCGCCCGAGCAGGACCGGCTGGCGGCCGATCTCGCGGGCGTACTCGACGAGGGTCTTCACGCGGGCGATGTGCGAGGAGAACGTGGTGGCGATGATGCCGCCCGTGTAGTCCTCCATCGATTTCAGCGTGTCCTCGACGTGTTTCTTCGCGTACGACTCGGAGGGGGTCCGGCCCTTGCTCCCGGCGTTCGTACAGTCCTCGATGTACGCGAGGACGCCCTCGTCCTGCCGGCCGATCTCGCGGAACCGGTCCATGTCGACCGGGTCGCCGATGACGGGGTCGTGGTCCAGGCGCTTGTCGAGGCCGTAGACCACCGCGCCCTCGGGCGTGTGGAGGACCGGGTTGATCGCGTCGATGATCGAGTGGGTGACGTTGACGAACTCTAGTTCGACCTGCTCGGAGTCGCCGATCGCCATCGACGCGCCGGGCTTCATCTTCACGAGGTCGTTGTCCACCTGGAACTTGCCCTCGTCTTCGATCTGCTGGCGCACCAGTTCGATCGTGTACGGCGCGGAGACGATCGGCGCGTCGTAGCGGTGGGCGAGCTTCGGGATCCCCGCGATGTGGTCGAGGTGCCCGTGGGTGGGGACGATCGCCTTGACGTCGCCTTCGAGTTCGCTCATCACCCGATCGTCCGGGATAGCGCCCATGTCGATCAGGTCGAGGCTGTGCATGCTCTCGGTCTCCACGTTGTCGTGGATGAGGACCTTACTGAGATTCAGGCCCATGTCGAAGATGACGATGTCCTCGCCCGCCCGGACCGCCGTCATCTGTCGACCGACCTCTTCGTAACCGCCGAGTGTCGCAATTTCGATTTCCATGGTGTTGTCGTGTTTGACGCCGTGGTCGGCGCCGGTCACTGAAACCCCGCAAGGAGCCGTCGGCGCTACGTCCTACCGCGCGTCGTTGAAGGCCCCGCTACGGCCGAGTCACCGCGACTCACCGTGTCCCGCGGGAGTGTGGTACATCGGCGTACTCCCGCGCACGTTAAAAACTCCCGGGTTCGGCCCCGCGGCGGGGATTCGCGCCCGAACTGGCCCCACAAAGGGTTTCACGCTCTCGATCGAACCCCCGGCGATGGCAGACGTACCCCGCCGCCGAGCCCTCCTCGCGGCCGCGTCAGGGATCGCCGCGCTGGCCGGCTGCGCCGGTGGCGACTCCGCGTCGAACAGCTACCCCGTCCGGGGCGATCAACCGATAGACGGGTACGAACTCGAACGAGCGCGCGACGAGAGCGGCGAGCCGATCCTCACCGGCGGTGAAGAGACGCCGTCGAGCGAAACCGACGAGCGCGGGCGACGGCGGCCTCGCGCCCGGCGCGTATTGGTCTCTGGCGACGGCCTCGACGCACTCGACTTCGCCGAGACCGCGGCCGCCGACCGCCTGCGGTCGTTCCTCGACGGGACGGACTTCGAGTCGGCGTCGGCCTACCTTCGCGCGATGCCGGTGACGGCCTGTCGCGATGTCCGGCTCCGGTCTGTCGCCGTCGAGCCGTCGGAGCTCGCCGACGGCGACCTCCACCCCCGAGCCGACTTCTGCCGGGCGTACCGCCCGGCCGACGTCGAGTGCGATCCGGAGGCCGTCCACACCGTCGGCTTCGCGATCCGACTCCCCGTGGCGGCGGAGCGGTCGAGCGGGAGCGGAATGGGGATGCGTGGCTCCTGTCGACAGGGAAATCCGCCTGCCGTGTTCAACTCCTCGGCACCCGGCGCGGGAGGTGATGGCGAGTGAGCCGCGAGTCGACGGGTCGCGGGTCCGGTTCGCACGGCGGCTCAAGCTCTCGCCGCCGGTTCCTCGCAGGGGTCGGAGCGGCGGTCGGGACGGCTGCGGTCGCCGGCTGCTCCGGACTCCCGTTCGGCGGCGGCGAGGAGCGCCGCGGCTCGCCCGTATCGCTCCCGTCCGGCGCCGTGGGGACCGTCGACTGGCCGGCGTCGCCGTTTCCGGCGACCGTACCGGAGTCGCTCGCGGACGCCCACGAGGCGCGGGCCCGGAGCCTACTCGACGACGTGCCGGCCGAGCCGGGGATAGCCAACGCTGCGGTGGCGACGGAGATCGGTTCCGACCGCGAGCGGGCGCTGGAGCGGGCGGACGCCGGAGTGACAGCCGAGTGGCCGGTGGACGTCCTCTCGGCGTGGCGTCGTCGTCGGGAGGACGCCGCGGCGGTGCGCGGCGCGTACCGCGCGGCCACCGGCGTCGACGACGGCGCGGACCTGGCCGCTCGGCGGAGCGCGGTCCGGGACGCTCGGGGCGCGCTCGCCGCCGAGGTGGAGTACCGAGCCGAGTCGCCGGTCGCGGCGGCGCTGGCGTACGAGCCGGTCGAATCGCTGCTCGCGGAGTGCGAGCGGCACGTCCGGCCGGAGCTGACGTACCCCGCCGACCCGGTCGCCGAGCCGTTCCGAGCCGGTGAGGCGACGGCTCGGGTCGAGCGCGCGCGGGCGACCGCGGACGACGCCGAGAGCCTCCGGAACGCGCACCTCGACGGGCGCGACGGACTGGTCCCGCGGTGGGCGTCGCTGGTCGCGGCCGCCGACGAGCTGCGGGGCTCCGTGAGTCGGACACGCTCGACCGTGCGGGAGCGCGCCGGCGGCGACGACCCGCTCGGCGGCGAGGACCTGAGCGGGACGGTCGCACAGGAGCTTGTGGCCACGGGCGAGCTCCGGACCGACTCGGCCGTCGAGGACGTCGAGCGGGCGGTCGACGCCGGCGACTGCGCCACGGCCGTCGTCGAGTCCGGCGTTGCGTTGGCCGAGCTCGACGCGTTTCGGGCGGCCGTCGGCGAGATCCGCGACGGCGAACACCGGGAGGCCCCCTCGGAGTCGTCCGTGCGGTCGGCCGCGGAGCGGGCGCGGACGGCGGTCGGCGAGGCCGTCGCCGGCGACGATCCGCTGGCGACGCGGCTCGTCCGCCCCGGGCTGGACAGCTTCGAGTACGTCGCCGACCGCGTCGAGGAGGGGTACAGCTCGGCCCGGCGGACGCAGGCGACCCTTGAGTACGTCGCCCTGTACGCCGCGGCGGTCCCGGCGGCGAGCGAGTTCGTCCGCGAGCGGCTGGACTGACGGACTGCGGCGGGCGCGAGCGCGAAGTTCGTGTCAAACCGACCGGCCTCGGGGGCTCCGTCCCGGTATTTTTATTACCGCGACGGGCGGTGGTACGGACAATGAGTGGACGACCCCTCGACGTGCTCGAAGCGTCGCTCGAGGAGCCCGTGACGGTACACCTGAAGGACGGCACGACGTACTACGGCGTCCTCGGCGGCTACGACCAGCACATGAACGTCGTCATCGAGCCGGAGGCTGACGTGGACGGCCGCGTCGACGAAGACCTCGACGGCGAGTTCGCGGTCGCGATCGAAGACACAACGATTATACGCGGCGATAACGTCGTCACAATCAAAGCATGACCGGCGCAGGTACGCCCTCCCAAGGGAAAAAGAACAAGACGGTTCACGTGAAGTGTCGACGCTGCGGCGAGAAGTCCTACCACGTCAAGAAGGAGCGCTGCTCCTCGTGCGGCTTCGGCGAGTCCGCCTCCCGGCGCGACTACGCCTGGCAGTCGAAGACCGGCGACAACTGAACTGCGGTTCTTCTCTTCGCTTCGTCTTCACCGTCGACTAGCCGCGGCGTTTCGCTCGGCTGGTCCTCCCGGCCCCGCGGTCGGCGCGGTTTCGATCCCCCGACCGCTCCGCCGCCGAGCCAACCGTTAACCGGATCAGTCGCCGAACGCGGGTATGGACCTTTCAGTCGTCGACCTCTCGCCGGTCCCCCGGGGCGGCACCGCGGCGGACGCGTTCGCGAACACGGTCGACGCCGCGCGCCACGCCGAGCGACTGGGCTACGAGCGGTTCTGGGTCGCCGAACACCACGGGATGGGCGACCGCCTCGCCGGCACCACGCCAGAGGTGCTGCTCGGTCGGGTCGCGGGCGCGACCGACTCGATCCGGATCGGAAGCGGGGCCGTCCTCTTGAACCACTACAGCCCGTTCAAGGTGGCCGAGTCGTTCGGCGTCCTCGACGGGCTGGCGCCCGGCCGCGTCGACCTCGGGATGGGCCGCGCGAACGGCTCGCCCGCCTCCGACCGCGCGCTCGGCACCGACCGCCGCGTCGAGAACCCGAACGAGGACCACCGCGAGCGGATCACCGCGGTGGTGAACCACCTCCGCGACGCCTATCCGGACGAACACCCGTACGCCGACCTGTCGGTGCCCGGGTCGGCCGAGGGGCCGGCCGTCCCGTGGGTGCTGGGGTCGAGTCCGGCGAGCGGGGAGATCGCCGGCGAGCTGGGCCTGCGCTACTGCTTCGCCGGCTTCATCCGGCCCGGGTTCGCCGAGCGCGCGTTCGCGGCGTACCGCGAGGCGTTCGACCCCGACGCCGGCCCCGGCGGCCTCGACGAGCCGCAAGGGATGGTCGCGGTCAACGCGGTGGCGGCCGAGACGGACGCGGCCGCGGCCCGTCGGCGCGCGCCCGCAGAGGCGACGTTCCGGCGTATGAAACGCAGTGAGCTCGGCGACGAGACGCCGACCGAGGAGGAGGCGATCGACGAGCTAGGCGGCGCGCCGGACCCGACGCCGGCGACGCTGGACGACGACGAGTGGCCGCGGTCGATCTCCGGGAGCCCGGAGACGATGTCGGGCCTGCTGGAGCAGTTGGCCGACCGCGTCGGCGTCGACGAGGTGATGATCCAGCACACGGTGCCGGACCGCGAGGCCGCGCTCGATTCGCACGCGCTCCTCGCCGAAGCGATGGACCTAGATCCACGCGCCGACTGACGCGCAGACGCCTGGCGAGCGGACGACTGACGCCCCGACGGCGAGCCGTAGCGACCGTGGCGACGACCGACCGTCGAAGTGACGGGAGGTGACGGACGGCCCGCCTCGGTTCCGGTACGGACAGGCGTTTAGTCGTGTGCCTAATAGTCGCACACATGTCCGACGACGAGCCGACGGGGCGACCCTCGCTCGAGGCGGTGACCGAATGGGACGGCGGCGTCAGTTGGGTCGCGCATCCCGAGGAAGACGCGATGCGCGGGAGTCACGCGCTCACGACCGAGGGCGGGGTCTGGATCGTCGATCCGCTCGACGCCGACGGGCTCGACGACCGGCTGAGTGACCTCGGCGAGGTCGCCGGCGTGGTCGTGACCCACGACCGACACACGCGGGACGCCGAAGCGATCGCGGCGCGCCACGGCGTCGCCGTGTCCGTCCCGGAGTGGATGGACCTGACGCGAGAGAAACTCGACGGCGAGCCGGAGCCGTTCGACGCGGAGCTCCCCGGCACGAACTACGAGGCCCACCGCCTCATCGACACGGACGAGTGGGAGGAGGCGGTCCTCGTCGACGAGTCCGGTGGGACCCTCGTCGTCATGGAGACGCTTGGCACCCTCCCGGGGTTCTGTGAGGGCGACAACGACGTCGGCGTCCATCCGGCGCTCGACGAGGCACCGGAGGGCCTCGCCGACTACCGCCCGGAGCGAATCCTGGTCGGGCACGGCGAGAGCGTATCCGAGGGGGGCGCGACGAAACTGGCGGCGGCGCTCGACGCCGACTGAACCGGCCCTCATGACGAGTTCCGGTGGTGCCCCTGCGAGTTCCGGAGCCGGGATGCGTGGTTGCTCGGGGTCGTTCCGCCCGTTCCGCCTCGAGGGACGGGTCAATTGATTACCGTACGGTCCGTATCAGCGGTCCGTATGGGGCAGGGCTACGGAGTCGGGTTCCGATCGCTCGCGACGGAAGTGACGGACCACCGTCCCCCGGTCGAGGGCGACATCCCGTCGTGGCTGTCGGGGACGCTCATTCGGAACGGTCCGGGGCTGTTCGATGTCGGCGGTGAGCGACTCGGGCACTGGTTCGACGGACTCGCGATGCTTCGGCGATACGCGTTCGAGGACGGGGCGCTGTCGTACTCGAATCGCTTCCTCCGCACGGACGCCTACGCGGACGCGATGGACGGCTCCGTCTCCGGGCAGTTCGGGACCGACCGGACGGGCGTGGGGAAAATCGCGTCGTGGCTGCGGGCGCTCGGCCCGCCGGAGATCACGGACAACGCGAACGTTCACGTCGCCCGCCTCGACGGCGAGCACGTCGCGCTCACCGAGGCGCCGCGTCGGATCGCGTTCGACCCCGCGACGCTCGAGACCCGAGGCGCATTCGGCTTCGACGACGACCTCGGCGAACACGTCACCGCCGCGCACCTCGTGCGCGACCCCGAGACCGACGCGTGGTTCGGCTTCGTGACCGAGTTCGGTCGAACGCCTGAGTATCACGTCTACCGGCTCGCCCCGGACCGTCGCGCCAGGGAACGGGTCGCGTCGATCGCGGCGGACGGCCCGGGGTACATCCACGACTGTAGCATCACGACCGATCACGTCGTCCTCGTTGAGACGCCGCTCGTGATGCCGATCCGCCGCGCGCTGAGCCCGTTCTCCGAGGGCATCCTCGACGTCCTCGATTGGCAGCCGGAGCGCGGCACGCGCGTCCTCGTCGTCGATCGCGAGACCGGCGACCTCGTCGCGGCTCCCGCGCTCCCGCCAGTCTTCGCCTTCCACCACGTCAACGCGTACGCGACGGGCGACGAGGTCGTCGTAGACCTCGTCGAGTTTCCCGACCCCGGTATCGTCGACGCGATGCGCCTCGACGCGCTCGACGGTGACCCCTCGGACGTCGATGTCCCCGACGGGCGCCCAGTCCGGTATCGGGTCGACCTGCGGTCCAACGAAGTCGACCGGTCGACGCTCCACCGGGTCGGCGTGGAGCTCCCCCGAGTCGCCCCCGACGTCGTCGGCCACGAGTACCGGTACGCGTACGCGCAGGCGACGGACCGCGAGGGCGCGAACGGACTGGTAAAGCTCGACGTCGAGACCGGTCGGACGCGCGAGTGGTGGGAGGACGGCGTCTTCGTGGAGGAGCCGATCCCCGTGCGGCGGCCGGGCGCGACCGCCGAGGACGACGGCGTCGTCGTCGCGCCGGCGCTCGACAGCCGCGCGGAGGAGACCCGCCTGCTCGTCTTCGACGCCGGGACGCTCGCACTCCTCGCCGACGCGTCGCTCCCCCACGCGGAGCCGTTCGGCTTCCACGGCCGGTTCTTCCGTGACAGTTGAGCGTCACCGCACCGTCCGTTGTCCGCTGTACCGACCCCGTTATATGAACTCGGAGTTCCGCGGCCCGTTCGTGACGGGGACCTCGAACGGCTGCGTGCCGACGTCGTCCCGTTCGACGAGGTGCCAGTACGTTTCCGCCATCTCGTCGGGGTCGAGGAACGTGTCGCCGTCCCGGTCCGGGGACCGTTCGCGAACCCCCGGCGAGTCGATCTGCCCGTCGATGACGACGTGAGCGACGTGAACGCCGTCCGGGCCGAACTCCTGCGCGATATCCATCGCCATCCCGCGGGCCGCGAACTTCGCGGCCGTGAACCCGATCGCGCCGCCGAGGCTCCGCACCGACGAGGTGGCGCCGGTGCAGACGACCGTCCCGCCGCCCGTCTCGAGCATGTCGTCGACCGCCCCCTGCGAGCAGGCGAACGCGCCGCGGCCGTTCACCGCCCACGACTCCTCGAACTCCTCGACGCTCGTGTCCATGAGTCCCGTCCAGGAGGCGGCGCTCGCGTGGTTCACGAGAACGTCGACCGGTCCGAACGCCTCTCGGACCGTCTCGAACCCGTCCCGGATCTGCTCGACCGCCGTGAGGTCCGTCGGGACGGCGAGCCCCTCGCCCGGGTCCGGCAGGTCCGCGGCGAGGTCTTCGAGATAGTCCGCCGACCGGGCGAAGAGCGCGACTCGACAGCCTTCGGCTGCGAACTTTCTGGCGAGCGACTCGCCGAGTCCCGGACCGACGCCCGCGATGACCGCTGTTCGCGTCATACGTCGCGTACTCGGGCCTCCCGTGTAAATTGTGGCGACGGCGTGGGGTAGCTGTCCCCGCGTGCGATGCCGACATCGGCGGGGCGGACCGGTCGATGCGCACCGAACGTCAACCGGACGTGCCGGCGCCGCTTCCGGCGGGCGCCCTCGACGGCCGGCGGTGAACCGGGGGTAAGACGTCGTCCTCGTCGATCTCGTCCCAGTCGAAGGCGGGGACGAGGACGTCGAACTCGGGGGCGACGTCGACGGGGTCGATAGCGGTGACCGCCCCCTGGTCGGGGGCGACTCGATCCGCTTCGGCGACGTGGAGCGTCGGCGGCGACGCGAGGCCGAGTCCCTGCGGTGGCTCGTACGCGAGTCCGTCCCTGGCCGTGAGGTAGATCTCGCGACGGCCGTAATCGAGGACGACCACTCGCTCCTCGCCGTCGGCTCGCCGCACGACCGCGTACAGCGTCTCGCGGGACCACGGACCGACCGGGTCGAGGTCCGCCGCGCGGGTGACGTGGACGTTGTGCCGCGAGCGCGGATCGAGGACGTCGTCGGGCCCCCCGAGCAGTTCCGGCCGGCCGCCGATCGAGCCCATACGCGCACGTATCGGTGTCTTCAGGCATATATCTCTCCCCGTATCGCGTGCGGCGTCCGGCCTCGCTCGTGGCCGAGATCGCCTGCGCGCTCGCCGGCGACCGGCGACGCGACCCTACTCCACGCGGTCGCGGGCGGCGGCGACGAGCATCGGGAGCATCACGGTCGCGTCGCCGTAGACGGAGGCGTTGCGCGCGTCCTTCTCCAGCTTCCCCCACGAGCGCGCCTCCTCGAGCGTCGCGCCGGAGAGCCCCCCGGTTGCCTCGGGGTCCATCGTGATCTGGACGGCGTAGTCGTACGCCCGCGGCGTGACGAGCATCGTCTGGAGCGTGAAGTTCTTCGGCACGCCGCCGCCGACGAGCAGGCAGCCGGCGTCGTCGGCCTCGAACGCGAGGTCGGTCAGCTCGGTCATGTCCGCGAGCGCGTCGAGCGTGAAGTCGGCCGTCTGCGCGTACATCCACGCCTGAAGCCCCAGCACGGAGTCCTGGACCGCCGGACAGTATATCGGCACGTCCGACTCGTAGGCGGCGGCCGCGACCCCCGGCCCTTCGGGCACGTCGTCGCGGTCGTTGACTTCGGCGTTGGCGCGGCCGAGCTCGCGCGTGAGGTCGGCGATGGAGACCGCGTCGGTCCCGTCAGCGTCGGGGTCGGCCTCCAGCGCGGGGAACACCTCCTCGCGGAGGTGCCCCTCGAACTCGGCGAAGTGCTCCTGCGGGAGGTAGACGTTGTAGATGCGGTCAACCCCCTCGTCGCGGAGCCCCTCGTCGTGTTCGCGGAGGCTCTTCTCCGGGTCGTGGGTGCGCCCGTGGTGGTGCTTCCCGCCGATGGCCTCGATGGCGTCGTGGGTGAGGTTCGCCCCGGTCGTCACCAGCGCGTCGACGTAGCCGTCGCGGATGAGGTCGGCGACGACCCGGCGCATCCCGGCGGGCACCATCGCGCCGGCGAGCGAGAGGAACACGGTACAGTCGTCGTTCGCGAGCATGTCGGCGAGCACGTCGCCCGCCTCGTTGACGGACGCCGCCCCGATCCCCGCGTCGCCGTAGCCGTCGACGAGTTCGCTCACCGTCATCCCCGCCGTCGCGCGCGTGTGGCCGACCGGGTCCTCGTGGAACTCCTCGCGGTTCGGCTCGCCGCCGGTGCCGTCACCGTCGGCGTGATCGCCTTCACCGCCGTGATCCTCGCCACCGGCGTCCGCGGCGTCGTCTCGGGGGTCCCCGTCGCTGTCGGTCATGGCTCCGACTGGGGTCGGCGCGCGTTTGAAACGACCGATCTATCGGTCGGCGGCCCCACCGCTCACCGGCGGGAACAGCGCCAGTTCGTCGCCCGCCTCCAGCGTCGCGTCGAGCCCGTCGTCGTGGCGGACGCTCCGCCCGTTCCGGAGGACGTTGATGTGGTCTGCGACGCTCCCGTCCTCGATGACGCGGTCCCGGAGGTCGGGGTGCGCGTCCAACAGCGCGTCGAGCGCGTCGCCGACCGTGTCGCCCGGCTCCGCGTCGACGGTCACCGCGCGGTCGCCCGCGATCTCCGCGAGGTCGGCGAACAGCTTCCACTCCATAGCGGATCCCCGCGCGGGCGGCTCAAGAGCGTTGCGTCCCGTCGGAGTCGACAGCGGCGTCGCCGTCGTCTTCGACCCCCGCCGCGTCGCCGTCCCCGGTCGCGGCGGGCTGGGCGGCGCCTGCGGCCTCCGCGGCCGACGCCGCCGTCTGGGCGCTCCCCGCGGTCGACGCGGCCGCCTCGAACGACCGGATCGCGTCCGGACGCCCGACGAGGTACGCCAGGTCGCCAGCGCCGAACGCGTAGTCGTGCGGCGGGATCGGCTGGACGGACCCCGCCGCCGGTCGGACCGCGGCGACGACGGCGCCGACCTCGCCGACGGTGCTCCCGTCGAGGTCGCTCCCGGCCGCGACCGTGACCGAGGCCATCGTCTCGTCCGCGCTCCGTAGCAGCGAGGCGAACTCGCGATCCGCCCGCGGCTCGGCGGGGAGCGTCACGAGCCGATAGCCGCCTTGGTCGGTCAGGCGTTCGGCGTCCGACTCGTCGAGCGCGACGGTGACCGCGTCGCCGGCGACGCCCCGCAGTTCGCCGGTCGCGACGCGCTCCGGCTCCGCGTCGTCGCGCCACAGCTGGACCGTGTCCCCGGCGGTGGCGTTGTTCGGCGGGTCGGCCGCCACCGCCACCGCCGCCGACTCCGGCGCGAGCGTCGGGCCGAGCCCGGCGGCGCGGGAGCCGACCGCGAAGTACTCGACCGACCCGTCCGCGTCGAGGTCGACGTCGACGTAGCCGACGCCGTACTCGTCTTTGAGCCGGGTGACGAGCCGTTCGCGGAGCGACTCCGGAGAGAGCTTCCGGGGGAAGAGCAGCGTCTTCTCGGCGATCTCGTCCTTCTTCTCCGGGGAGACGGGGTCGTACGTCTCCATGTCACCGATCTCGTCGGCCGGTGGGAGCGTCACCGCCGTGAACCGCCCGACAGCGCGCACGACCCCGCTGAGTTCGCCGTCGAGCTGCTTGGCGCCGGAGAGCGCGAACACGTCGACCGCGAGCCTGTCGCCCGCGTATCGGCCGACGGGCGCCATCACCACTGCGACGCCGAGCGAGACGAGGTTGAAGAACACGCTCTCGGGCGCCAACAGGGTCGGATTATCGCCGATCGCGACCGACCCCAGCGAGGTCGTGTTGAGGTACAGCGCGACGACCGCGACGCCCAGCAGCCCGGTCACCCCTTCGGGGATCGCCGTTCGGAAGTACCAGCGGTAGGAGAGCGCCGCGCCCCCGGTCAGGAGGGCGGCGACGACCGCGAACGTGACGAGCGTGACGGCCGCCTGTCGCGGCCGCGCGAATCCGACCTCGACGGCGGCGAGGGGGACATCAGCGGCGGCGAGGGAGACGCCGACGGCGGCGACCGCACCGAGCGCGGGGCTCACGCGGCCACCTCCGCGAACCGGTCGAGCGCGTCGCGGCTCCCCACGACGAACAGGTCGTTGCCCGCCGACAGCGGCTGCGTCCCGTCGGGCGCGACGCGCCACGAGTCGTGACGGGCCGCGAGGACGGCCACGTCGTAGGCTTCGCGGACCTCGGCCTCGCCGATGGTGTGCCCGTCCAACGGTCCGCCGGCGGCGACGGTGACCTTGCGGAACCGCTTCCCCGCCCGCCGGAGCAGGGCCGTGAGCTCGTACTCGCGGCGGGTGCCTCGCGACAGCACCAGCACGCGCCCGCGGTCGGCGCGGAGGAGATCCGTCGCCTCGGAGCGGTCGACGGCGAGCGTCACCCGCCCCTCACCCCCGGTCGTCGTGGGCGCGGTCGCCGCCGGGGGGGAGGGAACGTCCGTCTCCCCGCCGTCGGTTCGGAAGTCCTCCGAATCCGCGTCGTCGCCCGCGGGGGGAACCACAGTCGACGCCGCCCCGGCGCCCGGCTCCGGCTTCCCGCTCGACTGCGCGGCGATGACGGCGCCCTCGACGCCGATATCCGGCGTTATCACGCGAACGACATCGCCGCGGGCGATCCCGGTCGGCACGAGCGCCGACACCGACACCGCGCGCTTCCCGGCGGGCACCCGCTTCGAGAGCGCGCCGGTCGGCGGGGCGGCCGACACCGTCGCGCGCGCCTGTTCGTCGATCTGGACCGACACGTCGGCCAGGTCGAACTCGGTGCGGAGCCGCTCCGCGAACCGGTCTTCCAGCTCCGCGAGCGGGAGGTCGGCCGGAAACGTCCAGTCGCCGTCGAGGATCGCGGCGCGCGTGTCAGCCGGCAGCGGCGGGTACCCCTCGATGTCGGTCACCTCGCCGGCGACCTCGACGGAGACGCGCCCGCGGCCGCCGACGAGCTCGATCACGTCCGTCGAGAGCGTGCGGTCGCGGAGCTGCTTGAGCGAGATCCGCTTGGGGGCGCTGGCGCCGAGGCGGTCCCCCTGCGCGTGGGCGTACAGCGAGATCATCAACACCACGACGATCGCCGTGAGGATCGCTGGCGCGCGCTCCGACGACCGAATCGTCTCGTCGTTGAGCGCGAGCAGGCCGCCGTTGACGCCGGCGATCGCGAGCGACAGCACGACCACTCCGAGCCCGGGGATCGTCCCGTCGGTGACGTACTTGAACACGAACCCGAGGGTCCCGGCCACCAGCGCGGGAACGATCCCGGTGATCACCCCGAGGTAGACGCCGAAGACGATCTCGACGGGCAGCGACATACGGCGTCCAATCCGCGGCGCGGTTAAACCAGTACCGGCGCGAGCGACGCGCGGAGCGCCCGTCGGATCGATTCCGCGGCGGCCTCGCGGGGTTTAAGTTCGGTCTCGGCGACCCGGGAACATGGAGCTGACCCGGGACTGGGTGACCGTTCGGGCGTCGATCCTCCTGACGTTCGCGGTCGCGGTGCTGTCGATCCTCGCCGGGCTGGCCCAGATCGGGGGGCTCGGCGTCGACGGGCCGCTCGCCCCGTACGTGCTCCCGGTCGTCCGCCAGACGGTCGGGTTCACCGGGACGATAACCGGCTTCGCGATGTTCGGGAGCGGGTTCGCGCTCCGGAACGGCTACCGGATCGGGTGGTACACCACGGCCGTGTTGCTGCCGCTGACGGCACTTCAGGGGCTGATGCAGGCCTCCGTCCTGTCGTTCCCGCTCGTGGCGCTGTCGCTCCTCTCCGTGCCGACGCTCGTGGTCAACCGGGGCCGGTTCGACCGGGACTTCAGGCCCTCCCCGACGCAGTTGGCCGCGGGCGCGGCGCTCGTGGGGGCGGTCGCGTACGGGACGCTCGGGTCGTACGCCCTCAGAGACCAGTTCGAGGGCATCGAGACGATCGTCGACGCCTTCTACTTCACCGTCGTCACCGCCTCGACGGTGGGGTACGGCGACGTCCACCCCGCGACCGGTCCCGCCTCCGACATCGCGCAGCTGTTCGCGCTCTCCTCGCTCGTGGTGAACGTCGCCGCCTTCGCGGTGGCGCTCGGGGTCCTCCTCACGCCCGCCATCGAGGCGCAGCTCTCCAAGGCGCTCGGAAAGATGACCGACAGACAGATCGACCTCCTCGACGACCACGTCCTCGTGCTCGGCTACGGGGACCTGACGGAACCGATACTCGAAGAGCTCGACGCCCGCGACGGCGTCGAGTACGCCGTGGTGACGCCGGACGAGGCCGCCGCGAGGCGGCTCGCTGACCGCGACATCCCGGTGTACACCGCGGATCCCAGCGACGTCGACCCGCTCGAACACGTGAACCTCGACGGGGCCCGGGCGGTCGTCGCCGCCACCGAAGACGACGCGCACGACGCGCTGGCCATCCTCACCGCCCGCCAGCTCAATCCCGACGTGCGCATCGTCGCGGCGGTGACGCAGCGGGAGAACGTCGACAAGCTCCGGCGCGCCGGCGCCGACCAGGTGATCTCGCCGACGACGCTCGGCGGGCACATCATCGTCGACTGCGCGTTCGGCGCGGACAGCAAGGACGCGACGGAGGGAATCATCGAGGACATCGACCTCGACGACTGAGCGACGCTCAAGAGAGGCCGCGACCGCTCAGCGGCTCTGTCGGCCCTTCGTCTGCCGGTAGTCCCGACTCAGGACGTTCTCGCGCATGTGGTCGCAGAAGGCGTCCGCCTCGGCGTCGCTCATCTCGCTCGGCTCTTTCATCGGCACGAGCTCGAACCCGCGTCCGCGAATCGTCGTCGCGTGTTCCGCGTCGACGTCGAACGAGTCGGGCCGGCGAGTCGTGTACTCGACCGCCAGCTCGCGGAGCGGTCGGTCGCCGACCGGCACGATGATCTGGGGGTTTATCATCCGGATCTCCGCGTTGAGGAAGGGCTCGCAGGTGTCGACCTCCCGGTCCGTCGGCTCGCGGTCGGGGTGGCGACACCGCGTGAGGTTCGTGAAGAAGAGGTTTTGTACGTCCGGTTCCGCGGCGTCCGGCGCCGACCGGACGAACCCGAGGTCGGCGAAGATCGACTGGACGCGTTCGCCGCCGCCCGCGCCGGTGAAGGGGACGCCGTTGCGCTCGGCGGCCTCCGTGGGGCCGGTCCCGACGACGAGGAACTCCGCGCCGACGTCGCCGTAGCCGTGAACGACGCGGTCGCGAGCGCCGCACAGCTCGGCGCAGTTCTCGCAGTCGGCGTCCATCGCGAACGGGTTCTCGAAATCCGTCTGATTCGCGTCCACGGTTGCTCTGTGGGCTCCGCGTCCCTAAACGCTCCGCCGGGGAGGGCCGTACGAGAACGAGGCGGTGCGGAACGAGCGTGAAAAGCAGCGTGCGGCGGTGGCGCGGCCTGTTCAGTTCGGGACGTACCGGTCGCCGTCGCAGTCGACGAGTCCCTCGCTGCGGAGGGTCTTCAGGATGCTGTACAGGGAGAGCTTCTTCATCCCGAGCGACTCGCCCATCTCGGACACCGTGGCGTCGCCGTTCGTGGTCAGGTACAGGTACACGAGCTTGGCGCGGGGCGACTGGAGCTCCCGGGGCAGCTCGGGGGCCGCCGCGGACGCGGTCTCCGTCTCGATCATCTTGTCCGATATGACGGGTTCGACGATAATAAACCCCCTATTCAACGTTTGTCGAAACAGCGTGAATCGGTCTGAGAACGGCCCTGAAGCCATTTTTCTCTCAAATCGGACCGATAACGTCGATCGACGAACGGCGAATCGACGCGTATCGACGCTCGGTTTCGACCGTCGACGGATAAGGAACCGTGAACGATCCGGATCGATCGGGCGAAACGATCCGGGGCCGCCGCCGGACAGATCGGGGGCCGCGACCGGACCGGGCGAACTCCGGCCCAAGAGGTCGGAGCCGCGACGCGCCGCCGCGGGCGACCGAGCGTCCCGGGCGGTTCAGTACGACCGGCTCTTCGGCTCGTACGTCTTGTTCTCGCCCTCGAGGACGACCGGCTTGTACCACAGTTCCGGCTCGCCGTCGTTCCACGAGACGAGCGTGTGCTTCAGCCAGTCCTCGTCTTTGCGCTCCTGGTGCTCCTTGCGCCAGTGGGCGCCCCGGAACTCCTCGCGAGCGAGCGCGCCCATCGTCAGCGCCTCCGCGAGGTCCAAGATGTTCCGCGTCTCGATCGTGTGGATGAGGTCGGTGTTGAACGTCCGGGACGGGTCCGACACCGCGACGTCCTTGTACGCCTCGCGGGCCTCGCGGAGGTCGGCTAACGTCTCCTCAAGTCGCCCTTCCTCGCGGAACACGTTGACGTTGTCCGTCATCGTTTCCTGAACGGCGGAGCGGATCTCGGCGTGGTTGCGGCCCTTCCGCGAGAGCAGTTCGTCGACGCGCTCCTGCGCTCGGTCGACGGCGCCGCCGAGGACGCTCTCGGCGTCGGTCGCCACGGCGCCGCCGTCGGCCGCGGCCGTGCCCGAACCGCTCGTCTCGCCGACCTCAACACCGAACTCGTAGTCGGCGGGCTGCCAGTCGCCCGAGCGGCCGGTCTCGATCTCGGCCTCACCCATCTCCTCGCCGGCGGCGTGGCGGCCGGCGCGCTTGCCGAAGACGATGAGCTCCGGCAGCGCGTTACCGCCGAGGCGGTTCGCCCCGTGGACGGAGGCGCAGGCGCACTCGCCGGCGGCGTACAGCCCGTCGATGACGGTCTCGCCGAACTCGTTCGTCTCGATGCCGCCCATCGCGTAGTGCTGACCGGGCTTGACCGGCATCGGCTCCGTGAGCCCGTCGGCGCCCTCGAAGTCCTCCGCGAGGTGGAGGATGTTCTCCAGGCGGTCGAGGATGCGCTCCTCGCCGAGGTGGCGCATGTCGAGGTGAACGTACTCGTCCTCGATGCCGCGCCCCTCGTTGACCTCGGTCAGCTCGGCGCGGGAGACGACGTCGCGGGAGGCGAGCTCGCCGTCGTTGTTCGCGTAGCCGTGTTCGAACATGAACCGCTCGCCCTCGCTGTTGTAGAGGATTCCCCCCTCGCCGCGGACGCCCTCGGAGATGAGGACGCCGGTCGACGGCAGCGTCGTCGGGTGGAACTGGATGAACTCCATATCCTCCATCGGGACGCCGGCTCGGTACGCCATCGCGACGCCGTCGCCGGTGTTCGCCACCGCGTTAGTGGTGTGGTCGAACACCTGCCCCATCCCGCCGGTCGCGAGGATAACGCCGTTCTCGGCGCGGAAGCCGCTTATCTCGCCGCTCTGGATGTCGTACGCGACGACACCGTGGCAGGTCCGCTCCGCGGGATCGTCCTCGTCGGTGACGGCCAGGTCCATCACGTGCCACTCGTCGTACACCGTGATCCCACGTTTGACCACCTGCTCGTACATCGTGTGGAGCATCTGGTGGCCGGTCTCGGCGCCCGCGTACGTCGTGCGCGGGAAGGACAGGCCGCCGAACGGTCGCTGCGAGACGCGCCCGTCGTCCTCGCGGGAGAACGGCATCCCCCAGTGTTCGAGGCGGATGACCTCCTCGGGGCTCTCCTGACAGAGCGCCTCGACCGCGGGCGCGTCGCCGAGGTAGTCGGACCCCTTCATCGTGTCGTACGCGTGGTCCTGCCAGGAGTCGGCGTCGCGCAGCGCCGCGTTGATCCCGCCCTCTGCCGCGCCCGTGTGCGACCGGACGGGATGGAGCTTCGACACCATCGCCACGTCCGCGCCCGCTTCCTGTGCCGCGATCGCCGCCCGGAGTCCCGCCCCGCCGGCCCCGACGACGACGACATCGTGTTCGTGCATTGTTGGTATGTAATTTCGTAAGTTCCGAAGTCCCTTGATACTGTCTGTCGGGATTACCAGAACTTCAGGTTGTTTTTGACCGCCTCGCGCTTCAGCTCCTGGATGTGCTCGGTGAGGGGGATGTCCTTCGGGCACACCTCCGTACAGGAGAACTGCGTCTGACACCGCCAGACACCGTGCTCCTGCTCGATGATCTCTAAGCGCTTCTGTTTCATCTCCTCGCCCTCGCGCCCGTCCATCGCGCACCGGTACGCCTTGTTGATCGCGGCCGGCCCGAGGTACTCGGTGTCCCCCGCGGCGACGTTACACGAGGACATACACGCGCCACACCAGATACAGCGCGTGGACATCTTGATCTTCTCGCGGTTCTCCCGGTCCTGGCGCTGCTCTTCGAGATCGCCGTCCGGGTACTCGTCCGTCTGGAAGTACGGCTCGACGGCCTCCATCTGCTCGTAGAAGTGCTCCATGTCGACGACGAGGTCCTTCGTCACCTCGGCGTGGGGGAGCGGCTCGACGCGGACCGGCTCCTCGAGGTCCGATATCTGCGTCTTACAGGCAAGCTTCTGGCCGCCGTTGACGAACATCGCGTCGGAGCCGCACACCGCCTGCCGGCAGGAGTGGCGGAACGTGAGCGAGGAGTCGTACGTGTCTCGCGCGTACATCAGCGCGTCGAGGACGGTCATCCCCTTCGTGAACGGGACGTGGAAGGTGTCGAACCGCGGCTCCTGTTTCCCCTCGACCTGCGGGTCGTAGCGGAACACCTTCAGCTCGACCGTGCTCTCGTCGGCGGCCGCCTTCTCCGCTTCCTCCTCCGGTCGCTGCTGGCGGCGCTCGGCCGCGCGGCGCCGCTTCTCGGCGCGGCGCTCCTCGCCCTTCGAGGCCGGCTCCGTCTCGGTTTCGGCCTCGGTCGATTCCTCGGTCTGCTTCGGAATTTGCGTGCTCATTGTCGGTTCAGTAGAGTCCGATGCCCGCCCACGCGTTCGCGGTGCGGATTCCCTGCGCGATCAGCACGACGCTCGCGGCGACGAGCGTCCACTTGATCACTGTGCGTTTCGTGCCGGTGAGCCCCTGGTTGACCAGCGCGTTGTAGACGCCGTTGACCCCGTGGAACGTCGCTGTCACGAGGAAGAGGATCATCAGCGAGTAGTAGCTCAGCTGCTCCATCCGGCCGGAGCTGGCGAGGAACGACACCTCGTCGGCGTGGTGGACGAAGTGGAGCAGGAAGAAGTGGAACGCCAACACGACCAGCAGGAACACCGCCGTGATCCGCTGGAGCAGCCACATCCGGCCGCCCGACTGGAACGAGGAGTAGCGCTCGGCCATCTCAGAACGCCCCCGCGATGAACGTCGGCACGGACGCGACGGTGATCGCTCCGGTGAGGACCAGCGACGCGTAGAAGCTCTTGTCCTGTGCGTCCAACCCGATGCCGAGGTCGGTGAGGAGGAGCCGGGTGCCGTTGAGCATGTGGAAGACGGCGACCGCCAGCAGGCCGACCTCCAGGATGCGGACGAGCAGCAGCCCCTCCAGCGAGACGATCGTCTGCGTGTACACGTCGTTGCCCGCGGCGATCGCGGCTTCGCTGGCGCCGGCCGCCGGAATCCCCGTACTCAACACGGCGATGTGCGTGAACAGGTACCCGATGAGCACCCATCCGGTGAACTTGTGGAAGATCCACGCCCACATCCCCGCCTCGAACTCCCGCCAACGGCCGAAGTCCTCGATGAGGCCTCGATTGTACGACTGACTCATACCTAACGGTTCTGAACCGGGGTCGTATAGTAGTTACTAACACGGCGGGGCTCGCTCCCGGATCTCGGCGAGCGACGAACGCCCGCGAAACGGACGCAACGACCCGAAATGGCGAATTTTTGAACGCTCCGCGAGAGCCGGCTCGCGGCGGCGCGACGCCGTCGGACCGGCCCGTGAGACCGGGTTTCAGGGACCGCACCGTCACGGAAGCCTTTTATGTTCCACTCCCGCTTCTTCGGTCGCAATGGCGAAAGGCGAAGTCGATTTCTTCAACGACACTGGCGGCTACGGTTTCATTTCGACTGACGACGCGGACGAGGACGTGTTCTTCCACATGGAGGACGTCGGCGGTCCGGACCTCGAAGAGGGTCAGGAAGTCGAGTTCGACATCGAGGAGGCGGACAAGGGTCCGCGCGCGTCGAACGTCACCCGTCTGTAAGTCGGCGACGACACCCGAGGCGAATCGGCTTTTTGACCGCTTTCACCCTTCGAGCGGCCGCTCCGGATCGCGGGCCACCGCGGGCGGTAGGCCCGGTCGGCGCCGACGGCGAAACACCCGATCCGACCCCGACCGATAGGGATTTACCGCTCGTTGACTGACTAGTCAGTCAATGAGCGACGCGCCGAGCGCGGCGGAGGAGATCATGGACGGGGTGTACAGCGCCCTCCGCGCTCACGGGTACGCCGACCTGACGATGCAGGACATCGCCGACGAGTGTTCGAAGAGCAAGTCGCTGCTCCACTACCACTACGACACGAAGGAGGACTTGCTCGTCGCCTTCCTCGACTACGTCGTCACCGACTCGGAGGAGCGGATCGCGGCCCGCGCCGACGACCCGCCCGTCGAGCGGCTGGTCCAGTTCGTCGGGTGGTTCGTCTTCGCGCCCGACGAGGCCGACCGCGAGGCGTTCCACATCGCCCTGTTGGAATTGCGCACGCAGGGACCGTTCAACGAGCGGATCCGCGAGCAGCTGGCGCGCAGCGACCGGCTGCTGCGGGGCACCGTCGCCGACATCCTCGGGGACGGGATCGATGCCGGCGTCTTCCGCGACGTCGACGCGGAGGAGACGGCGGCGCTGCTCGTGGCCACCCTCGACGGCGCCCGGACCAGACAGATCACCCTCGCCGGCGCCGGGCGCGACGACGACGCGGCCGGCTACACCCGCGAGGTCGCAGAGGCGACGCTCCGGCGGATCGTCGGCCCGCTGCTCGCGGAGGGCATGGAACTGCCGCCGCTCGACGAGTCGATCGACGCGCTTCGGGGCGACGCCGACCCTGACGAATCGGTCGACGACGACGGAGCGGCCGGCAGGTCCACGGACCCCGGCGAATGAGCCGCTTCGGGTTCGAGCGACCGCCGCCGGTGCTGCTCGCGGTGATCGCGAGCACGTTCTTCGTCGGCTTCGGCGGCGGCGTCGTCTTCCCGATCCTCCCCAACCTCGGCGCAGTCCTCGGTATCTCCGCGTTCATGGTCGGCGCGATCCTCTCCGCGAACCGGTGGGTTCGACTCATCGCGAACGCGCCCGCCGGCGCCCTCGTCGACCGGTACGGGACCCGGACGCCGTTCGTCGCCGGGCTGTTCGTCGAGGGGGTCGCCACGCTCGGCTACGTCGTCGCGCTCGCGATGCCCCCCGCAGAGGCGCTCCGTCCACTCGCGGCCTCGCTCCCCGCGTTCGCCGTCGGCCCGTTGGTCGTCGGTCCCGAGCAGTGGTTCGCCCCGATCGGCGTCGCCGTCGCGCCCGAGACGTGGTTCCTGCTCGCGCGGGTCCTCTGGGGGCTCGGCTCCGCGGCGGTGTTCGCGACGGCGTACACCATTGCGGCCGACCTCTCCGACAGCGGTTCCCGGGGGACGAACATGGGGATCGTCCGCGGCGGGATCACGATGGGGTTCCCGGCCGGCCTCGTCCTCGGCGGCGTCGTCTCCGCGCTCGTGGGCAACGTCGCCGCCTTCGCCGTCGCCGCCGCCTTCGCGCTCACCGCGAGCGCGGTCGCCTACCGGTACGTCCCGGAGACGCACGTCACCGGCGACCGCTCCGACGACTCGATCAGGCCGTGGGAGATCGACACCGCCGTCCCGGCGCTGACGGTCGGGCTGGTCAACTTCGGACTGATGTTCGCGTACATCGGCGCGCTGTTCTCCACGCTCGTCTTGTTCCTCGGCGCGAACGACATCTCGCTGTTCGGTCTCGCCCCGCAGGGCACCTCCGGGCTGTTCATGGCCGGAACGGTCCTCTCGGCGGCGTTCTTCATGCTCGTCGGCGGACGCGTCTCCGACACCCGCGACTCCCGCACGCCGATCCTCCTGACATTCCTCGTCGTCTCGTTCGTCGGGTTCCTGCTGCTCGCGCGGGCCGGCTCGGTCCTCTCCTTGGGTCTCGCCTGCGTTTTCATCGGCGCGGGACAGGGCGGGACGAGCGGCCCGATGATGGCGCTGCTCGCTGACCTCACCCCCGATGAGCGCATGGGGCGCGCCTCGGGAACGAACAACGTCCTCGGCGACGTGGGGGGCGGGCTCGGCCCCATGGTGTCGCTCCCCCTCATCGAGGCGGTCGGCTTCACGCCGATCTACGCCGCCTGCGCCGTCCTCCCGCTGCTGGCCGGCGTCGTCCTCCTTTTCGGAGTCCGACGGGAGACCGGGACGTTCCTGCCCGGGCAGGCCGCGGGCGAGGCCGGCGGGAACGACCCCGTCGCGACGGACGCGTAGCCGCGCTCGTCGCCGCCCGACCGGCGGGACGGGAACTCCTTCCGGCGGGGCGTCGGGACGCCGTATGCGAACCGCTATCGCCCCCTGCCCGAAAGAACAACCGTTAAAAGTCGGCGTCGGGTTCGTACGGACATGGCTGGAACTATCGAAGCGCTCGTCCCCGGCGGGCAGGCCAACCCCGGCCCGCCGCTCGGTCCCGAGCTCGGACCGACGCCGGTGGACGTTCAGGACGTCGTCGAGGAGATCAACGACGAGACCGCTGCCTTCGACGGCATGGAGGTGCCCGTCACCGTCGAGTACGACGACGACGGCTCCTTCACCATCGAGGTCGGCGTGCCGCCCACGGCGGAGCTCATCAAGGACGAGGCCGGCTTCGACACCGGCTCCGGCGAGCCGCAGGAGAACTTCGTCGCCGACATGTCGATCGAACAGGTGAAGAAGGTCGCAGAGCAGAAGTCGAGCGACCTGCTCGCGTACGACACGAAGGCCGCCGCCAAGGAGGTCGGCGGCACCTGCGCCTCCCTCGGCGTCACCATCGAGGGCGAGGACGCCCGGACGTTCGACGACCGCGTCGACGCCGGCGAGTACGACGACGTCCTCGACGAGTAACGCTTTTTTCCGGCTCTCCGCTTTCCGGCGCCGCTTTTGATTCCGACCCGTTACACCGCGGTCCGCGTCATCGGGGTGCGTGCCCTCCGCACCGTCCGGGTTCGGGCCGTCCGCGGAGGCGGCCACTTATGAGCGGACCGGACCGACACGTCGGTATGCCGGATCTCAACCCGATCGCGAAGCGGATCCACAACGTCCAGCCCCGACCGGTTCGGCTCGAACTCGACTCCGGCGAGACCGGCGTCTTCGAGTTCTCGTCGACGGAGTTCTTCCAGCGGGAGTTCCGCGGCGAGGGCGTCCGAACCGACGGCGACGCCGACGCCGAGTTCCGCCTGATCAGCTCCGAGGACTACGAGGACATCCTGCTCGGCCGCTCCGGACCCGACGAGGAGGGGTGGTCGATGGTCGGCGAGGTGGTCGCGGCCGAGCGCGCCGAGGGGTAGCCGGACCGCCTCGTCAGCGGAGCGCGCTCAGCGGACGACCGTGACGGGCACCTCGGCGCGGCGCACCACGCCCTCAGCGACGCTGCCGAGGAGGACCCGCGAGAGGCCGGTCCGGCCCCGGCTCGCCAGCACGAGGTGGTCGAACGGCTCGCCGTCCTCGCCGTCTTCGCCGACCGGCTTCTCGCCGCCCGCGACGCCGAGGATCGTCTTCGTCGGGCGGCCGACCTCCAGCCGCGTCTCGACATCCCGGTCGACTATCTCCGACACTTCGGCGAGGACCCGTTCGCCGCGCTGCTTGGCGCTCTCGTACCACTGGTCGGACGCGCCCGGGAACCCGCCGTCGGCGCCCGTCGCCGAGTCGGCGGGGTTGATCACGTGAAGGGCCGTGAGGTCGGCGTCCGGCCACTCGTCGGCCGCGAACCGCAGCGCCTCGGCCGCCTCTTCCGACCCGTCCACCGCGACGAGGATGCGCTTGCTCATACGCGGCGGTTCGACTGCTCCGGACAAAAAGGGCGGCGATGAGTTCGAGTCGGCGACAATTCACCGCGAGGCCGTAGGCCGGGACCGGGCGGCGGGGCAGTCGGTCGCGGAGCGCTCGCCGGCCGCGCGGCGCTCGTCTCAGTCGTGCCGCGTCACGCACTCCGAGAGGCCGATCAGCTCGACGGGCTCGGAGTTGTCCGGCGAGTAGACGACCATCTGCCCCTTCTCCATGTACGGCACCTTGCCGGCGAGGTTCGACGGGATGTTGACGCTGGAGATCGCGTCCTCGTCGCCGAGGTTCAAGACGATCTTCGTGTTCACCTGCTTGAACACCGACTCGGCCACGTCCTGGGGGTCCTGCGTGATCAGGAACAGGCCCAGCCGCTCCTTTCGGCCCTGCTTCGCGGCCTCCGTGAACTTCTGGACCACCTTCTGGGCCTGGACGTTGT
This sequence comes from Halorubrum ezzemoulense DSM 17463, assembly GCF_002114285.1. Classification (GTDB taxonomy): domain Archaea; phylum Halobacteriota; class Halobacteria; order Halobacteriales; family Haloferacaceae; genus Halorubrum; species Halorubrum ezzemoulense. The sequence goes on from NZ_NEDJ01000001.1 coordinate 67,705, forward strand.
CGGCGTCGGCGAGGAAGTTGTGCGCCTCGTCCATCCCGACGAGGAGCGGCGTCTCCTTGATCCGGTCGCTCTCCGGGTCGTTCGAGAGCTTGTCGTCGACGAGTAGCCCCGCGACCGCGAGCACGACGATCTCCTTCTGCCGGGAGGTCGGCAGGTGGTAGGTTGGGACGACCGAGAGCCCGCCGGGGCGCACGAGGGTGTGGTCCAGCTCCGTGATCGGCTTCGCGTCCTGATCGAAGATCCCGCTCGGGACCCCGCGGACCCGCCGTTTGACCGCGTCGAACGTCGCCTCGTGGATCCGACCGCTCTCGTGGAGCTCCTCTTTGAGCGCCGGGTCGTCGAGGTACGAGAGGAACTCGCTGTAGGTGCCCGCGTCGCCGTAGTTGTCGAAGAACCGGTTGATGAGGGTCAACAGCGCGGGGTACTGGTTGTCGTTGAGCCCGGAGCCGGCGACCAGCCACGGCATGTCCTTCGCCAGCGAGAAGGGGATCGTGAACTCAACGCGCTCGGCGCGGTGCCCCTCGCCGGGGTACGTCGCGTTCGCGACGCGGGGCACGAGGGCGACGGTGTCGTCGTGGCCCCCGTGGGCGATCCCCTCGCCTTCCAGCCGGCGCGCGAACGCGTCGTCGAGGTCGGGGTTGTCGTCGTGCATCTGCGCGTACTCGTCCTGCGGGTCGAACTGGACGACTGCCATTCGCGATTCGCGGCCGTCGCCCATCGGGTAAGTTCGGTCGGAGTCGAGGTACTGGCGGAGGACGTTCTTCGAGGCGTGGGTCTTCCCGGAACCGGTGCCGCCGGCGACGAGCGTGTGCCGGAACGCGAGCGGGTCGCCGTCGCCGTAGTCGTCCTTGACGCGGTAGTCGACCGTCGGGGGCTCCGCCGCGGTGCGGACCTTCTCGCCCCCGACGGAGAGGTGGCCGAGGAAGACGCCGTCGTCGGGGATCTTCAGCCCCGTCTTGATCTCGGCGTCGTCGTCGGCCTCCTCGACGACCGCGCCCGGCTTCGGCACGCGGTCCGTCATCCGGCGTTTCATTCCCTCGCCCTCGCCGTAGACGACGGACATCGGCTCCAGGTCGGCGACGAACTTGTAGTCGCGCTCGGCGAACTCGTCGCGGCGCATCTGCCGGCGGGCGTGGATCTCGGTCGCGTCGTCGGACTGGAACTCCTGCGCGTACTCCAGTCCCGTGATCCGACAGAACAGCCGCTCGCCGTCCGGGTACGGGATCAGGAGGTACTTTCCGAGCCGCACCGACTCGCGGTTGCCGGTCGTGACGAACGCCTTCAGTGACGTCTCGTCTTCCTCCTCGGCCACGCGGAGCCCCTGAGAGACCGACACGACGCCGAGCCCCGCGTCGCTGCCGGCCGGCGTCGCGTCGTAGGCGGCGAACGCCTCGTCTTCCGCGTCGCCGCGCGCGTCAGCGGTCCCGGCTTCGGTCGCCGAATCACCCCCCGCATCGGCCGCACTCCCGCCGTCGGCCGCCGAGGCAACCCCGCCGTCGGCCGTGGAGTTGCCTCCGCCGTCGGCCTCGCTCGGCGCGCCGCCGTCGCCGTCACCGTCTCCGGTGAACTCGGTGAAATCCTCCAGCGTCATGGCGTATCCACCGGCCGCCGGGCCGAAAGCGTTTGCCCTCCCGCCGGGACGCACGGGAACCCCTCCCGCGGCGCGCTTATCCCGCTCGACCCCGTACCCGTGCCATGATACTCGTTCGCGGCAGCGGAGGCGGGACGGACCTCACCGGTACGGTGTTCGAGCGCGGCGAAGAGCCGCCGGCGTACAAGGGCGCGCCCGACGAGGACGCGCCGTACGTGTGGGTGTGCGACTCCTTCTACGAGGTCGAGAGCGGCGGCTCCCCGCTCGTCGTCGACGGCGAGGAGATCCGCGTCGCCTTCGAGGAGCCGATGCCCCGCGGGTTCGACACGCGCGACCAGGCGGTCGAGGCGGCCCGCGACCACGTCCGGACGCAGTTCGCGCGGATCGGCGTCGACCCCGATGACGCCGACATCGAGGTGACCGCGGCGGACCCCGCCTGAGTCTCGCCTCGCTTTTACCTGCCCCGCCTCGGTACGGGTCGGTATGTCCGAACCGTCGGAGGACTTCGACCCCGAGTCTCGGGAGGAGCGCGAGGTCGCCGCCGAGGCCGCCGGCGACCGGTCCGATTTCCTCTCGCTGATGGGCCACGCATACCGCGGCGAGCTCGGACGGACGAGCTCGTGGCGGACCCGCATCGACCGCACGACCAACTGGGCGGTCGTGGTGACCGCGTCTCTGCTCACGTGGACCTTCTCGAGCGCGTCGCGGCCGCACTACGTGCTGCTCATCGGGCTCGTCATGCTCAGCGTCTTCCTCGGCATCGAGACGCGTCGGTACCGCACCTTCGACGTGTGGCGGTCCCGCGTCCGGCTGCTGGAGGAGAACGTGTTCGCGAACGCCCTCGATCCGGAGGGCGTCGAGCAGTCGAACTGGCGGGCGCTGCTGAGCGAGGACCTCCGCGAGCCGACGATCAAGATGCCGGCCGTCGAGGCGGTCTCGCGGCGTCTCCGACGGGTGTACGCGCCGCTCGTCTCCGTCCTCGTCGCCGCGTGGGTCGTGCGGCTCACGGTGTTCACCGCCGCCGGAAACGGCGTCGTCGCGACGGCGTCGGTTGGGCCGATCCCCGGCGCGCTCGTGCTCGCGCTCGTCGGCGGGTTCTACGTCGTCGTGATCGCGCTGACGGTTCGGCGGGCGCCGAGACGAGCTAAAGGAGAGATGCAGGCCGCCGAGGACGCCGAGGAGTGGAAGTGAACCAGACGGCCTCGCGAAGCCAGACGAGGCGATCCGCGACTCCCGCAACCCCTTTTCGCTCGGGGCACTACCGAACCGTATGACCGAGCTACCGGACCGCGTCGTGGGCGACGCGCGGACGAGCGACTTCGGGTGGAGCCTCCTCACGGACCTGACCGACATCGGGAACCGGATGGCGGGATCGACCGGGGAGCGGCGCGGCGCGGAGCGCGTCGTCGAGGCGTTCGAGGCGGCCGGCCTGCGGAACGCCGGGCTCGACGAGTTCGAGATCCCCGGCTGGTGGCGCGGCGACTCCTCGCTGTCGGTGTCGGGCGCGGTGGAGCGGCACCACGGGAACTCCCACGAGGTGATCGCGCTGCCCGGGACCCCGAGCGGCGAGGTGACGGCCCCCCTCGTCGACGTCGGCGACGGCACCGATGAGGAGTTCGCGGCCGCGGGCGAGGCGCTGGACGGCGCGGTCGCGATGGCCTCCTCTCGCACGCCGGAGAGCCACGACCGGTGGATCCACCGGATGGAGAAGTACGTCGCGGCGGCGGAACGCGGCGCGGTCGGGTTCGTCTTCCGGAACCACATCGAGGGGGCGCTCCCGCCCACCGGCGAGATCGGGTACCACAACCGACCGGGGCCGATCCCCGCCGTCGGCGTCTCGAAGGAGGTCGGCGACCGGCTCTCGCGGCTCGCCGAGACGGCCGCGGACGGCGACGGCGGAGGCGGCCGCGGCTCGGGAGCCGACCGCCCGACCGTCTCGCTCGACGTCGACTGCCGCAACGAGCCGACGACCTCGGTGAACGCGGTCGCGGAGGTCGGCCCTGACACCGAGGAGGCGGTGTACCTCACCGCCCACGTCGACGCCCACGACGTGAGCGACGGCGCCAACGACAACGGCGCGGGGTCGGCGCTTGTCGCGGAGGTCGGTCGCCTGCTCGCGACGGTCGAGGGCGACCTCGACACGCGGGTGCGCCTCGTCACCTTCGGCTCGGAGGAGATCGGGCTGTGGGGGGCATACCACTCGGCGGAGACGACCCCGAAGGAGGATATCGCCTGCGTGGTGAACCTCGACGGCGCGTGTAGCTCGCGGAACCTCCGCGTGGGGACGAACGGGTTCGACGGGATGCGCGAGCCGTTCGAGGCGGTCGCGGACGCGTTCGATGCCCCCCTGACGACCGGCGAGACGATCTCGCCCCACGGCGACCAGTGGGCGTTCGTTCAGGAGGGAATCCCGGCCGTGATGGCGTCGACGACGAGCGACCAGTCAGGGCGCGGCTGGGGCCACACTCACGCCGACACCATCGACAAGCTCGACTCCCGCGACCTCCGCGAGGTGGCGACGCTCGTGACCGCGGCCGTCTACCGGTTCGCGACGGGTGACGTGGGGGCGGACCACCGATCGCGGGAGTCGATCCGCGACGCCATCGACGAGGGGTACGTCGAGGAGCTGAAGACGGGCGGGCGGTGGCCCTACGACGGGTAAGCCCGGGAGGTCGACGCAAGACACCCGGCAGAGGCCGGCGTCGAGTCCGGACCGCGCGCCGCGTCAGTCGAGCGCCGAGGCGCGGGCCGCCGCGAACGGGACCAGCATCTCCGCCGGGTTGAGCCCGCCGTGCATCCCGACGTACGACAGTTTCTCCGGCTCGACGTCGCCGAACCACACTCCCGAGTCGCGGTGCGTGACGATCAGGTCGCCGCAGCGCCGTCGGAACCGGTCTGAGACCGGGCGGTCGCCGAAGAGGTCGCGGTCGATCGCCTCCCGCCGGGTGAACGTCCGCGCGTCGTGGTCCGAGAGCGCTCGCCGCGCGTCCGGGACCGTTCCCGGTCGCAGGTGGAGGTGAACGTTGCGGGGGCTGCCGGACATCTTGACCGGCGTGCCGTCGGCGTGCCGTCGGAGGTTCCCCGTCACCGCCTCGTTCGCCGAGAGGTCGAGATTGGCGTCGGGGTCCGTGTTCACGTGGCCGTGGTCGGCCGTCACGAGCAGCAGCGTCCGCTCCGCGGTCCGCCGATCGACCCGCCGCAGAGCGGCGGTAACCTGCTCGCAGACGGTCGCCACCGTCTCGCCGTACGCCCGGCCGTCGGTGCCTTCGGCGTGGGAGACGTGGTCGACGTGCGGCACGTACGCGTAGACGTATCCGGGGTCGCCGCTCGCCGCGACCGCCGCCGACAGGCGCTCGCCGAACGAACCGAGGCCGTCGTAGACGTGCTGGGTCACGTCCTCGCCGCCGGCGTCGAACGGCTGGAGGCGGTGACAGTCGACCCCCGCGTCGCGCATCCGAGCGTAGAGCGACTCGCATCCGACGACCGACCCCTCGGGGACTCGCTCCGCCGCCGCGCCCGATTTCACATCCCCCCCGAGCGGCAGGAACGCCGTGTCCAACCGGGGGTCGTAGACGTTCCACCCGACGTACCCGTGTTCGCACGGGAGTCGCCCCGTCTCGAGCGTGGTGATCGCCGCCGCGGTCTCGGACGGGTAGACCGAGGTGAGCGGGGTCACCGTTCCCGCCTCGGTGAGCCGGTCGAGGAGGCCACACCGTGGACGGTGGCGCTTCCAGCCGTCGAGGCCGAACCCGTCGACGAGGAGGAGGACGACCGTGTCCACGTCCGTCTCGACGCCGTCGAACACGTCGCTCGGGAGGGCGCGGCGGCCGCCGGCGTCGAGCACCGATCGGACGGTGTCCGGGACGTTCCCGAAGCAGTAGTCCTCGTACGCCGGGAAGAGGTAGCCGTCGCGCTGCTGACGGTCTCGAAGGACCCGCTCGATATCGTCTCGAAACACGGTAGCGGTCGTAGAGAGGTCCCGACGCCCTCCGGGCGGATCGTTTCTTAACCTGTCGTGAGCGTCTCGTCGGTCCTCGGCGAGCGCCTCTCGGCGTGGCCGCGAGGGGACCGGCGGGGCGGGGCGCCGGCCCCGAGTCCGGCGCGGCGGCTCGCGGACGGCTCGTCAGGCCGCCGCTCGGCTCATTCCTCGTCGGAACCGTCGCAGACGCCGAGCGGGAGCGACTCGGGGGCGTCGCCGTCCGCGTCGAGGCCGGCGTACGCGTCGTCGATGAGCCGGGCTAACTGCGTCTCGGGGCTCACGCCGCGGGCGGCGGCGAGGGCCGCGAGCCGCTCGTACTGCTCGTCCGGCACGGTCACCGTTCCCTCGTCCATACGCGGCGCTCCGTCCCGAAGCTACAAAAGCGTTGGTCCGGCCCCGCTCGCGGGCGATCAGTCCGGCTCACGACGAGTCGGTCCGGTCTCCCCCGTACGCGGCGTCGATCGGCTCGCCCTCCGCGAAGCGATCGAACAGCGCGTTCATCACCGACGACTCGGCGCGAGAGAGGTGCTCCCAGACGGTCGTCGAGCCGAGGCCGAGTTCGGCGGCGACCTCCTCGACGCCCACGCCGCCGCCGTGGTCGTAGTAGCCCGCGGCGATCGCGGTGGCGAGGACCTCGCGCTGCCTGTCGGTGAGCCCGTCGAGGAGGCCGGACGCGGGGAGCTGCGGCGAGCGCTCGATGGACGCGAGCTCCACGTTCCGCGCCAGTTCCACCTCGTTCCCGCCGCGTTCGAGCTCGCGCATTACCGCCGAGAGGTCGTCGTCGTCCTCCAGGTACGCCGTCCAGCGCTCGACGCCGCCGGAGATGGTCGTCCCCGTCCGGTAGTGGAGCCCCAGCCGCGAGAACCGCTCGCCGATCCCGTCCCAGTCGGCGGCCGAGATGTCGATCGTCAGTGCGACGTAGGCGTGGGCGCCCTCGATCGGCGCGAGCGGCTCGGCCGACACGATCAGGTCGAACTCGCGGAAGTCCTCGACGAACGCCGCGATCTCCGCCGCCGGACCGGTGAGCTCGGCGATCCGCTTGCGCTCGGACCCGCTGCCGGTCATCGAGGAGACGGACCGGTACCGCACCTCCGGGTGGCGCGCGCTCACCTCGCACTCCGGCTCCCCCGCGTGGTAGATCCGGAACGTCACTTCCCGCATGGCCGATTCGAGGTCGCCGAGGTTCAAACGGGTTCCGGACCGGTCGCGAGCCGTCCTCGTCGGTGGCGGCGCGGCGGCGGTGGCGGCGCGTCGGCGGTGGCGGCGCGTCGGCGGTGGCGGTGCGTCGTCGGTGGCGGCGCGTCGGCGGTGGCGGTGCGTCGTCGGTGGCGGCGCGTCGGCGGCGCGGGCGCGGTCAGTCGCTGCGCCCCATCGCGTAGAACTCGTCGTTCGGACGCATGTCCGCGACGGTCGCCATGCGGTTGGAGAGGTTGAAGAAAGCCGCCACGGAGGCGATGTCCCACACCTCCTCCGGGGAGAAGCCGGCGTCTCGGAGCCGCTGTACGTCCTCGTCAGTCACGGCCTCGGGCGACTCGGTGAGCGTGACGGCGAAGTCGAGCATCGCCATGTGGTGGTCGGAGACGTCGGCCTGCCTGTGGTTCGTGGCGAGCTGGTCGGCGAGCTTCGGCGCGCCCGCGTAGATCCGACAAAGCGCGCCGTGGCCGACCACGCAGTAGAGGCAGTCGTTCGCGCCCGACACCGCGACGACGATCATCTCGACCTCCTCCCGAGCCAGCGGCGTGTCGGACACGAGCGCGTCGTGGTACGCGAAGAACGCCCGAAAGTGGCTGGGCTTGTACGCGAACGCCGAGAACACGTTCGGCGTGAATCCGGCGTCTTCCGTCTCCTCGTCGATGCGGTCGCGGAGGTCCTCGGGGAGGTCCTCGTAGTCGGGCACGGGGAACCGTCGCATCGCGTCCTCGTTCATACCCCCAAGCGCGCGCCGTGACCACAAAGCCGTTCCCCCGGACTACCCATCGCTTCGCTGCTCTCCAACGTCTCGAACGGTCTCGTCGACCTGGGCGGTTGATTTATGCGGGGGCGTGCCGTGCGTTGGCACACGCATGCCCGACCCGAGCGACGCCGGTCCGGGAGCCGGCGACAGCGACCGCCGGCCGGCGCCGAGTTCGGGAGAGGCAGACCGGACGGCGGTCGTGGAGCGGCTGTACGGCGAGGTCCCCTTCCACCGGCGGCACAACCTGGAGGTGCTCGCCGTGACACCCGAGCGCGCCAGCGTCAAGCTGCCGTTCGATCCCGGGCTCGTGGGCAACCCCGACCTCGGCGCGGTCCACGGGGGCGTCGTGAGCGCGCTCGTTGACCTCGCCGGCGCCGCCGTTTTCGTCGGCGGGCGCGAGGCGTTCACGCCCACCATCGACCTCCGCGTGAACTACCTCGAGGCCGCCGGCCGGGAGCCGCTGTACGCGACGGCAACGGTTGACCGCCGCGGCGCCGACATCGGCGTGGCGAGCGTCGAAGTCGAGTCCGGGGACGCCGTCTGCGCGACCGGCACGGGCGTCTACAAGCTCACCGATGACTGAGTTCCCCGTCGACGGCGTCGTGGACGCGCACGTCCACCTGATGCCCGAGCGGCTGATGGCCGCCATCCGAGAGGCGCTGGGCGAGGCCGCGGGCTGGACGTTCGACCACCCGACCGACCGCGACCGGATGGAAGCGGCACTGACCGCCGCCGGCGTCGAGCGGTACGTCGCGCTCCCGTACGCCTCGCGCCCGGGGACGGCGGGCGACCTCAACGAGTGGGTGATCGAGGCTGCCGCGGACTCCGAGATGGCGGTCCCGTTCGCCACCGTCCACGCCGGCGACGACGACGCGGGGACCGTCGTCGCGGACGCCCTCGACGCCGGGGCCCGCGGCCTGAAGCTCCAGTTGCCGGTCCAGGGGTTCGCGGCCGACGACCCGCGGCTCGACCCCGCCTACGAGGCCGTCGCCGCCCGCGGCGCGCCGGTCCTGCTCCACGCCGGGACGGCGCCGATGTTCGAGGACAGCCCCCACGTCGGCGTCGAGCGCTTCGAGTCGTTTCTCGCCTCCTACCCGGACGTGCGGGTGTGCGCCGCGCACATGGGGACGTACGAGGTGGACGCGTTCGTCGAACTCGCCCGCGACAACGGCAACGTCTTCCTCGACACCACCTTCGCCATGTCGAGCGTGGCCGAGACGTACATGGAGTTCGACCCGGCGACGGTCGCCGACGAGACGCTGATCGAGGTCTCGGAGTCGGTCATGTACGGCTCCGACTACCCGAACATTCCGTATCCGTACGCCCGGGAACGAGAGCACCTGCTTGCGCGGGATCTCCCGGTCGAAGCGCAACGGAACATGTTCTCTCGGACCGCGCGCCGCTTCCTCGACGGCGACTGAGCGACGATGCCGCCTCCTCGACGGCGACTGAGCGACGCCGATGCTCGGCGGGCGCTTAGTACCGCTCGTCCACGACGCCGGGCTCGTCGAGGTCGGCGACCAGTTCGACGGCGTCCGGGGTCACGATGAGGCGGTCGCCGAGCGCCGCGCGCAGTTCGTCGGCGTCGGCCTCGCCCTCGCAGATCACGACGAGGCGGTCGGTGGTCTCGGGCTGGGACACTTCGACGCGGTACTCACCGGTCAGTCCCTCGAAGCCGGCGAGCACCGTCTCGATGCTCTCCGGGTACACCTTCACGCCCTTGACCTTCAGCCGCTCGTCCGTGCGGCCGATGACGCCGTCGGGCAGCACGACCGTCCCGTCCCGGACCGCGAGTTCGGCGAGGTCGCCGGTCCGGTAGCGCACAAGGGGAACCCCCGCTTTCCTGAGGTGCGTCACGACGACCTCCCCACGCTTGCCGGCGTCCAGCACCTCGCCGGTGTCCGGGTCGACGACCTCCACCACCGCGTAGTCGTCGACGACGCGGAGGCCGTCCTCGGCCGCGGTCTCGGCCGCGACGGGCATGATGTGCCGCGTACCGAAGTAGTCCACCGCGGTCGAGGCGTCGAGCGCGTCCTTGACCGCCTCGCGGCGGCCGGGGATCGACGTGAACGGCTCGCCCGCGCCGACGAACGTGTCGACCGAGCCGCCCTCGGCGCCGATCTTCAGCGCGAAGCTCGGGTTGGCCACGACGGCGTCCACGTCGTACGCCTCGATGGTGGCGGCGGCCTGCTCGGAGTCGCCGGGGCCGAGCGGGAACACCTCCGCGCCGAGGCGTTCGAGCGCCCGATGGAGCACGTACCCGGTGCCGAACAGCTCGTAACCGAACGTGTTGACGACGCGGTCGCCGGGCTCGACGCCGGCGCGTTCGAGCACGTCCGCGTTGGCGGCGGCCTGGGCCTCGAGGTCGTCGGCCGTGTCGAACACCGGTCGCAGCTGCTCGCCCATCGGCGAGAACGTGACCATGGCTGCGCCGTCGTACAGCGACCCGCTCGGCGGCGCGGCCTCGAAGTCGGCCTCGAGCTCCCCCGCCGTGGTGAACGGGAGCGACCGGAAGTCGGCCCACGAGTCAACCGCCGTCGGGTCGACGCCCGCGTCCGCGAACTTCTCGGCGTAGAAGTCGCGGTCGGCGACCCGCTCCAACTGCTCCCCGACCGCAGCCAGTGTGCTGTCGTCGTACATCGCGTTAACACACGAAAAACTGGCACATAAATCTCCGTCACGGGCGCGGCGTCGAAGTCGACCGCGTCAGATCAGACGGATCGCGTCAGGTCAGACGGGAGCGACGCGACCGTATCGCGGCGCGCGGGCCGTCGCGCTCAGTACGCGAACGGCCACGTGCGCAGGTACTCCTTGATCTTGCCCAGCCCGGCCAACACCCCCTTCGGCTCGACGGCGAGCACGACGATGATGATCGAACCGAAGAACACCGGCAGCAGGGCGGTCGCGTTGGTTCCCGTGAGGTCGGCGAGGTAGTTCAGCCCGTCGTTGAGGTAGTCCTGCACGAGCGTGACGACGCCGACGCCGAGCAGCGCCCCCCACACGCGCCCGAGGCCGCCGAACAGCAGCATGACGTAGTGTTCGAGCGTGAGCCCGAGGGTGAAGTACTCCGCGTTGATGAAGCCGATCTGGAACCCGAACAGCCCGCCCGCGACACCGATCATGAACCCGCCGATGGCGAACGCGAGCAGCTTGTTCTTGAACACGTTGACACCGAGGACGGACGCGGAGAGGTCGTTCTCGTGGATGGCGCGGAACGTCTTTCCGATCCCGGTCCGCGAGAGGTTCAGCGACAGCAACGCGAACACTAACAACAGCACCAGCGCGAGCAGGTACTTGTCGATGGTCGTGCCGAGGGCGCCGACCGGGCCGACGAGGCCCACGTTCGAGGGCACCGACTGGGTCGTTCCGCCGTGGATGAACGCGAGCTGCGGGTTCACGAAGAACCACTCCTCGGCGATGAACTGGAGCGCCAGCGTCGAGATGGCGATGTAGAACCCCTTGACCCGGAACGACGGGAGGCCGAAGCCGACCGCGACCAGCGCGGAGATCAGGCCGCCGACGGCGAGCGCCGGAAACAGCCCCGCGCCGACGGCGAGCAGCCTGCTCGTGCTGTACGCGCCGATGGCCATGAACGCGCCCTGCGCGAGCACGATCTCGCCCGCGTAGCCGAGGATGACGTTGAGCCCCAACACCGCGATGGCGAAGATGTACGCCTGCGTCAGCAGCGTCACGGTCCCGCCGCCGAGCAGGAACGGCGCGATGAAGGGGATCGGCAGCCCCAGGGCGAGCGCGATCTTCTGCGTCCGCCACCGGACGAGGCCCATCCGCGACTCGTAGTCGGTGAAGTACTCACCGCAGGGCATGCGACCACCCCCCTTCGGCCGCGGCCGTTCGAGTCGTCGGTACGCCGCCGGAGCGCCGCGTGGCGCGCGAACTGTGTCCGTTCATGGTCAGAGCCTCTCTATCCGCTCGGTGCCAAACAGGCCGTACGGCTTCACCAGAATGACGACGAGCAGGAGGATGAGGGGGAGTATCTCCCCGAACCCCGCGCCGAAGTTGGCCTGAACGTCCGTGAACGGGACGTACACCGCCGTGCCGCCCACGAGGTAGTACGAGCCGAGTTCCTGGAGGACGCCCACGACGATCGAGCCGATGAACGCCCCGGGGATGCTGTCGAGGCCGCCCAACACGACGGCGGCGAAGATGATGATCCCCGTGTTCTCGATGGAGACCGCCGCCCCGCCGCTGGAGGTCGCGAGCAGGATGCCGCCGATGGCGGTGATGGCGATCGAGAGCGTCCACGCGAGCGCGATGGTGCGCTCGATCGAGACGCCGAGCACCATCGCCGCCTGCTCGTCGCTGGCCGACGCCCGGAGGATCGACCCGGTGACGGTCTCGCGGAAGAACAGCATCAGCACGGCGACGACGACGAGCGCGATGGCGACGGCGATGGCGTACGCCGCCTGTATCGAGGTGCCCAGCGGGAGGCTGAGCTGGCCGCCGAACGTCAGCGCCGACGGGTACGCCTGCGCGTTCTGGCCGTACAGGAAGAAGACGACGCCCTCGAGGATGCTGCCGAGCGCCAGCGTCACGATGATGACTGACAGCACCGGTTCGCCGATGAACTGGCGGAACACGACGCGTTCGAGCGCCAGCCCGAGCACGAGGCCGAGCAGGACCGTCACGAGCACCGCGGCCCACGCGGGGATCGCCGCCGGGAGCACGGTGGCCGTGCCGAAGACCACGACCCCGTACGCGCCGATCATCGCGATCTGGCCCTGCGCGAAGTTCAGGACGCCGGTCACCTTGTAGATGAGCGAGAAGCCCATGGCCACGAGCGCGTACAGCGCGCCCAGTCCGAGTCCGCTCAGCGAGATGTCGATGAACGTGACCCAGTCGACCATCTAGCTCACCTCCAGTTCGCGGTCGTCGTCGAGGACCGGTTGGTCCACGTCGACGATGCGCATGACGCCGCGTTCATCGGACTCTCTGCCGTCTTGGTACGTGATCGTGAGCTCCATTGCTATCTCGGTGCTGCCGTCGTACAGGGCGGTCACGAGGTCGCCGTACCGGTCCACGACGACCTCGCGGCGGAGCTTCCCGGTGCGGGTGAGCTCCCCGTCGTCGGCGTCGAACTCCTTGAACAGGAGCACGAACCGCCGGATCGGGTTGTCGAGGTCCTCGTTGGTCTCGGCGACCACTCCGCGAAGCAGCTCTAAGACCGGTTCCTTCCGCGTTAGGTCGCTGTACCCCGCGTACTGGATGTCTCGCTGGTCGGCCCACTCCGCGACGTTGTCGTACCGAATGTTCAGCACCGCGGTGAGCTCGGCGCGGTCGTCGCCGACGACCATCGCCTCCTTCACGTAGGGGTTGAACTTCAGCTTCGTCTCGACGCTGATCGGCGCGACGGCGGTGCCGTCGCTCATCTCCAACACGTCGTCCATCCGGTCGAAGATCCGCACGTGGTCGTCGTCGGTGAGCGCGCCGAAGTCGTCGGTGTGGAGCCAGCCGTCCTCGAACGCCGACTCCGTCTTCTCCGGCATCCCGTAGTAGCCGGAGGTGACGACCGGGCCGCGGACGAGGAGTTCACCGCCCGGCGTGATGCCCACCTCGACGTTCGGGAACACCTCGCCGACCGTCTCGACCTGGACATCGTCGTCGCGGTGCATCGTCACGAAGCCGCACACCTCGGACTGCCCCCAGATCTGCTTGAGCGGGACGCCCATCGCGTGGTAGTACTCGAAGTGGTCCTCCCCGAGCGGGCCCCCGCCGGTGTAGACGTTCTTCGCGCGCTTCAGCCCGATCTTGTCGAGTATCGGGCGGTACGCCACCCAGTACGACAGCCAGTGGGCACCGCGCAGCCACGCCGGCGGCTCCTCGTCGTTCCTGTCGCCGATGACGTACTCGGCGTACTTCTCGCCGATGCTCGTCGCCTTCTCGTACACCCAGCGCTTGAACCGGGTGGTGTTCTCGACCTTCGCCTTGATATCCGCGACCCACGCCTCGTACCGCTTCGGCGACGAGAAGATGATCTCCGGGCCGATCTCGCGGAGGTCCTCCTCTTCCGTTTCGGGCTGTTCGGGGAAGTTCGCGGTCCAGCCGGCGACGAACGCGGCCGCGAGCAGGATCATCTGCTCGCCCACCCACGCCATCGGGAGGTAGGAGAAGTAGTCCGACTCCTTCGGCAGCGGGTCGATGTCGATGGCGGCGTTGGCGAGGTTCACGAGGTTGAAATGCGAGAGCCGGACGCGTTTCGGCATCCCCGTCGTCCCCGACGTGGGCGCGAGCATCGCGGTCGCCTCCGCGGGCACGGCCTGGATCTCGGACGCGAGGTAGTCGTCGCTCACGGCCCCGGACTCGCGGCGCTCGCGGCCGCGCTCCTCGACGTCCTCGTAGGCGACGATCTCCGGGTCGCCCGGCTCGGTCTTCTCGCCGTTCTCGTACCGGAACATCCCCTTGTCGTCCCGGTAGATGATGGTCGACAGCGACGGCACGTCGCCCGAGACGAGGAGGAGCTTGTCCACCATCTCTTGGTCTTCCGCGTACACCACCTCGGGCTCGAGCAGTCGGAGCTGCTTCTCGATGTCCTCGGGCAGCATGTCCTCGTAGTTCGGGGCCGCCATCCCGCCGAGGGACTGCGCGGCGATCCACGCCCACAGCTGGTGCGGGCGGTTGTAGCCGATGGTGAACAGCACGTCCTCGTCGCCGAACCCGTACTCCTCTAAGCCGAGCGCGAACCGCTCCATCCGGTCGTAGTACTCCTCCCAAGTGAACTCCTGCCAGACTCCGTACCGCTTCCAGCGCAGGGCGATGTCGTCAGGATGCTCGGCGGCGTGGTCGATGAGGATCTCGGGGAGCGCCCGGTCGGAGACGATGGGAACCGACTCGCCCTCCGGCGCGGTCAGGACGCGCTCGACGGAGAGCCCCGAGTCGTCGGAGTCGCCCGACGCGACGCCCTCGCTCTCGGCGTTGTCGGCCGCCATCTACTCGACCCCCGTGTAGACGCGGGCGACCTCGGGGTCGTTCGTCACCTCCTCGGGCGGCCCGCGGGCGATGACGCCGCCCTTCTGCATGACGATCATCCGCTCGGAGACGGCGGTGACGACTTCGAGGTCGTGCTCGATCATCACGAGCGTCAGCCCCTCCTCCTCGTGGAGGTCGGTCAGGAAGCGGATCATGTCGTACTTCTCGTCGAAGGTGAGCCCGCTCATCGCCTCGTCGAGCAGGAGCACGTCCGGTTCGAGCGCGAGCGAGCGGGCGAGGTCCACGCGCCGCTGGACGCCGAGCGGCAGCGTCGACACCGTCGTGTGGCGGTGTTCCCAGAGCTCGAGGTAGTCGAGTATCTCCTCGACGAACCGCATGTTCTCGGCCTCCGTCTTCCGGCCGGTCCCGTAGTACAGCATCGCCGAGAGTACGTTCGGGCGCTCGGCGACGGCCCGGGTCGTCATCACGTTCTCTAAGACGTCCTCGCTCTCGAACAGCTCCAAGCCCTGGAACGTCCGCCCGATGCCGTGGCGCGCGCGGTAGTGTTCCGGCCTGCCGCTGACCTCCTCGCCGTTCAGGAACACCTCGCTCCCGGCGTCGGGCGTGTAGAAACCGTTGAGGATGTTCAACAGCGTGGTCTTCCCGGCCCCGTTCGGACCGACGATGGACACCCACTCGCCGTCGGCGACACCGAGGTCCACGTCGTCGACGGCGGTGATCGAGCCGAACGTCTTGGTCACGTTCCGGCAGCCGATCGCGGCGTCCTCGGGAGAAACGTGAGTCCCGCCTCTGAGCGCCGCCGCCCGCGTCTCGGCCTCCTGATCTGCGCTCATCAGGTCCACCTCTTGCGGATCTTGTAGTGCCTGATGTCGGTGTAGCGGGAGTCCTCGCTGGACGTGCCGAGGTAGAACTCCTTGATCTCCTCGCGCTGGACGAGATCGTCGGCCGGGTCGTGAAGCTCTATCTGCCCGTTCTCCATGACGTAGCCGTAGTCGGCGATCTCCAGGGTGCGCTTGGCGTTCTGGTCGGCGATGAGCATCGTGATGTCCTCCTTCCTGTTGATCTCCACGAGCGTCTCGAAGATGTCCCTGACAAGTTTCGGCGCGAGGCCGAGCGACGGCTCGTCCAACAGGAGCAGGTTCGGCCGGTGGATGAGCGCTCGCGCGATGACGAGCATCTGCTGTTGCCCGCCGCTGGCGTAGCCCGCCTTGAGGTCTAAGATGTCCTCCAACTGCGGGAAGTACTCGAAGGCGATCTGGTAGTCGTCCTCGTCGAACCGGAACCGGCGGCCCTCGCGGTAGAGCCCGCACCGGAGGTTCTCCTCGACGGTGAGGTCCTCGAACACCCGCCTTCCTTCGAGGATGTGCGTGATGCCGCGGCCGACCATCTCGTTGGCGCCGTAGTTGGTCACGTCCTCGCCGCGCAGGAAAACACGACCCCGCGTGACCTCGCCGCGCTCGCTCCGCCCGATGCCGCTGATCATCTTCAGTATCGTCGATTTCCCGGCGCCGTTCGGGCCGAGCAGCGCGACGATGTCGCCCTCGCTGGCCGACATCGAGACGCCCTGCACGGCGAGGAAGTGCCGGTCGTAGACGATCTCGACGTTGTCGAGTTCGACGACCGGTGGATCGCCGTCGCCCGCCGCGGCCGTCGCGTCCGCGGTCGTTTGCTCGTCGGTCGCCATCACAGTCCGATCCAGGAGTCGCGACGGGGCAGTTCGACGCTGGTGTCGAAGCTCAGGCTGCCGTCGGTGACCTCGAACAGCCGCCCGTTCATCGTCGGGCGCCGGTCGTCCTCCGCGTAGCTGAACGGCTCAGCGAGGCCGAACATGTCGTCGTCCTCGATGCCGAACATCCCCTGTCTGACGTTCGGCCCGGTCGTGACGTCGTTCCCGGCCTCGGCCGCGTTCTGCAGGCCCTTCAGCGCGAGCAGCGCGTGGATCACGCCGCGCACGTAGTTGAGTTGGGCGACCTCCGGGTCGTCCATGCTGCGCCCCTCGCGCTCGAAGTTCGCCTCGATGATCTCCGCGCCCCGGCCGCCGCTGTCGAGAGCGCCCTGGAACGTTCGGAACGCGTTGACGTATCGCACGCCCTCGAAGATGTCGGGCGACTGCTGGACCACGCGCTCGTCGACGGTGTAGGTCAGGCCGCACACCGTCAGGTCGGGGTAGATGTCCTGTCGGTCCTCCAAGAGCACCCGCATCGGCGCGGACGTGTTCTGGTGGATGAGGTAGTCGATCTCCTGGTCGCGGGCCTGTCTGAGCTGCGTGGTCGCGGAGTTGGCGGTCAGCGGGAGGTTGATGTCCGAGGCCACGTCGAGCCCGAGCTCCTCGGCGTACTGCTTGCCGCCCTCGACGGGCGACCGCCCGAACGCCGTGTTAGAGAAGATGAACCCGACCGTCGCCTCGGGGTCGTTGTCCGCGATCCACCGCAGGTGGGCGCGGGCCTGGCTGGTGTAATCGAGGTTCCCGAAGAAGTTGTACGGGAACTCCTCGGTGACGAGGTTCGCGGAGTAGGACGCGGAGACGTACACCACCTCGTCGTCCGCGACGGTGCCCGCCAGCGCCTCGGTGTCGGCGGTCCCCCAGCCGATGATCAGCGGCGGCGACGACTCCGAGGTGTACTGCTGGTAGTACTGCTGGGCCTGCGGCACCTCGTAGGCGTAGTCGTTGTTCGGATGGTCGATGCTCACGTCGAACAGGTCGTTCTCGTTGATGTACGTGATGGTGTCGCGAGAGCCGATGGCCGTCGGCCGGCCCACGTCGGAAGTCGCGCCGCTCTCGTCGTATATCCCGGGCACCGTAACGGAATCGGGCATCCCCCCGCTCCCTCCGCCGCCGCTGCCACTTCCGCTGTCTCCGCCGTCCCCGCCGCCGATACATCCGGCGAGCGCCAGCGTCGCCGCTCCGGCGGCACCGCTCTTCAGGACGTTGCGCCGCCGGTACAGCCTCGTCGGATCCCCTGTGTTATCATTTGTCATGAGTATCTACCTACCACCCAGAGCCACGTACTACATAATCATTAGGGATGGATTCACTCGCCTGCGGGCAGTCCTTCGGTCGCCGCGGCGCTCGAGAGCATCGCGCGGAGCGATCCGGTCCGCCGAAACAGTCAAATGCGAGTGCCGCAACGACTGTCGCATGTTCACTTTTGTCGTGGGTATCGACGCGGACGAGGACCGGGCCAGCGCGCAAGCCGAGACGATCGCGTCGATGCCGCTGGAGACGGACGACGTGACGGCGGTCCTCGTTCACTCCTTCAGCGAGAACAGGGAGGGGGGCACCGTCGAACAGGTAAAGTCAGTTCGGGTCGCTCGGTCGCGACTCGAAGACGCCGGGATCGAGGTGACGCCCGAGGGGTACGGCGGCGACGCGGCCCGAGCGATCCTCAACGTCGCCGACGAGTACGACGCCGACCAGATCGTCGTCGCCGGGCGGAAGCGCACCCCCACCGGGAAGGTCCTGTTCGGCAGCGTCACGCAGAGCGTCATCCTCGACACCGAACGGCCGGTCCTCGTCTGCAGCGGGGGCGAGTAACCGACCTCACCCTGCTTCGCTCGCGCTGACAGGCTCGCTCGTTGGGGGGCTCGCTCGTTGAGGGTGGGGCTTCGATGTGGTCCTCGCCGTCATGCGACGCGACGGGGCGTTTTGTGCGCCCCGCCTACCGAACGCCCTTCGGAGTCAGTGAACCCACCGTTCGGGGCCGGGCTACTGCGACCCGCACTGCGCGGGACTTGTGCCAGCACAGCACTAGTCGCCAATACAGCGGGATGTAGATTAACAGTTGCTCAGTATCATGTCAGTTTCCGCTCCGCCCTACTCGCTCGCTTCGGTCGCTCTCTCCTCACGGGTCGCAGGCCCGGGCGCCCGGTCGAGCGGTCGCCGCGACCACAGCCGCCGGTCGTCGGGGGCCGTCGCGATCAGTTTATACCCGCGAGCGAGTAGATCGCACCGTGGTGGCGATGACGAGTCGGTTACCCCCACTGAGCCCCTTGTGATGACGGGTTTCGACCGAGCCACCGTTTCCGCACCCGCCAGCGGCGCGGCCGAGCCGCCCCGGAGTGAAAGTGGTCCTGAGCGACGGTGTCAAGGCGCTGTCTGGCGGTTTCGAGGCGAAGAGGCCGGGTCGATCGGCGTCGATCGAACGCGGGGTCGCCGCTCAGTACGACGCGGCGCGCTTGTCGAGGCCGGCGGCCTCGATGTCTTCGCCGTCGACGGAGGTGCGGAGGACGTCCATCCCGTCGTCGCGGTCGATGTCGAAGTTGCGGGCGTACAGATCGTCGAGCCGCTCGTACTCGGCGTCGGAGATCGGCGGCACGTCGGCGGCGGCGCTCCACTCGGCGATGTCGGCGCCGTCGCGAAACGTCGGGGTGACGGAGGCGACCTCGTCGTGCGCGAGCAGCCAGCGGATCGCGGCCTGCGCCATCGTGCGCGCCCCCTCAACGCCGTCGGGGTCTTCGAGGAAGCGGATCGCGTCGACCTTCTCCCAGCCGGTCTCGTACCACTCCTTCGGGCGGTGCGAGCGGTGGTCGCCGTCCTCGAGGACGGTGTCGGGCGTCACCTGTTCGTTCAGCAGGCCGGAGGAGTGCGGGACGCGAGCGATGACGGAGGTGTCCGAACCGCTCTCGCGGATCGTGTCCACGAAGTGGCGACCGGGCTCCTGCTCGAACATGTTGAAGACGGTCTGGACCGCGTCGAACTCCTCGTACTCGACGGCGGCGTCGCCCTCGGCGAGCCAGCCGATCGAGGGGCCGAGCGCCCAGCCGAGCGCGCGGACGCGCCCGTCGGCCTTCCACTCGCGGAGGAGGTCGCGCACCTCGGGGGTCACCTCGTCGACGTTCGCGTTGTGGAGCTGGAGCACGTCGACGTAGTCCGTGTCGAGGCGGTCCAGCGAGGCCTCGAACGCCTCGGTGAGGTACTCACGGTTCAGCTCCTTCGGGAGCTCGCCGTGACCGGCCTGCGGGTTGTCGTAGAAGTCGTAGCCGATCTTCGTCGACAGCGTCACCTCGTCGCGGCGGCCGGCGATCGCCGTCCCGATTATCTCCTCGCTGTCGCCGTGGCCGTACACGTCGCCGGTGTCGACGTAGGTGACGCCCGCGTCGAGCGCCTCCTCGACCATCCCGACCGCCTGTTCGTCCGAGCGGTCGCCCCACCAGTCGGTGCCGACGACCCACGCGCCGAAGCCGACCTCCGAGACCTCGACGCCCGAGTTACCGAGTTCGCGGTGTTGCATGCCAACCGGTTAGTGGTCGGGACACTTATCGGGCGCGGTCGGTCTCGGGGCGGTGGAACGGCCGGCGATCGCTGTCGGTCTCGGGGCGGTGGAGCGGGCGGCGATCACGCTCGCTCGTCTCGGCTCGTCCCGCCGCCTATTACTTGATCCCGGCTCGTCGACCGCCCATGGACGACTCCCTCCGTCGGCGGCTCGACGCCGTGATCGCCCTGCTCGGGATCATCGCCGTCGTCGCGGTCACCGCGCTGTTGCTCTCGTTCGGCAGGGCCGCGATCGCCCCGGCGTTCGTGATCGCCTTCACGGGCGTTCTCGTCGGCATATTTGCCGCCGAGGAACTGTACTGATCGGCTGAGGCGCCGTGGTCGCACAACCGAATCCATTTGAGTGATGGCGACGAAGGAGGGCCGATGACAAAGCGACACGTGTCCCTGCCCGACGGCGCCGAGGCCGGGGTCCGAGGGTTCATCGACGAGGTGGACGAGCGGCTCTCCTCGGACGAGGACACCTGCGAGGTCGTCCGTGACGTGCTGATCGACCTCCACGGCGACCGGGAGGCGTGGGAGGCGTGGCAGAGCGGCGAATCGGTGTCGCGCGCCGAGCGCGTGCGCCTCCAGGGGTACGACCCGTGTAACGCGACGCTGGAGTCGGAGTACTACGCCGAGAAGGACGAGGAGCGCTTCCAGCGCTCGAAGCACCTCCAGTGGCTCTGGCGCCAGTTCGACGCCACACCGATGGCCGACAACGTCGAGTTCGCGCTCCGGTTCCGGCAGATGCTCGGCAACCACCTCTTCGCCGAGTGCGGCGACGACTGTCGCTTCTTCAAGGGGATCTCCGTCACCTACGGCCACAACATCGAGGTGGGCGACAACGTCGTGATCCACGACGACGTCCACCTCGACGACCGCGGGAAGCTGACGATCGGCGACCGCGCCTCCATCTCCGACGGCGTCCACCTCTACAGCCACGATCACGACATCGTCGACCAGACCGAGGTCCGGAACTTCCACACGATCGTCGAGGATGACGCCCGCGTCACCTACGACGCGATGGTCCGGGCCGGCTGCCGCGTCGGCGAGAACAGCGTCGTGGGCGCGCGATCCGTGGTCCAAGGCGACGTGCCCGCCCATCACGTGGTCGTCGGATCGCCCGCCCGCAGTGTCCGCGTGAAGCCGGGGTGGGAGGAGGCCGCCGAGGAGATCGAGGACGGCCGGCTCCCCGACAACCAGGACGACCGCGAGATCGAGTACGACCTCCCGGACGACCCCGAGCAGTTCGACGAGTTTCAGCGGGACCTCCCGCCGCCGAGCCCGCCGCGCTGAGGGCGCCGTGCGGCCGACGCGTCGGTGATCGGAGGCGGCTTGTTCGTGGTATGATATCTCACGCCAGTATCGTTATTGGCCAGCAGCGCGTACGCAGAGGTGGTGTCGCACACATGACAGGACAACGGATACTGATGATCGTCGGCGACTTCGGGGAGGACTACGAGATAATGGTGCCGTACCAGGCGCTCCAGGTGGTCGGCCACGAGGTCCACGCCGTCTGTCCGGACAGGGAGGGCGGCGAGACGGTCAAGACCGCGATCCACGACTTCCGCGGCGACCAGACGTACCTGGAGGAGCGCGGGCACAACTTCGAGCTCACGCACGGCTTCGACGAGGTCGACCCGGCCGACTACGACGCCTTAGTCGTTCCCGGCGGGCGCGCCCCCGAGTACCTCCGCGGCTACGACGAGGTGCTCGACGCGGTGCGGCACTTCTTCGAGGCGGACAAGCCCGTCGCGTCGATCTGTCACGGCCCGCAGATCCTCGCTGCGGCGGGCGTCCTCGACGGCTACGAGATCACGGCGTACCCCGCCGTCAGGCCGGAGGTCGAGGCCGCCGGCTGCTCGTGGGCCGACGGCGTGACGACCGACGGCAACCTCGTCACCGGGCAGGCGTGGCCCGATCACCCCGAGTGGATCGCGCAGTTCCTCGACCTGCTCGGGACCGAGATCGACCACGAGGCGACCGCGGCGACGGCGGACTGAGCCCGCGCTTTTTCGATGCCGGGCCCTCGCGCCCTCGCGGTCAACGTCGCCGCCAACACGAACGAACCCGGGTTCCGGGGGTCCGTCTACCCCGACGGCTCCTTCGCGTACGTCCCGATCCCCGAGTCGGCGGCGACGCTGCCGCGCGGGCGCGCCCCGGTCGACGAGCCGGTCCCGACCTACGGCGACCTCGACCTCCCGTTCGCCGTCCCGGAGGCCCTGCGCGAGGTGCCCGTCCACGCCGACCCCGAGTTCCCGGGCGTTCACGGCCGCGAGCGCGCGACGTACGGCGACCCGCACGGGGTGAAGGCCGGGCGGATCGCGACCCTCGAACCCGGCGACCGGCTCCTGTTCTACGCGACGCTGTCGCTGCGGCCGCGCGACTGGGCCGGACCGGGCGACGAGCGCCCCGGCGACGCGGGCGCGGACGACCGCGGCGGCGCGTGGCTCCGAGAGCACGGCGTCGCCGTCGACGACGACCTCGCCCCCGACTGGGGCGCGTACCTCTTCGCGGGGATCCGGATCGAGCGCGTACTCTCGCCGGCCGAGGGCGACGGTGTCGTCGACCGCGCCGCCGCCGCCGCCGCGGCGCCGACCAACGCGCACCTGAAGCGGGACCCGTTCGACGCCCGCGTCGTCGCGGTCGGCGACCCGGACGCGTCCGGCCGCTTCGACCGGGTCGTTCCGCTGAGTGCGCCCGACGCAGGGGTGGAAGCGAACCCGATCGTCACCGACCTGTCGAGCGACTCCGGGAAGGGGCCCTGGTGGCGCCGCCCGATGGGCTTCGACGCGGCGGCGACCGCGGAGCTGCTGGCGCAGATCGACCGGGTGTGAGGGGCGACCGACGCGGCGCGAGGGGGCGGCGCGACGGGACGCCGCGTCCGCCGCCACCGCGATTTATGAGGCGCGGCCGCGTTGTGTGCGGTATGAGCGACGACGAAACACCAGACGCGAGCGACGAGGCGACCGGCCGCGGCGCGCCGTCGCGGCTCGGGCGCGTCCTCCTAGGCGCCGGCCTCGCCGCGCAGGCCTCGGAGGACTTCCGCGACATGGACGACACGATCGAGTACGCCGAGTCGGCGGGCGTTCCGATGCCGGACGTGGCCGCGCCGTTCGCCTCCGGCATGATGATCGTCGCCGGCGTCGGCATCGCGCTCTGGCGGCTCCCGCGGGTCGCGACCGGCGCGGCGGTCGCGTTCCTGACCGTCGTCACCGCGACGATGCACGACTTCTGGAACGCCGACGAGGACGACAAGGGCGGCGAGCGGCTCGCCTTCTTCGGCAACCTCGCGATGCTCGGCGGGGCGCTGGTGTTCCTGCGCGAGGCGTACAAGGACTGACCGGAGTCGTGTCGCGCGCTACAGTTCGCCGGCGTCCAGCGGGTCCTCCAGCTGGCCCATCACCGCCTCCATGGCGTCGGTCGCGGTGAGCAGGCCGACGACCTCGCCGTCAGCGACGACCAGGGCGAGCTCCTGCGACTCCGCCTGGAACCGGTCGTAGGCGTCGCTGACGCTCGCGTCGGGGGAGACCGTCAGCGGGGGGGCCGCGACGTCCGCGAACGTCAGGTCGCCGTCGCGGAGCGCGTCGAAGCGGCTCACGATCGAGGGGGCGTACACGATCCCCTCGAAGTCGCCCCGGTCCTCGCCCACGAGCGGGAAGCGCGTGTGCGGGGTGTCCCGGATCCGGTCGAGGTTCTCGTCGACCGACGCCGTCGTGGTCAGCGAGACGATCTCGTCGGGCCGCGTCATCACGTCCGCGACGGTGACCCGATCCACGTCGAGCGCGTTGAGAATCTCCTCGCGCCGTTCCTTCGGTAGCTCGATGTCTTCCATCATCGAGCCGAGGCGGGTGCGGAGCTGCGCGCGCGTCTCCAGCACCTCCCCTTCGGCCTCGGTCCACGACCCGGTCATCTCGACGCCGAAGAGCCCCAGCGTCGCCTTCGCGACCCAGTCGCCGAACTTGATCAGCGGCGAGATGCTCCAGGCGAACCAGTACAGCGGCCGAGCGCCGTAGTTCGCGACCTGCTTCGAGCGCTCGACGCCGAGATACGTCGGCGTCTGCTCGCCGTGAGTCAGGTGGACCATGTTGATGAGGAAAAAACCCAACAGCGAGCCCGCGCCGGCCGACGCGAGCGCGGTGTTCTCGAATATCGGCGCGAAGATCGCCGCAAGCCCCGGCTCGGCGACAATACCGAGCGCGATGCTCGTGCCGGAGATCCACACCTGGCAGGTGGTGAGGTAGAACTCCAGGTCGTCCGTCATCTCCCAGGCGCGCCGCAGTCCGGGGGTGTCCATCTCCGACTCCGGGTACTGCCGGAGGCGCGTCAGGCCGAACTCGACCGCCACGAAGTACGCGTTGATCAGGATGAGGAGGACGCCCGCGGCCACGCGGAGCGCGACCTCGGTCGGGGGCATCGTCGTCGCGAGCGGGATCATCGTCTCCCGTTCCCCGTGCGACCCTGAAAAGGGTTCAGGCCGCGACCGACGCGCCTACTCGTAGTCCTCGTACGTCGGGAGCCCCTCCTCGGGCGGGAACTCCTCGACAGGCACCGTCGTCTCGTCGCCGCTTTCCATGTCCTTCACCGTGTACTCGCCGTTCTCGAGGTCGCGCTCACCGACGACCACGACCGTCTCGGCGTTGATCGAGTCGGCGTAGCCCAACTGCGCGCCGAACGAGCGGTCGGAGACGTCCTGTTCGACCACCACGTCGTCGCCGAGCGCGCGGAGGTCGCTCGCGAGCGCGGCCGCCTCGCCCCGCGTGTCGCCCACGCCGAGCACGTAGTAGTCGGTCGAGAGCTCCTCGTCCGGCCAGACCCCGGCGCGCTGGCAGAGCAGCTTGAGAGTGGCGTGGCCGGGGGCGACCCCGACCGCGGGGGTGGGCTGGCCGCCGAAGCTCTCGATGAGGTCGTCGTAGCGCCCGCCGCCGAAGACGGAGCGGGACACCTCGCCGGTGGAGTCGAAGCACTCGAAGACGACCCCGGTGTAGTAGTCGAGCCCGCGGGCGGTCGTCAGGGACACGTCGCAGAACTCGCCCGCACCGAAGTCGGCGGCGGCGGCGAGGACGTTCCGGAGGTTCTCGACCGCGGCCTCGACCGACTCGTCGCCCGCCTCGGCGACCGCGTCGAGGTCGTCGACGGTCTCCACCCCCGCGATGAGGTCGTCGAAGTCGCGCGCGGTGTCGCGGGCGAGGCCCGCGTCGGAGAGCAGTCCGACGTACTCGGCGTCGTCGACCTTCGCGCGCTTGTCGACCGCGCGGATCGCGGCAGCGGTGTCGACCGCGTCGGGGTCGGCGGCGAGCGACCGGACGAGGCCGCCGAGGATGTCGCGGTGCGAGACGCGGAACTCGAAGTCGTCGCCGGTGAGTCCGAGGTCGGTCAGGGCGTCGGCGGCGGTCGCGAGCACCTCGGCGTCGGCCTCGGGCGCCGACGAGCCGAACACGTCGATGTTCGTCTGGTAGAACTCGCGGAACCGGCCCTGCTGGACCTGCTCGTAGCGCCAGAACGGGCGGGTGGAGACCCACTTGATCGGCTTCGACAGCTCCTGGCCCTTCTCGACGACCATCCGCGCGACCGTCGGCGTGAGCTCCGGCGTCATCGAGACGCCGCGGCCGCCCTTGTCGTCGAAGGCGTACAGCTCCTCGACGATCTCCTCGCCGGATTTGTCCACGTACATCTCCGTCCGCTCTAGCGCGGGCGTCGCGATCTCGCGGAAGCCGTGGCGGGCCGCCGCGTCCTCGATCGCGTCGGTCACCTCGCGGCGGGCGGACTGCTCGCCGGGGTAGAAGTCGCGGAAGCCTTTGAGGCCGTCGTACATGGACGCCGGTTCGGCGAGCGCCCGCTTGAAAGCATCCCTTCGGGGCGGGACAGCCGGGATCGGCGCGCGGTCGCGGCCGAGGGGCGGCGGCTCCGCGGGCCGTCTACTCGCGCTGGTACTCCTTCTGGAATCCGCGGAACTCGGTCCGGTGGGCCTCCTCGTCCGAGAGCAGCGTCACGGCGAGGTCCTCGGTCACCGGGTCGTCCGCCGCCTCCGCGGCGTCGATCAGGTCGCGGTACGTCGCGATCGCGTCCTCCTCGGCGTCGAGCACGCCGTTGATGACGGCCAACACGTCCGTCGAGTCCTCGGGCGGCTGGAGCGACTCCTGCCCGGCGGGGAACTCGGCGGAGCCGGGCGGCCGCGCGTCGAGCTGTTTGAGCCGCTGCCCGAGCTGTTCGGCGTGGCCGAGCTCCTCCTGGACGTCCTGTTTGAGGCTCTCTTTGATCTCCTCGGCCCGGACGCCGTCGAGGACGATCGCGTTCGTCTGGTAGTTCATCACGGTCTCGATCTCGTCGGCGTACGCCGTCTTGAGCAGGTCGACGACTCGGTCGGATGACATGCCCGACGCTACGACCGCGGGGTCGAAAGGAGTTCCGGCGCTTCCGGGTCTGCGGGAGTCAGTCGGTCCGGCCGTGGACGTACGTCTGGTCGTGGTCCGGGAACACCTCTCCCACCGTGCCCTCGCCGTACTCGTCGGCGATGAGCGTCCGGAGCTCGTCCTCGTAGTCGGCCTTGGGGACCTCCTCGCTGGGTCCCTGCTGGACGTCGAAGGTCGCCCCGACGAGCTGGTCGACGGCGTGGCGGCCGAACCCGGAGAGCGGGGAGATGTAGTCGATCCCGCTTCGATCCTCGAGGCTCTGCGCCTGCGCCCGCGACACCGTGGGGACGCGGTCGTCGCGGCGGGTGCCGTCCGCGATGGCGTCGACGTCGAGCGCGGCGATGGTCTCGAGGGCGTGCTCGTGGACGCGCTGGATCCCGTTCCGGGGGTAGCCGTCCGCGACCATCGTCTCGGCGGCGCGCTCGGCCACTTCGCGGTCGAGGTCGGCCCGCTCGAACGGGAACCCGAGTTCGCCGGCCGCCCGCTCGGCGTGCTCCCAGTCGTCCGTGAGCCCGAAGCTCCCGGTGACACAGCGGACATCGTAGAACCGGTCGAGCAGGTGGGCGGCCAGCGAGGAGTCTTTCCCCCCGCTGTACAGCAGCGCGAGCTCCATCTACCGGCGGCGGATGTCGAAGCTCTTCTGTTCGGGCTGGAGCTCTTTGAGCAGGTCGCGCATCTGGTCCTCGTCGATCTGTCCCTGAATGCGTCCGCTCTGCGCCAGCGCGGCGACCTGTTTCTTCACCTTCTCGCCGAACTGCGGCTTCGACATCTCGACCGCGTTGAGGCGCTGGCGGGCTCCGTCGGTGAGGTACTGTTTCAGCACCGCCTCCTGCTGGGCCTCGGCGCGCTCTTGGGCCTGCTGTTGGGCCTCCGCGGCGTCGCCCTCGCCGCCCTGTCGCTCGCGAAGCTCCTCCATCTTCTGTTCGCGCAGTTCTTCGAGCCGCTCGTCGTCTGGGTTACCGCTCATACGCACCCGTTCTCGGTCCGTGCGAAAAACCATTTCGGAGGTCGCGACCCGCGCGGAACGGCCGGAGCCGCCCGCAGAACCGTCGACGCCGACGGGGACGGTCCGCGTCGTTTAAACGGGCCCTCGGCGTAGCCGCGGGTAATGAGCGAGTCGCGGGAGTTCTGTCCGCGCTGCGGCGACCCGGTCCCCGAGCGGCGCGACCCCCTTCCGGGCGAGCCGCGCGGGCGAGACGCGCTGCTCTGCGACGACTGCTACTTCGAGGACTTCGACCTGGTCGACGCCCCCGACCGGATCGAGGTGTTGGTTTGTTCCGGCTGCGGCGCCGTCAGGCGCGGCGAGTCGTGGCGCGACGTCGGCGCGCGCGACTACACCGACGTCGCCGTCGACGAGGTCGCGGAGGCGCTCGGCGTCCACGTCGACGCCGAGGAGGTCGAGTGGGGCGTCGAGCCCGAGCAGGTCGACGAGAACACGGTCCGGATGCACTGCCGCTTCTCGGGCGTCGTCCGCGGGACCCTCCGCTCCGCGGAGGGGACGGTCCCCGTGAAGATATCACGGGGGACCTGCGACCGCTGCGGGCGCATCGCCGGCGGCTACTACGCCGGGATCGTTCAGGTCCGCGCGGACGAGCGCGACCTCACCCCGGCGGAGCGCGCCGAGGCGCTCGACATCGCGGAGTCGTACGTCGCCGACCAGGAGGCCGACGGCGACCGCGAGGCGTTCATCACCGAGGTGAACGAGACCGACGACGGGCCGGACATCAAGCTCTCCTCGAACCGGCTCGCGCAGAACGTGGCGACGCGGATCACCGAGTCGCTCGGCGGGAGCTTCGAGTCGTATCCGACGCTCGTCACCGAGGACGGCGACGGCAACGAGGTGTACCGCGTCACGTTCGCGGTGCGGCTGCCGAAGTACGCGGAGGGCGAGATCGTCGACCCTGAGGACGGCGACGGGCCGGTCCTCGTCACGGGCGTCTCGGGCCGTCTCCAGGGGATCCGGCTCGCGAGCGGCGCGGAGTACACGTCCGCGTTCGCGGACGCGGAGGCCCCCGACGCGACCCGGCTCGGGACCCGCGCGGACGCGACGGAGACCACCGTGGTGACCGTCGAAGACGAGAACGCGATCCAGGTGCTCGACCCCGTCACCTACGAGGCGAAGACCGTCCCGAACCCGGCGTTCGTCGACGGCGACGCCGACGTGGTCCTCGCGTTCGAACACGGCGGTGAGGTCCACCTCGTGCCCGACGACGAGGCGGAACGGACCGCGGAGTCGGCTCGGAGCGGCAACTGAGGGATCGCTGCGAGCCGGACCGAACGCGCTACGAGGACGGCTGGAGGGCCGTAGAACTGATCGTTCGTGAGACGGCGTCGCGAAAACCGTCGACGCGTCGGCATCCCCGACCGCGGGGGACACCGCTCAGTCGGCGCGGGCGGGCTGCTCGCAGCCGAGCGCGGCGGCGCGCTCGGACTCCGTTACCTCGATGCCGCGGCGTTCGAGTTGCTCGATGAATTCGGCCTCGCTGAGCCCTGCCTGTGCGGCCGCCTGCGACAGCGTCAGGGTTCGCGCACCGTACAGCGTCAGCGCACTCGACAGCCCGTTCGTGGCCATACATCCAGTAGTCGCGTGAGGGATTATGAAGGTTACTACTTCATTCAGGCCCCTGATACACCTTATACGATATATATTGACGGACGATCGGCTCGGAGGTGGTAATATGACGCACGCGTCGTCGTCGCTCGCCCGCAGGAGTTATACGCCTCTGCGGTCGAACGCCGATATGGACAGACAACAGCTCATGGCGTTGTTCTTCGCGTTTCTCATGGTGAGCTCCATGGTCGCGTACGGCGTCTCGCTGCTGTGACGGCCGCGTCTGGATAGCGCCTCGTCAGCCGTCGCCCCACACGTCCGACAGCGGGTGGTTCTGCCGTCGCTCCGCGTCCCGCTCGGAGCGGGTCCGGACCGACTCGTCGTCGGTCGTTCCGCTGTCGGCGGTCGCGTCCCCGTCGCCGACCGAGGAATCGCCGTCGGCAGGCGACGAGCGATCCGAACCCCTCGACCCACCCGAGCGGCGGCGCCGCCGCCGTCCGCTCCGCGCACCGTTCGCCGCCGACGCGTCGATACCCGCCAGCGCCGCGTCGGGGTCGAACGCCGGGAGCGACGGGGTCGTCATCGCGTCGACCTGATCGCGGAACCACGCGGGCGTGTCGGCCGCGGCGCGGTCGAAGAGGTCGAGCAGCGAGTCGTCGGCGAGGTACGTCGCGCCGTAGTCGTCCGGGGCGCGGCCGACTCGCCCGCACGCTTGGATGACCGTGCGCAGCGCCGTCCGGTGGTACCACGCCCACTGCCCGTCCGCCAGCCGGCGGGCGACCCGCGAGTCGTTCGTGTTCCGGTACGGCGCCTTACACACCACCTGCCAGCGACAGAGGTCGCCCTTCAGGTCCAGCGCCTCCTCCATCTTCACCGAGACGAACACCTCCGGGTCCGCGCTCGCCTTCCACGCCTCCAGTTCGGCGTCGCGGTTCTGCCTGTCGTGCCGCCTGACCCGCGCGGCGACGCCGAACTCGCCGAGCCGCTCGGTGATCCGCTCGGCGATGTCGTACGAGTGCGCGTGGATCAGCCCCTTCTCGTCGGGGTGTTCCGCCATCAGCCGGACGAGGAGCCGGGCGATCTTCGGCACCGTCTCGTCGCGGTTCTCGGACGTCATCGACCCCTGCGTCACGTCGTACAGCGGGCGGTTCGCGAGCGGGAACGTGTGCTCGACGTCAACGAGGGCGACGTCGGCGGGGTCGAGCCCGACGCCGCGGCAGAACGCCTCCTTCGAGAGGATGGTCGCCGACAGCAGCGCGAACCGGTTCCCCCGGTCCCAGACGGTGTGCCGGAGGTACCGGGCGGGGTCGAGCGGTTTGATATCGAGGGCCGACTCCTCGCCGCCCGGCTGGTCGACGACCCACGAGGTCGGGGACTCGATGTCGCGATAGTCCTCGAGGAACCAGCCCAGTTCGCTTATGAGCTCCTGGAGCCGGTCGCGCCGGGCGACCTCCTCGCGGTCGAGCTCGGGGCGGCCGACCAGCTCGTCTTTCGCCCGGATCGCCACGTCGCGGAGCGTCTCGACGAACCGCGCGGTCCGGTCGACCGCGTCCTCCTCGGGGCCGGCGTCGGCCGCGACGTCCGGGACGCCGACGTCGTCCCACACCGGGACGCGGTCGGGCGATATCTCGATCGTCGCGTACATCTCGGCCCACTCGGCGAGCCCGTGCGCCTCGTCTATCACGACGGCGTCGCGCTTCCGGAACACCTCGGAGCCGGCGGTGCGCATGAAGTACGCTAACGTCTGTGCCGCGAAGCGGTTGCCGGACGCGATGGCCCGGTCGGAGAAGTACGGGCAGCGGTGCCGGATCGAGCAGTCGAACCCCTGCTGGCGCGCGCAGGGCGCGCGGTTCACGGGCGTGTCGTGCTCGCCGGGGAGCACGCAGTCGTAGTTCGACTTCCCGCGGATCACCGCGAGGTCGTCGAGGAGGTCGTCGGCCTCCACGTCGTCGATCTGCGACACCTGCGGGGTGGTGTAGTACGCGCCGGTCGCCTCGCTGGGGGCCGCCTCGCCCGCGGTCTCGGCCGCGCCCATGATCGCCCGGGCGAGCAGCGACTTGCCGCTGCCCGTCGGCGCGCGCACTAACACGACGCGGTTACCGGCGGCGAACGCGTCGCGGATGTCGGCGAGGGCCTGCTCCTGCGCGCCGCGGAAGCTCGGGGCGGGGAACTCGGCGGGGATCCGGCTCGGGTCCACACGACGCCCTCGCGCGCTGTCGGAATTAAACCCTCGCTTGGGCGGCGACCACGGCCGCGGGACGCCGACGAGCGACGCCGGCCGCCCCCCGACGACGGGGCGCCAGTCGCGCCCGACCCCACCACCTATTTCCCCGTCGCCCGCGGTGAGGGAAGCGATGAGCGACGACGGGATCCTCGGGTCGCTGTCCGCGGTCGGCCTGTTGAGCCTCTGTTGTATCGGGTTCGGCGGGGTGGCCGGCGGGGCGGCGCTGGTCGGCGGCTCCGCGTCGGTGAGCGCGTTCGCGACGGGCGCGAACAGCGCCCGCGGCGCGCTGATCTCCGGGGTCGTCACGTTCGGGACGGTCCTCGTCGCCGCCGCGGTGATCCGGTGGCGGCTGAACCGGTGAGCGCGGCCGAGCCGTCCGAGGCTACTCCCGGCCGTGCCGCTCGATGTTCTCCCAGACGACGGCCATCAGCTCGCCGGTCTTCACCACGAGGTCCTCGACCGCGCCCTCGTCGGCCCCGGCCGCCGACGCGCAGCCGAGGTCGCGGATCGCCTTCGTGGCGGACACGTGGTGGACGTGGACGCGGTCGTCGCCGGCGCGTTCGTACACGACCGTGGTACAGGGGAGCATACCGGCGAGCGTCGGGTCGATCCGCAGCGCGTCGGACGCGATCTCGGGGTGACAGACGACGATCAGCGCGGTCCGCTCGGCGTCGTCGTGGCCGAGCATCCCCTCGATCATCTCGTCGAGCCGCGTGACGCGCACGGTCTCGAAGTCGGCGAGTTCGTGTTCGAGCTGGACGAACGGCACCGCGTCCTCGAAGGGGAGGTCGACGGTCGTGTGGAGCGCCTCGTCGGCGGTGGGGGCGGGGCGTGCGGCGTCGCTCATACGCCGTGGCTCGCGCGCCGCCAGCTAAAACCCGGACGCCGTCTCAACACCTGCCGCTACCTCGAACGGTGGCCGATCGGTCCGGCGGAGGCGGAGCGATGCGTCGACCGACGGAGGCGGAGCGATGCGTCGACCGACGGCGGGCGGTCGAGTACGGCCGGTACTGATCGGGTTCGGTCGCATCGAGAGAGAAATGCTCCGGCTGGGATTTGAACCCAGGTCATCACCGTGAGAGGGTGATATGATTGGCCGGACTACACCACCAGAGCACGTCTTTCGTCGCAATTGACGGTAAGAAAGACGATTGTAAAACAGTTCCGTTTCGACGCCGCCGTGCCCCGGTTTGTCGTGCCGAGCGGACCGACGGCGGCCGGTTCAGACGTCGACGGCGAACGGATTCGTCGCCCCCTCGCGGTCGCCCGCGGCCGCGGCGAGCGCCGCGAGGAGGTCGGCGACGCCGTCGAGGTCGGCGGTGTCGATCACCTCTACCGGCGTGTGCATGTAGCGGTTCGGGATCGAGACGTTGAGCGCGGGGGTCCCGCCGCGCACCGTGTAGAACGCGTCAGCGTCGGTCCCGGTTCGGGTGCCGGCCGCCTGAAGCTGGACATCGACGCCGGCGTCGGCGGCCGCGTCGCGCGCGAGGTCGACGAGGACCGGGTGGTTCGCGCTCCCGCGGCCGATCACAGGGCCAGCGCCGAGTTCGACCGGCCCGCGTCGCTCGCGGTCGACGTCCGGGTTGTCGGTCGCGTGGGTGACGTCGACCGCGACGAACGCGTCGACGTCGTCGAGGTCAACGCCGACCATTCGCGCACCTTGGAGCCCGACCTCCTCCTGAACGGTGGAGACCGCGTACACCGTCGCGTCGACGTCCGCCTCGGCGGCGCGCCGGAGCCCCTCCGCGGCCGCCCACGCGCCGGCCCGGTTGTCGACCCCCCGGGCGGCGATCCGGTCGCCGACGAGGTCGCGGAGCCCGGTCGAGAACGTGACCGGGTCGCCCACCTCGACGTGGTCGCGCGCCGCGTCGGCGTCGGCGGCGCCGATGTCGACGAACTGCCCGGCGATATCCTCGTACTCCTCGTCGCCGTCACGGAGGTGGATCGCGGTCTGGCCGATCACGCCCTGAACGGGTTCGTCGGCGTGGACCGTGACGTGCTGGCCCTTCGAGACCGTGCGGTCGGCGCCGCCGATCCGCCCGATCCGGAGGAAGCCGTCGTCGAGCACGTCCCGGACGATGAACCCGATCTCGTCGGCGTGGCCGGTGACGGCGACCGTCGGCGCGTCCGGGTCGCCCTCGTGGACCGCGACGGCGTTGCCGTACGAGTCGGTGTCGACCCGGTCCGCAAACGCGCGGACGTAGTCGGTCCAGACGCGCTGGGCGGCCGTCTCGAAGCCCGAGGGGCTCGGCGTCGCGAAGAGGTCGTCGAGGAACGCGCGGCGCGTGTCGTCCATGCTCGGTGGCTGTGGGGCGGCCGGGAAGAAAACGTCGGTGTCGGCGTTCGGCGCCGGGACCGCCGGCGAGTCCGCCGGGGCGCGGATCGGTCGACACAAGCGCTTTGAGTCGCCCGCACGTCCGGTCCGTATGGACATCCTCCGAAGCGTCCGGGCCGTCGCCGAGGCCGAGGGACCGGGCGTCGTCGACTGGGATCGGGCCGCGTCGGCCGCGAAGGAGGCCACGGACCCCGGATCGATCGCGATCTCCGACGCGGAGCGCGCGGGGTACGCCGCCGACGTTCGCGACGCCCGCTCGCGGCTCACCGAGGTCGCCGGGATCGAGTTCGACGTGCCCGACACCGTCGAGGTACAGAACCGCCACCACTGGATCGACGCGAGCGTCGGCACGTTCCGGCGCGTGATGGACCCGATCGGGGCGGCCGCGGCGGACCCCGGCGGACCCGACGGGACGTTCGACGCGACACCCGCGAAGCGCGGCCCCGCGTTCGCGCAGGACGTCAGCCGAGTCGCCAACACGGGGTCGATGGCGTTCGCCTTGGGCTTCCTCTCGCGGAACGTCCTCGGCCAGTACGACCCCCTCCTCCTCGCCGACGAGCCGGACGCCGACCACGGCCTCTACTTCGTTCACCCGAACATCGTCGCGGTCGCGAGCGCGCTCGACGTGGACTACCCCCGCTTCCGGCGGTGGATCGCGTTCCACGAGGTGACCCACGCCGCCGAGTTCGGCGCGGCCCCGTGGCTCCCGGAGTACCTCGAGTCGCGCGTCGAGCGCGGCGTCGAGGGGATGGTCGGCGGCGAAGGGGGCGTGAGTCGCGGGCTCGACCCCGACGCGTTCGCGGAGCTCCAGGCCGCGATGACGGCGGTCGAGG
The DNA here is from genome assembly GCF_002114285.1 of Halorubrum ezzemoulense DSM 17463. Taxonomy (GTDB): domain Archaea; phylum Halobacteriota; class Halobacteria; order Halobacteriales; family Haloferacaceae; genus Halorubrum; species Halorubrum ezzemoulense. Next base: position 101,784 of record NZ_NEDJ01000001.1, read on the forward strand.
GGTACGCCGAGGTCCTGATGGACCGCGCGTTCGACGGCGAGTACGCGGACCTCCGGGCGAAGCTGGACGAGCGTCGAGGCGGGGGCGGCCCGGTGCGGCGGCTCGCCCAGCGCCTGCTGGGACTGGGCCTCAAGCGGCGGCAGTACGAGCGCGGGGCCGCGTTCTTCCGGCACGTCGCCGACGAGCGCGGCATCGAGGCCGCGGGCGCGGTGTGGGAGCGCGCCGAGAACCTCCCGACCGGTGACGAGCTGGACGACCCGGACGCGTGGATCGTCCGCGTCGACCCCTGAGCGGGAGTTGCCGCGTCGGGCCGGCCGGCGTCACTCCAGTTCGTACTCGCGTGCTCTGTTCTCGCCGGACCGGTCGGATAACCCGGCGGACGTTCGCTCGAACCGCTCGTCGAGGTCTTCGGTCGCGAGCAGCCGGTCGAGCCGCCGCTCGAACTCCGCCTCGTCGATCTCGCCGTTCGCGTAGCGTTCCCGCAGCGCCGCCACCGGTCGTTCGGCGGAAGGAGACGCCGATCCTGCGTCGGCATCGTCCGCGGCGACGAGCGGGAAGTCCTCACCGAGCACCACCACCAGCGGGATCAGGATGAAGAAGCCGGTGATGAAAATCGCCGGTCCGAGCGGCGCCACCGGGCTCGGGAGGAGGACGGCGGACAGCGACGTGAGCCCGAACGAGAGGATCGCGATGAGACCGATCAGCCGCTTCTTCTCGAACGTGGGGAGGGCCATGCGCGACTGCTGTCGCCGAGGCGACAAAAACGTACTGCCGGAGTCGGTCGATTCCCTGCGGGCGACCGACGGCTATTCCTCGCGGGCGCACCCACGTGGATCCGTGCTCAGGTACGTGACGACGAACCCGGGGAAGGTCCGCGAGGCGGAGCGGTACCTCCCGGACGGCTCGGTGGAGCGACTCGACTTCGACTACACGGAGGTCCAGGCCGACGACCTCGGCCCGATCGCGGCCCAGGGGGCCCGGGAGGCGTACCGCCACGCCGACGCCCCGGTCCTCGTCGACGACGCGGGGCTGTTCGTCGAGGGGCTCGACGGGTTCCCGGGCCCGTACTCCTCGTACGTTGAGGAGACGCTCGGGATCGAGCGCGTCCACGAGGTCGCGAGCGAACTCGACGACCGCCGCGCCGCCTTCCGGTGTACGCTCGGCTACTGCGACGGCGAGGGGTTCGCCGCGAGCCCCGACCCCGTCGACCAAGGCGACCGCGACGCGGCCGCGGCGGCGGGACCGGACGCGGCGGGCGAGGGCGGGAGCGACGGCGAGGGCGGCGCGGCCGGAGCCGGCGCGGAGCCGCTCCCGGTCAAGCTGTTCGAGGGGTACGTCCCGGGCCGGATCGTCGCGCCGCGGGGCGACGGCGGCTTCGGCTACGACCCGATCTTCGAACACGACGGCGAGACGTTCGCGGAGATGGACACCGACCGGAAGAACGCGGTGTCGCACCGCGGGCGAGCCTTAGAGAAGTTCGCGGAGTGGTACGCGGACCGCTGAGGCTCGGTTTCTCTCCCCGGCGGCTCAGGCCGCGTCCGCGATCGCGTCGGTGAGGAGGTCGCAGCCGAGGTCGATCTCGCGTTCGGTGACGTCGAGCGGCGGGAGGATCCGGAGGACCTTGTGGCCGCACGCGAGCGTGAGGAGCCCGCGCTCGAACGCGTTCTCCACGACCGCGTCTCGGCGCTCCTTCGTGTCGAACTCGACAGCGAGCAGCAGTCCCTTCCCGCGGACGTCCGCGACGGGGTCGAGGTCGGCGTCGCGCAGCGTCTCCTTGAACTGCCGACCGCGGACGACGGCGTTGTCCATGAGGTCCGCCTCCTCGATGGCGTCGAGCGTGAGCGCGCCCTGCGCGGAGGCGATCAGGTCGCCGGCGCCCCACGTCGAGGAGAGGCGGCCGCTCTCCTCGGGGAACACGTCGCTCCGGGAGACGGTCGCGCCCACGCGGAGCCCCTTGGCGCTCGTGATCACGTCGGGGTCGTACGCGTAGTGGTCCGAGCCCCACATCTCACCGGTGCGGCCGACCCCGGACTGGATCTCGTCGGCGATGACCGTGATGTCGTGCTCGTCGGCGAGCGCCGCGATCTCGTCGGTGAACGCGTCCGAGGGGAAGCGGTAGCCGCCCTCGCCCTGGATCGGTTCGAGGATGAGGTAGGCCACGTCGTCCGGGTGGACGTTCCCGCGCTCTGGGTCGAGCTTCCGGCGGAGCCGGGAGACGCCGTCGGCGAAGAAGCCGCACGAGCAGGTCTCGGGCGAGCAGGTCCGGTCGTCGCAGTACGGCACGTCCATCACGCCGCTGACCTCGGGGAAGTCGCGGCGGTACACGGACTTCGAGCGGTTGAGCGAGAGCGCGCCGAGCGTCCGCCCGTGGAACGCCCCGTCGAAGGTGATGGCGTACTTCGCGCCGTCCGAGGCGTCGTACGCGATCTTGATGGCGTTCTCGACCGCCTCGGCGCCGGAGTTCGAGAGGAAGACGGTGTCCATGTCGTAGTGGCTCGTCAGGTCCGTCAGGCGGTCCATGAGCCCGGAAGCCCCGGGGATCCCGTCGCCGGGTGAGGGGCCGCCCGCCGCGTAGAAGTCCTGCCCGGCGATCTTCAGCGGGTCGACAAGGTCGAACTCCGCGAGCCGGTCCATGATCAGCGGGTTGTTGTACCCGAGCGGCGCGGCGGCGACGTGGCTGGTGAAGTCCATGAGGACGTTGCCGTCGACGTCGGTACAGAACGGGCCTTCGGCGGGGGCGGTGCGGTCCCAGACGAACTCGTAGACGTAGGTGCTCGGCGCGGCCGACTCGTGGTGGTAATCGACCCACTCGCGAGCGCGCTCGCCCGGCAGGTCGGCGACGGCAGGCGTGGCGGTGTCGCGATCCATGCCTCCCGGTGGCACGCGGACGGAATAAATTCGTGGCGAACGCGCGAACGTTGGAGAAATCTCTAACTCTTGTTCGCCAGACGGCGCCTGAGACGGCGACCGGATCCGTCGGCGCAGTTGTACGGAGCGCCGCTCGGTGGGACGGGCCGTCGACCGTTGTGTGAGACTCAACACCAAGATGCGTTAGATTTTTATAGAATCGCAACCCTATAATTGGATGAGTTCGAGGTGGTCAGCGATGCCCATGCTTGAGCCAGCAAACACGTGGACACAGGGACTCGACTTCCCGAGCAGACTGTTCGAATCCGGTAGCAACGACTACGAACTGTACGAGGAGGACGGCGAGTTCGTCCTGTCGGTCGAGCTTCCGGGGTTCGACCCGTCGGAGATCACCGCCTCGTGGAACGACGGCGTGCTTAACGTCGCCGGCGAACACGAGGACGAACACCGCGGGACCCGGCGGACGTACCACCGTCGGTTCCGCTTCCCGAAGGCGATTGACGAGGACGGTATCGAGGCCGAATACCGGAACGGCATCCTGACGGTGCGGCTCCCCGTGACCGTCGAGAGCGCCGTCAGCGGCACGGAGATCGAGATCGAGAGCTGACGCCGCCGCGCTCGGCCCGCGACCCTCGGTCTCCGAGCCCCGTAGTCGCGACGGACCGGCATCGCGCCGGGCCCCCTCCCCGCGAGTTCCGTTCCCGCGTTGTTCCGAACGCGCTCCCGTTCGTGCCGGAGCGACCGGTCGTCAAGTCGGTCGCGCCGACCCCGCACGCCTTTTACTGCCGCGCGCGACGGTCGACGCATGAACCGCGACGAGTTCGCCGCCAGCATCGACCACACCGTCCTCGGTCCGGAGACGACCTGGGACGACGTGCGGAGCGTTCTCGACGAGGCCGCCGCGCACGGGATGAACGCGTGTATCCCGCCGTGCTACGTCGCCGAAGCGGCCGAGTATGAGGCAGAGCCCGCGGCGATCGCCACCGTGGTGGGGTTCCCGCACGGGCAACACGACCCGACGGTCAAGCGCGACGAGGCGGTCACGGCGTGGGAGGCGGGCGCGGACGAGGTCGACCTCGTGATCAACGTCGGCCGGCTGAAGGCCGGCGACGGCGGCGCGGTCGCCGACGAGCTCGCGGACGTCGTCGCGGCCGTGCCCGTCCCGGTAAAGGTGATCATCGAGACCGCCCTCCTCGACGACGCCGAGAAGCGCCGCGCGTGCGAGGCCGCGGTCGCCGCCGACGCCGACATGGTGAAGACGTCGACCGGGTTCGCCGACGGCGGCGCGACCGTCCCCGACGTGGAGCTGATGAGCGAGTACCTTCCCGTGAAGGCCTCCGGCGGCGTGGGCTCCTACGAGGAGGCGACGGCCATGCTCGACGCCGGCGCGGTGCGGATCGGCGCGTCGTCCGGCGTGGCTATCGTCGAGGGACACCCGGAGAGCGGGGAGTAACGCTCGTTCGTCGGTACGCAGTCGAAAGGTCGCCCTCGCGCTCGTTCGTCAATAGCGAGCCCGAAGCAGGGCTAACGTTCGTCCGACGACGGGGGGCGCCCGTCGCCGTCGGCGGCGAGCCCGTCACCGGACGGCGATCCGTCGGCGTCCCCGACGGTCCCGTTCCCGGCATCGCGTCGCTCGTCGCCTCCGACCGCGTCGTCGCCCTCAGCCCCGTCGACGCCGTCGGACTCCGCGCTCTCGATTTCTTCGGGGTCGACGTCGACATCGAAGGCGGAGACCGACTCGGAGAGCGACTCGGCCTGTCCCCGGAGCCGGTCGGCGTTCTCCGCGATGGTGGCGACGGTCGCGGTCTGCTCCTCTGCGGCGGCGGACACCTGCTCGGAGCCGGCGGCGACCTCCCCGCTCACCTCGGCGACGTCCTCGACGCCCTCGACCGCGCGCTGCGTCGACCGCGCCTGGTCCTCGGCCGCCTCGCTGATCTCCTGAACGCCGTGGTTCGTCTCCTCGACGGCGTCGACGACCGCTTCGAGCGACGACGAGGCCTCGCGGACGGTGTCCGCCCCCTCGTCGATCCGCTCGTTTGTCTCGCGGATGTCATCGACCGTCGCGTCGGTCTCCTCGCGGACGGTCGCGATCTGCGACTCGATCTCGGCGGCGGCCTCCTGCGTCTCCTCCGCGAGCTCTTTCACCTCGTCGGCGACGACCGCGAAGCCCTCGCCGGCCTCGCCGGCGCGGGCGGCCTCGATCGAGGCGTTCAGCGCGAGGATGTTCGTCTGCTCGGCCACGTCGGTGATGAACTCCACCACCTCGTCGATCTCGTCCATGCGCTCGTCGAGCGCCTCCATCTGCTCGACCGCGGCCGCGGAGCGCGCCTCGATCGCGTCCATCTCGTCGAGCGCCTCCGAGGCGGCCTCGCGGCCGGACTCGCCGCGCTCCGCGGCGGCCTCGGCGGTCTCCGCGACGGACGCGGCGGACGAGGCGACCTCCTCGATGCTCGCGGAGAGGTCGCTCATCTCGTCGCTCACCTCGTCGAGGCGCTCGTCCTGACTGATCGCGCCGTCGGCGATCTCCTGAATCTGCTCGCTGACGGTCCCGCTCGCGGTCTCGACCTCGTCGGCGCCGGCCGCGAGCTCCGCGCTCGCGCCGTCGACCTCGCCGGCGAAGGCGGCGACCCGCGCGGTGGTCCGCTCCAGCTGGGCCACCATGTCGTTGAACTCCTCGGCGATCTCGCGCATCGCCTCGCGGTCCGCGTCCGGGTCCATCCGGCGCGTGAGGTCACCGTCCGCGACCGCGCCCATCACCTCGCTGTAGTCGGCCGCACGCGCCTCCATGTCGCGGGTGACGGCCTCCGCCTCCCCGCGGGCCGCCTCGGCCTCGTCGGCGGCGGTCTCGGCCTCGGCGATCCGGTCCCGGAGCGAGTCCCGCATCTCCCCGCAGCTCCTGAACCGGCGGCCGATCTCGTCGATCCGTCCGGTCGACAGGTCGACGTCGAGGTCCCCCGACTCGATCCGCTCGGCGCGGTTGCGGAGCCGCGAGAGCGGGAGCACCGTTCGAGTTCCGAGGACGGCGCCCACGACGCCCAGCGACGCGAGCGTGAGGAAGATGAGGAGCAGCACGGAGTTCCCCACGTCGTTGCGGACGGCGAACGCGGTCGACTGGTCGACGCTCGTGACGGCCACCCAGTCGGTGTCGGGAACGGAGGCGTACGCGTGGACCTGACCGTCGCCGATCCGCGTCGCGGTCGTGGCGTTGCCCTCCCGGATCGCCTCGACGCCGTCGGCGTGTTCCGCCTCGTCGACCGTGCCGTCGATGTCGAGGACGGTCTGCCCGGCGGCGTTGAGGATCATCGTCTCCTCCCCGGTGTCGCTGTTCTGGATGCGTTCGAGCTGCGGCTGGATGCGGGTGACCACGACGAGGTACCGGCCGTCGGCCCGCGGCACCGAGCTGGCGAACGCCATCACCGGGCGGTCGTTGAGCACGGGCGACCGGTACGAGCGGTCCGACCGCCAGACCCGGTCGTCCTCGCCGACCCCCTCGGGGACGTCCGCGTCGCTCCACGGCGCGTCGAGGTCGCTCGGCGCGCGCCCCTCTAAGGGGCGTTCGGTGCTGGCGACAACCCGGTCCTGCGCCGCGTCGACGAGGTGGATACTAACGATGTCCTCGGAGAGCAGTTGGTCTTTCAACAGCACGTACGCCGGCGCGCGCCGGTCGGACCGGAGCGCGTCGGCCGCCGACATCGACCGCGTCTCGGTGCTCATCCGCTCGGTCCACGACCCGATCGCGTCGGCCTGGAGGCCGCCGGTCTCGGCGAGCTGCGTCGTCGTGTCCGACTCCACGGTCTGTTCGGTCTGGAGGTAGGTGAACGCGCCCCCGGCGACGACGACCGCCGCGACCACGAGGAACGCCAGCGCGAACTTCGCGGCGTACCGGCGGCGCACCGCGTTCGGGAGGAGCCGCCCGACCGCGCGCACGAGGCGCTCGAACGAGTCGGGTGCCATCAGTTCACCGCCTCCGGGTCCGTGGGGACCGACAGGTCGCCGGCGACGATCCGCTCGCCGGAGTCGACGATCGCGGCGCGCACGTCGTCGGGGATCACCGGCCCGAGCGTCGTACCGTAGACGAGCGCGACGCCGTCCTCGGCGAGCCCGAGCGCCGTCGTGGAGCCGGTGGCGAGGTCGTCGTCGATCGTCTCCTCGACGGCGTCGTACACCGCGGTGCCGACCCGCTTCACCATCGACGCGAGGATCACGTCGGCGTACCGCGGGTTGCTGCGCGACTGGTCGGAGTCGACGCCGATCGCGTACCGGCCGTACTCCTGGGCCGCCTGAAACACGCCGAGTCCGCTCCCGCCGGCCGCGTGGTACACCACGTCGGCCCCCTGTTCGAACATCTCCGCGGCGGCGGCGTACCCGCCCTCGGGGTCGTCGAACGCGCCGAGGTACGTTGACAGCACCGACACGTCCGCGGTCGCGTGGTCGACGCCGGCGCGGTAGCCGGCCTCGAACTTGCGGACGAGCGGCGAGTCGACGCCGCCGACGTAGCCGACGGTCCGCTCGTCGGGGACGGTCGACCCCGCGCCGACGGACACGTCGCGGTCCGTCACCAGCCCGGCGAGGTGGCCGGCCTGGAACGACCCCTCGTGTTCGCGGAACACGTAGCTCGCCACGTTGTCGCGGTCGACGACCGAGTCGACGATTGCGTACCGCTGGTCGGGGTGCTCGCCCGCGACCGTCGAGAGCGCGTCCGCCTGGAGGAAGCCGATACAGCAGATCAGGTCGTAGGCGGGGTCGGTCGACGACGAGAGGGCGTCCTGCGCGGTCTCGAACTCCGGGATCGAGGTCGGCTCCTCGTTCGCGAACGCCACGTCGTGATCGAGGCGCGCGCGCTGGATACCCCGGTTCGCGGCGTCGTTGAACGACCGGTCGTCTAGCCCGCCGAGCGCGTAGATCATCCCGACCGTCGCGCTGGCGTCCGCCGCGTTCCGGATCGCGTCTCCCCCGTCGGCCTCGTCGTCCGCCGGTTCGTCGTTGCCGGTGTCTATCGACACCGAACCGGGGGCCTCGTCGCCGAGGCACCCGGCCAGCGCGCCCGCCACAGCCCCCCCGAGACCGGCGGCGAGCCGCCGTCGAGAGAGCGTCGTGGGTCCCGTCTGCGTCATGTCGCACCGGTTTCGACCGAGGGCTAAAACGCCTCGGAGCAAATTATCAATGATAATAGTAAACCGCGCTCACAGCCCCGGCGGTCCGGTCACCACCGTTCCCCGAGGCTGAGAATCCAGTCGGACGGATTTATAACCTGAGCGCGTACGAAGGGGTATGAGCCACCAACCGGGATCGCGTGGATTCGACCTCGACGCGGCGTTTAAGGCGTTCGGCGCGGTCGGGATCGCCATCTCCGCCGCGCTCACCGTGGCCGTGCTGGCGCTGACCGACCCGTTCGGCGAGTACGTCACCGCGTCGCCCGCCCTGCTCGGAACGCTGTTGTACGGCGCGCTCGTCGTCGCGGTCGGCTACACGACGTACGCCCTCCGTCGGCGCTGACGGTCGCCGCGCGCTCCCCGCCGGGAGACATAAACCGCTCGCCGGCGGAGCGTGACCCATGACCGACGAGCCGACCGACGCGGCGGTAGAGCGATTTCTCGACCGGGCGACGGCCGCCTTCGACGACTACGACGAGGGGTACGCCGACGCGGACGCGACGCTCGCGATGCTCCGTACCCACGTGGACGAGCTGTCGGCGAGCGTCGAGGATCAGGCGGACGGCGAGGAGTAGGGTGTGAGACGCCGGGCGCGAAGGGGACGGGGCTACGGGTGGGCGCCGATCAGCTCTCGCACGCGGCCGACGTACTCCGCGAACGCGGCGTCGCCGCGGTCGCGCGGGCGCTCGACGTCGACATCGACGACCTCGCGGACGCGGCCGGGATCGGCGGCCATCACGACGACCCGGTCGGCGAGCGTCACCGCCTCCGCGACGTCGTGCGTGACGAAGAGGACGGTTTTCCCCGTCGACTCCCACACGTCGAGTAGCTCCCGCTGGAGCATCTCGCGGGTCTGAGCGTCCACCGCGCCGAACGGCTCGTCCATCAGCAGCAGGTCCGGGTCGACCGCGAGCGACCGGGCGATGGCGACGCGCTGTTTCATCCCGCCCGACAGCGACTTCGGGTAGGCGCCGCGGAACTCGGTCAGCCCGACGAGGTCGAGCATCTCGTCGACGCGCGCCTCGCGCTCGGCGGCCGATCGGTCGCTCCGTTCGAGCCCGAACCCGACGTTCTCCTCGACCGTGAGCCACGGGAACAGGTGGTACTCCTGGAAGACGACGCCCATGTCCGTCGTCGGCCCCGTGACCTCGGTGCCGTCGAGGAGGACGCGGCCGTCGGTCGCCTCGGTCAGCCCGGCCACGACCCGGAACAGCGTCGTCTTCCCGCAGCCGGACGGGCCGACGAGACAGACGAACTCCCCGTCGGCGACCGAGAAAGACACGTCGTCGAGCGCGCCCACCGAGCCGCCCTCGCCGTCGCCGGAGTACGTCTTCCCGACCCCGTCGAGCGCGACGCTGGCCGCCGCGGTGGGGGGGGTCTCTCCGTCGCGTCCGGCCGCGCCGTCTCCGTTCACGCCCGCCACGCTAACGCCCTCCGTTCGACCGCGCGGAACGCGACGTCGACGAGCAGGTACATCAGGCTCAACACGAGGATGTACGCGATCGCCCGGTCGACGCGCAGGTTGTTGCTGGCGCGGATGATCTCGCGGCCGACCCCGGGGACGCCGAATATCTCCGAGGCGACGACGGGCATCCAACACCGTCCCAGTCCGGTCCGGATCCCGGTCATGATTCCCGGCAGCGACGCCGGCAGGACGATCGACCGGACCGCGTCGAGGTCGCCGCGGACGCCGAGGGTCCGCCCCACGTCGAGGAGGTCCTCGCTCACGCCCTCCACGGCGCCGTACGCCGCGTAGAAGTTGATCCAGAACGCGCCGACCGCGATGATGAACGCCGCGCCCCAGTCGTTGATCCCGAACCAGGCGATAGCGAAGCCGATCAGCGCGAGCGGCGGGACGGGGCGCAGGGTGCGGACGAGCGGCGCCGTCAGGTCGTCCAGCAGGCCGCTCCAAGCGAACGCGACGCCGGCGGCCACGCCGAGACCCGTTCCGGCGACGGTGCCGGGGATCCAGTGGCGGACGCTCTGATACAGCGCCGTCGTCATGTCTCCCGACGCGAGCTCGCCGGCGAACGCCCCGGCGACCGCGACCGGCGAGGGGAGGACGAACGGATCCTGGGTGAGCGAGACGGCGTGCCAGACGAGGAGGAACCCGACGACCCCCGCGGCGCCCCGGAGGAGCCGCCGCCCGTCTCCGAGCCCGACGCCGGCGAACGCGCCGTCCTCGTCGACGCGCGATGCGGTTTCGGTCGCCATCAGAGCGAGTCGTACACCCCGAGGTCGAATATCTGGTCGTTCGACAGCTGTTCGTCGGTCTGGCCGTTATCGGCCGCGAACTCGGCGAACACCTGCGTCGCGTCCGTGATCTCGGCGGGGTCGGTGATGAAGTTCGACAGCGGCGAGTCGAGCGCCTTCCGCGCGCGGTCGACTGGCATCCCGATTCCCTCCTCGACGTGGCCCGCGGTCGCGTCGGGGTTCTCCTCGATGAAGTCGGTCGCGCGGACGTGCTGTTCGAGGAACTGCGCCGCGATCGGGGAGTCCCGGACCTCGTCGCTCATCAGGGTGACCGCGGCGGGCTGGCCGGGGAGGACCTCGGCGGCGGTCCGCAGCATCTCCACCGACGACCCCTCCGCCTGCGCGATGGTCGGCACCGGCTCCATGATCGAGGTGCCGTCGATCTCGTCGTTGGCAATCGCCTGCCAGACGGAGCTCGCCCCGCTGATCTCGATGATCTCCACGCTGTCGTTCGCTGCGAGGTCGACGCCGACATCGCGGAGCCAGAAGCGCAACAGCACGTCGGGGACGCTCCCCTGTGGGAACGTGCCGAAGGTGAACGGTTCGCCCTGCTCCTCCTCCCACGCCGCGAACGCGTCGGCGCCCTGCTGTTCGAACGTCTCGTGGAACGAGGACTCGGCCATGATCCCCATCGGCTCCCGGATGTTCGCGGCGGTCACCCGCGCGGCGATACCGCGGTCGATCGCGATCATCGCGGGTACGATCCCGAACATCGCGATGTCGATGTCGCTGCCGCCGAGCGCCTGAACGATGTCGGGGCCGTTGCCGAACTCCTGGCCGGTGACCTCGGCGTCGACCTCGGAGAAGTATCCCTCGCCCTCCATCACGTACCACTGGAGGTCGGGGTAGATCGGCATGTGCGCGACCGTGATCTCGTCGAGCCCGCCGCTCCCGCCGCCGAGGCAGTCGGCGAGGCCGACCGTCGCAGTTCCGCCCGCGGCCGCGAGGAACGACCGCCGCGACGCTGTCCGCGTTGAGTCGTACATACCTACGGAAGCGGCCCCGCGGGCAACACTCTCGCGTCACCAGCAACGGAAGCGCGTTCCGGTGACGGCGGAAGACGACAGAAGTGGCGTTTCGAGGTTTCAAAGCCCCGTATACCGGAGATACGCCGAAAACACTCGTCACCGAACGACGCAAATATTGCTGGCGCGTGCCGCCGAGCGCTCCGGTTCCCGGTGGTCGCTCGCGGCGGCGCTCACGCCCCCTCGGCCGGCTCCTCGTCGAACAGCCCCAAGTCCTCGGCGACGAGGTCGGCGAGCCGGTCTTTGATCGCCGGATCGACCTCCGCGACGGCCTCGCCGCCGTGTTTCTGGTCGTTGTGTTTATCGAGCGCGTCCGCGAGGTCGTCGAGGGGCACGCGGGTTTCCGTCTCGCACTCGTCGCACACGATCGGGACGGACGGCTCGTCGGTGGACATTACGCCGACAATCGCCCGTGGCGGATATATGCCTTCGGGCGGCGGGTCGAGACGGGCGCCCGGAGCCGGCGCCGCGAACCGCCACCGTCTACTGGGGGCGCCGCGCACTGCCCGTCATGGACGTTCTCGTGACGGGGGCCGCGGGCGGGATCGGCGGCGGCGTCGCGCGCTCGCTCGCCGCCGCCGGCCACGACGTGCTCGGCGTCGACCGCGACGCGGACGGGCTCGCCGACCTGCCCGAGGCGGTCGAGACCGCCGTCGTCGACCTCCGCGACGAGGCCGCCGTCCGCGACCTGCTCGCCGACCGTCCCCTGGACACCGTCGTCTCCTGCGTCGGCGGCTACGAGATCGCGGCAGTCGAGGACGCCTCGGCCGAGGCGTTCCGGCGACAGCTAGAGACGAACCTGACCGCGGTCCACGTGACCGTCTCCGCGGCGCTCCCGACGCTCCGCGAGCGCGGCGGACGGGTCGTGGTCGTCGGGTCGATGGTCGGGTCGGTCGCGCTGCCGTACCACGGCGCGTACAGCGCCGCGAAGGCGGGGCTCGACGGCTACGTCGACGCGCTCCGCCGGGAGGTCGCGCCCCGCGGGGTCGACGTGGCGCTCGTCGAGCCCGGTCCCGTCCGGACCGGCTTCAACGAGCGGGCGGCCGCCGCGGTCGAGGCCGCCGACGGCGACGGGCCGTACGCCGCCGCCTACCGCGCGTTCGAGGGGTACTCCCCGGCGGCCACGGACGTCGAGACCGTCGTCGAGCGCGTGGTGACGGCGACGACCGCCGACCGACCGCGAACGCGGTATCGGGTGAGCCGCCGAGCGCGGTGGCTACCGCGGCTCGGTCGCGTCCTCCCCGACCGGCTGTACGACCGGCTCGTCCGCGCCGGGCTCCCCGGCGGACTCCTGTGGCGGCTGCTTCACCGGTGAGTCGCGGGGCGTCGCCGCTCACCGCCGACTAGGGAATCAGTCGTCGGCCGCGCCGGACGCCCCCTCCGACTCCTCCGCGTCGTCCGCGGTCTCGGCCTCGCCGGGGGCACCCCCGGACTCCGACGGCGCGTCCGCATCGTCCGCCCGCGCGTAGAACTCGTCTGGGGAGGCGTCGATCCGCTCGAACTCGCCGAAGTCGCGCTCGTGGTGGCGGATCATCTGTTCGACGATCCACGCGCTGTACCGCTCCGAGAACGCCCAGTCGGCGTCCGCGTCGTCGACCTCGAACCGGCCGTCTGTGGCGAGCGCGGCGTACAGGTGGTAGAATCCGAGGACCACGTCGCCGAAGTCCCGCGCCTCGCCGCCGATCTCGCGGCGCTTCTCGGCGAGTTCCTCGCGGCCCGCGTCGGTGAGCGCGAAGTACTTGCGGTCGGGCTCGTCCGCGCGCTCGACGCGCTCGGCGACGCCCTCCTCCTCGAACTTGTAGAGGATCGGGTAGACGGAGCCGTAGGAGGGCTCCCAGTGGCCGCCGCTGATCTCGGTTATCTCGCCGAGCAGCTCGTACCCGTATCGCGGGCGTTCGTCGAGCAGCTCCAAGACGAGGTACGAGATCAGTCCTTTCGGCGGGCCGCTTTTCCGCATCGTCCCGACTTTTCGGGGTCGCGTCGAAAGGGTTTCGGTCACGGCGACGGCGAGCGGCGCGAGTCGCGACGACCGGAGCGGTTCGCGGGCGTCGGTGACCCGAGCGGACGGGGGCGGGTGTGATGCGCTAATAATATGAATCGCGGTGGCGGGTGCCTGCGAGCGGCCCTTGGCCGCGAGGAGCACGCGCGAGGGGGTCGGGCGCGACGAGGGCGACCGGCGGGAGCCCGAAGACGCGCCCGACGAGGCTGGGGAGGTGTGAGGTGCGGTGGCGGGCGGGACTCGAAGGGGCAGTCGGGAGGCGGCCGCAGGCGACGCGAGCACCGCAGGAACGAACGGAGTGAGTGACGAGGAGCGCGGCGAGCGTGCGGCCGCCTCCCGACTGGGGCTTCGGGATGTTCGTGCCGATCGACCGGTCATAAGAACTCACGTACTGCCGAGCGCCTGGGGCTTCGAAACCACTGGTGCCGGCTTCGACTCGGGCACGACCGGGGACGAGCCGACGGATTACAGCGCGTCGGGACGACCCGCAAACCCCTAAGTCGCGCGGCCCGAACCCGACGTATGGTCGAGGCTCCACAGACCGCCGAAGGGTGGTTCTCGCTGCACGACTTCCGATCGATCGACTGGGACGCCTGGCGCGAGGCACCCGAGTCTGAGCGGCAGCGAGCGATCGAGGAGGGCGAGGCCTTCCTGAAACACCGCGAGCTGGTCGCCGACGCCGAGGACGGCGAGTCGGCGCTGTTCTCGGTGCTGGGACACAAGGCGGACCTCCTCTTCCTCCACTTCCGGCCGTCGCTCGACGACCTCTCCGCGATCGAGCGCCGCTTCGAGGACACCGCGCTCGCGAAGTTCACCGAGCGCGAGACCTCCTACGTCTCCGTCACAGAGGTGTCTGGTTACGTCTCGGACGACTACTTCGAGGAGGGCGCCGACGCCGTCGACGAGGGGCTCAAGCGGTACATCGAGGGGAAGCTGAAGCCCGACATCCCCGACGAGGAGTACGTCAGCTTCTATCCGATGAGCAAGCGCCGCGGCGAGGAACACAACTGGTACGACCTCGACTTCGAGGAGCGCGCCGAGCTGATGGCGGGCCACGGCGAGGTCGGCAAGGAGTACGCGGGCAAGATCAAGCAGGTGATCGCCTCCTCGGTCGGCTTCGACGACCACGAGTGGGGCGTCACGCTGTTCGGCGCGGACCCGACCGACATCAAGGACATCGTCTACGAGATGCGGTTCGACCCGGCCTCCTCCCGCTACGGCGAGTTCGGCGACTTCTACGTCGGCCGGCGGTTCCCGCCGCGCGACCTCGACGCCTTCCTCGGCGGCGAGACGGTCCCGACCGGGCGCGTCCCCGAGCAGGACAGCGCCGGCCACCCGCACGGCGAGGGCGGTCACGGCGACGACGCGCACGGCCACGGTCAGGGCCACGACCATTCGGGTGCGGGCGGCGGCTCCGCGCACGGCGACCATCCCCACGGCGAGGGGGAGGCCGGCGGCGAGGGCGACCATCCCCACGGCGAGGACGAGGGCGACGGCGGGGCCTCGGACGAGGATATCCGCGGCGAGCTCGCCGACCTCGACATCTACGCCGGGAAGCCGCACGGCGAGGACGTGTACGCCACCGTGCTGTACAGCGAGGCCGACGTGGACGAGCTGTTCGACGAGGTCGAGGGGCTCCGCGGCAACTTCGACCACTACGGCACCCACGTCAAGACCGCGGTGTACGAGGGGCGCCACACCGACCGCGCCGCCGTCGTCCCGATCTGGGACACCGCGTCGGCGGCGGAGACCGCGGCGGGGTTCCTCTCGGAGCTGCCCGACATCGTCGCCCGCGCCGGCGAGGAGTCCGGCTTCGGCACGATGGGGATGTTCTACACCGTCAAGCCCGACTACCAGACGGAGTTCGTCGACACCTTCGACGACGTGGGCGACCTGCTCGCCGAGATGGACGGCCACGTCGAGACCGACCTGATGGTGAACACCGAAGACGAGAACGACATGTTCATCGCCAGCCAGTGGAACGCGAAGGAGGACGCGATGGGCTTCTTCCGCTCCGACGAGTTCTCCGAGACCGTCCAGTGGGGCCGCGACGTGCTCGCCGACCGCCCGCGCCACGTCTTCCTGGCGTAGCGGCGCCCGACTGGCGAGGATTTCATACATAGTCGGCGGCGAACCGTCGGCGTGTCCGCCGACCGCGTGCGCTTCCGCCGACCGCCGGGTTTTAGGTGTCGTTGCGGCGAACGGGTGGCCATGTTCGACACCATCGTGGTCGCGACCGACGGCTCCGACAGCGTTCAACGGGCCGTCTCGGTCGCGGTCGACGTGGCGGCGCGGTTCGACGCCGAGGTCCACGCGGTGTACGTCGTCGACGCCGGCGAGGTGGAGTCGTCGCCCGACACGGTCCGGGAGGACCTCCGCGACGCGCTCGACGATCAGGGGAGCGACGCGCTCGACCGCGTCGCGGACGCGGCCCACGACCGCGACGGCGACCTCGACGTGACCATCGAGGTCCGCGAGGGCCGTCCGGCCTCGGAGATCGACGCGTACGCTCGGTCTGCCGACGCGGACCTCGTCGCGATGGGCACCCGCGGCCGCCACGGCGAGAACCGCTTTCTCATCGGCTCCGTCGCCGAGCGCGTCGTCCGGACCTGCCCGGTCCCGGTGCTGACGGTCCGACAGCTGACCGACGAGGACCCTCGGCGGACGACGATCTGAGCGTCGCGAAGGCGACGCGATCGCCGCTCGCCGCGAGAGCGGCGGAGTTTTCCGGCTGCCGCCCGCCTCGACGGTATGGACGACGACCTCATCGAGACGGGGGATGCCCCCCGGTCGCGGTACACGAAGCTGCCGGGGAAGGGCTTCTTTTACCCGGACTCGCTGGACGACGAACGCGCGGAGCGGCGGGCGAGGGAGGCGATCGAGGGCAGCGAGGCGGTCGTGATCGCCGACGGCGACGCCGACGGTCTCGCCTGCGCCGCGATGATCCGCGAGGCGTACGACGCCGCCCTCGACGTCGGACCCTTCGAGGACGCCGTCGCGGCCCGGCTCGAAGGCGAGAGCGGGAGCGACGAGCCGGACGACGAGGGGGAGGGCGACGACGACCCCCTCGGCGACGCCCACGCCGAGTCCCCGGTCGGGCTGGTCTCGGCGGGGCCGTACTCGATCGACACCGCGCTCGAACGCGTCGAAAAGTACGCCGACGACGGGATCGACCTGTTCGTCTGTGACCTCTGCCCCGACGACTACGAGTGGATCGCGGAGCCGTTAACGGAGCTGGCTGACTCGACCGACGCGATCCGGTGGTTCGACCACCACCAGTGGGACGACGAGACCGCCGACGCGGTCCGCGAGGCCGGCGTCGACCTCGTCGTCGGCGAGTCGGACGAGGAGTGTACCGCCGACGTGACGCTCCGGTCGCTCGACTACGCCTTCGACGACCGCTGGGCCGAGCTCGCCGAGGTCACGCGCGACCACGACCTCTGGCTCAAGGAGGACCCTCGCTCCGACGACCTCGCCGACTACTCCTACTGGGCCGGCGCCGAGGAGTACGCGGCCGTCGTCGGCGCGTACGGCGTCGACCTCCCGGAGACGGTGCGGTCGTTCGTCGCGGAGCGCCGGGTCGAGAAGGAGGCGCGCATCGACCTCGCGGTCGACCGCGCGGTCACGCATGAGGTCGGCGACTGGCGCGTCGCGGTCACCTACGGCCGCTGCTCGCAGAACGAGGTCGCGGAGCGCCTCCGCGAGGCGGGGGCCGACGCCGCCGTGATCGTCAAGCCCGCCGGCTCCGCCTCGATCCGGGGGTCGGACGACTTCCGGCACGCCCACGAGGTCGCCGGCCGAGTGAACGGCGGCGGGCACCCGCAGGCGGCGGGCTGTAAGCCCGACATCTACGACGACATGCTGGACTACGCCCACCACTGGAGCACCGAGGGACAGGCGTGTAAGCGCGTCATCCTCGCGGCGTTCGAGGCCGTCGCCGAGGAAGTCGAGGCCGAGGCGAGCGGCGCCGACGAGGCCGCGGCGGCCGAGTAGGACAATGGCCGGCATCTTCGTCGCCGGAGAGACGCTCGTCGACTTCGTGCCCGACTCCGGGGAGACGCTGCGGGAGGTCGACAGCTACGCCCACCGGCCCGGCGGCGCGCCCGCCAACGTCGCGGTCGGGCTCGCGCGGCTCGGCTCGCCGCCGGCGTTCTGGACGCGCCTCGGCGACGACGCGTTCGGCGACTTCCTCGCCGAGACGCTCGCCGCGGCGGAGATTCCGGAGACGCACGTCGAGCGCGTCGAGGGGAAGACGACGCTCGCCGTGGTGTCGCCGCCCGGCGAAGGCGGGCCGCGGTTCTCCTTCTACGGCGACCGCGACGCGACGTTCGGGTTCGACCCGGACGCAGTCCCGACCGAGGCGCTGACGGGCGACGACGGCGCGGCGTCGCCGGGGGGCGCGAGCGCGCCGCCGTGGGTCCACCTCGGCGGCGTGGCGCTGACGCACTTGCGGGGGCGGGCGGCCACCCGCGAGCTCCGCTCGGCGGCGACCGCCGCCGGGTGTCCCGTCTCGTTCGACGTGAACTACCGCTCCGACCTGGTGCCGCCGGAGACGGCGGAGGCGGCGTCGACCGCGGTCCGCGAGACGGTCGCCGAGAGCGGCGTCGTGCTGTGTAGCGACGAGGACGCCGCCGCGGCCGGGCTGTCGACGAGCGAGGGCGGGGAACTGGCCCGCGACCTGCTCGCGCTCGGCCCCCACACCGTCGTCGTCACGCTCGGCCGCGACGGCGCGCTCGCGGTCAGTACCGACGACGCGCCATGGGGGGCCACGACGGTCCGGCACGACGGGTTCCCGGCGGAGGCGGTCGACGCGACCGGCGCCGGCGACGCGTTCACCGCGGGCCTGCTCTCGCGGCTCGCGGGGAGTGCCGAGTCTGAGTCCGGAGCCGACGCGGAGGCGCTCCGCGGGGCGGTCGCGTTCGGCAACGCGACCGCCGCGCTCTCGGTCCGGTCGGTCGGCGGGATGGGGTCGATCCCGTCGCGCGAGGAGGTGGAAGCGCTCCTCGCGGAACGGGAGTGAGAGGGAGAACGGCGGCG
The DNA here is from genome assembly GCF_002114285.1 of Halorubrum ezzemoulense DSM 17463. GTDB lineage: Archaea > Halobacteriota > Halobacteria > Halobacteriales > Haloferacaceae > Halorubrum > Halorubrum ezzemoulense. The sequence continues at coordinate 120,119 of NZ_NEDJ01000001.1, forward strand.
TCGAAGGGAAACGGAGGGGGAGCGCCGGAGAGCGCGGCGCTGCCTACGAGGCGGACGGCGACATCTCGATGTTGAGGCTCTTCTGGACGAGCTGGGTGAACGCCATCGAGCAGAGGAAGTACCAGAGGATCCACATTTGGATCGGGCCGACGATCCCCGTGTCCCAGGTGACGGTGCCCGCGAGCGGGACGACGAGCTCCTGGGCGGCGACGGCCGGGTACGCGGCCTCAGACCCGCGGTAGCCGATCACCCAGAACATCCAGAGGAACGCCGGAATGGTGAGGAACATGATCCACACCATCGGGCGGAACTGCTCTTTGAACATGCCGAGCTGGTCGCCCATCGCCTCCATCTGTTCTTCTTGGATCTCGTCGAGCGCCTCGTCGTCGTCGCGCTTCTCGGCCTCCTTCCGGCGCTCCTGGATGTCCTTCATCCGCTCCTGATACGCGCCCATCTTCTCCATGTCCATGAGCCCGGCGCGCAGCAGCGTCGAGTACATCCCCGTGCCGAGCGCGATGACCATGATGACGACGTAGAAGGGGACGACGTTCAGAAGGGGGCCGAGGACGACGTCGATGCCGCCGGCGATCGCGTTCCGGACCGGCGAGACCGCGTAGCCGACGAACGCGCCGAGCGTCGCCAGCCCGGCCAGCTTATCCCACTTCGACCAGGAGGTCGTCTCCGGCGTCTCAACGTCGCCGCCGCCCGAGTCGTCCTCCATCCCGGCCTCGATGTCGTCGCGGTCGGCAAGCGCGAAGCCCTCCTCGCCGTCGACGAGGATCTCCTTCTCGATGAGCCGGCCCCACTGTCCGCTGGTGATCTGGTCGCGGACGTCGACCCAACGCACCTCGCCGCCGCTAGCGTTGTCGAGGACGGTTTCGATGGCGTCCCGCATCTCGCCGTCCTCGCGGACCAGCGAGCGGACTCGCCGTTCGACTTTGCTCATTAGCGGCCGGTTAGCGGTCGACGGTTAAGAACCTTGTAGGATCGTCGCTCGGTCGGCCCCCGGCGCCGGTCGGACTGGCACCCGGCCACGCGGCGGATTGGCTCCCGGCCACGCGGCGGATTAGCTCTCGACGACATCGCGGATCCGAGCGAAGACCTCGTCCGGGGTCGCCTCGCCGTCGACCTCGACGAGGACGCCCTCGTCGCGGAAGTGGTCGATCACGGGCTCGGTGTTGTCGTAGAACACGTCGAGCCGCTCGCGGGCGGTCTCTTCGGTGTCGTCCTCGCGCTGGATCAGCTCGCCGCCGCACTCGTCGCAGACGCCCGGCTCCTCGGGCGGCTGGAAGTCGACGTGGTAGTTCGCGCCGCAGTCGTCGCAGACGCGGCGCCCGGTGAGCCGGTCGACGAGCACTTCCTCGTCGACGTCGAGGAGGATGACGGCGTCGAGGTCGGTGATCTCCGAGAGGTACTCCGCCTGATCGAGGTTGCGCGGGTAGCCGTCGAGGACGAACCCGTCGGCGTCGCCGATCGCGGCCTCGACGATCTCGTTGACGACCGGGTCCGGCACCAGCTCGCCCGCCTCCATGAACGAGCGCGGCGTGCCGTACTCCGTCTCCATGTCCTTGTTCGCGCGGAGCGCGTCACCGGTCGTGACGTGCTCGACGCCGTACGCGTCGGCCAGCTTCGCGCTCTGTGTCCCTTTCCCGGCACCCGGCGCCCCCAGCAGCAGAATTCGGTGACTCATATCGGAGCGGTCGCGGGCCGCCCCTAAAGGCTTGAAGATTCCGGCCAACCCTACTCGTCGGCGTCGGACTCGTCGGGGGTCGCGGACGCGTCTCCCTCCGCGGCCGTCTCCCCGTCGGCGCGCAGCCGCAGCCCCATCTCCAGCTCGAAGCTCTCGGCGTCGGAGGTCTCGAAGCCGATCTTCTTGTACAAGGAGACGGCGGCGCGGTTCCACCGCTCCACCGTGAGCCACACCTTCTCGACGCCGTTCGCCTGCCCGTGGCCGAGCAGTCCGCGGATGAGGTGGGTGCCGATCCCGGCACGCTGGTACTCCTGATGGACGAAGATCGCCAGCTCGTAGGCGTCGCCGTCGGGGACGAGCGTCGCGTGGCCGGCGGCCGCGTCGTCGCACCAGGCGATCACGTTGTAGCAGTCGTCGGCGAGGATAGCGTCGAGCCACTCGCGGATGCGCTCCTCGCCGCCGGGCGGGATCCCCTGCGCGCGGTCCGCCGGGTCGAAGGCGTCGTACATCTCGACGAGCGACTCCCTGGCCGCCGGGTCGCCCTCGTACGGCCGGACCTCGATCCGGCGGTCCTCGCGGTCGGTGAACGCGGTCGGCGGCGGCGGGAACTCGTCCGCCACCGCGTCCGGGTAGCCTCGGTCGCTCATCTGACCAGCGTGACCGATGTCTTGGCGTTCAACAGGACGAACTCCGCGATCGACCCGATCGTGATCTTCCCCATCGGACTCGTGTGTCCGCCGCCCAAGACGATCTCCTCGAACCCCTCCGTCTCGGCGATGTCCACCAGCCGACTCCCGGGGTCGCCCTCGACGCGCCGCACCTCCGCGTCGATCGCCGCCTCCTCGACCGCCGCCTCGGCGCGCTCGACGACCTCGTCGGGGGACACTGAGGAGTCCTCGTTGTCCACCACCGCGATCGTCAGGTCGTCGCTCGCGACCGCCGCGCGCTCGACCGTCCGGTCGAGCGCGCGGAACGAGTCGTCGCTGCCGCCGATCCCGCAGAGCACCTTCATGCCCAACCCCTCCACGCGACGGTACAAAAGTGGATCTCCGAGCGGACCGCCACCGACAAGGCTTTTGTTCGCCCGCGGAGTGTCGCACGTATGAGCGATCCCTCCGGCTCGACGGCCGACTCGGCCGACGGGACCGGCGACGCCGCCACGGACCGGTCACCCTCCGACGACGACGGCGACCCCGATCCGCACGCCGGCGACGAACCGGACGCGGAGACGACCGCCGGGGCGTCGGGGGCGTCCGGAGACGAGGCGGACGCGACCGACGACGTGCCGCGGGATGTCCGCAAGTACGAGCGGTTCAAGAAGATGGACGGCGCGCGCTACGAGCGCGTCAACGAGTTCCTCCGCGACCGGACGTACATCACCGCCCGCGAGTGGGCGATCGCCCGGCTCTGCGCCGACTTCCGGACGGAGACCGGCGTCGAGATGACGAAGATCGGCGAGAACCTCCCGGAGCTCATCCCCTTCATGACCGACACGTACACGCCGCAGGCGGTGAACCAGGCGCGCTACTCTTTCGAGGAGAAGGTGACGAAGGCGGGGGCGACGTTTCTCTACGGCGCGATGTCCGGGTTCTTCACCGCCGAGGACTTAGACGAGATGATGTACGAGGTGACCGAGGTCGCGAAGTTCCTCCTGGAGGTCGAGGGCGTTGACCTCGCCGTCGCCGACGAGTTGGAGGCCGAAGACAGGATCAGCGAGGTGATGCGCGAGGTGCGAGCCTCCTCGGCCGACCTCCGGGGCGAGGAGGTGCGCTGCCCCGAGTGCGGCCACGTCCACGAGCCGGCAGAAGAGTGACCATGGACCACTTTCCGGAAGCGATCAACGCGACGCCCGACCCGACCCTCGTCGTCGACGGCGACGGGGTCGTCCACGCCGGGACGCCGAGCGTTGAGACAGTGTTCGGGCTCGATCCGGACGACCTCTCCGGCCGAGCGATCGGCGACGTCTTCGAGGATCCGACCGAACTGGACTGGGGACGCGTCGCGTCGCCGCCCTCCGTCGCCGACCGAGACGGCGGCGAAGCGGGCGCAGCCGGAGACGCGGAGGGGGTTGCGCCGGGGGGTGCCGAGGGGAGCGCACCCGGAGACGGCGAGGAGAGTGCCCCCCTTGGCGGCGAGGAGGCGAGAGCCGAACGAGACGGGTCTCGACACGACGTGACGGCGCTGATCGAGACGACGCGCGCCGGTGAGGCGCGGTCGATGGCGGACGGGTTCGAACTGGCCGTGCGCCGCGGGGACGGCGTCCTCGTCCCGGTTCGGGTCAGCGTCGGCCCGATCGAGCTCGGTGGCGACCCGTACGCGGTCGTCACGGCGATCGACGTCACGAACGAGCGAACGCGGCGGCTGGCGCTCCAGCGCCGCACGAAGACGCTCGAATCCCTCCACGAGGCGACCAGAGAGCTGCTGAAGACGACCGACAGGGAGACGGCCGCCGAGGCGGCGGTGTCGTACGTCGACGACGTGCTGGGCCACCCGATCGCCGCGATATGGCTGTACGACGAGCGGGAAAACGCGCTCGAACCGATCGTCTGGACGGACACCGCGGACGACGTCGTCGGCGAGCATCCGACGTTCGCGGCCGACGAGCCGAGCATCACCTGGGAGGTCTTCGAGAGCGGCGAGCCGACGTACGTCGCGGACGTCCACGACGACCCCGACCGCCACAGCGACGACGCCACGATCCGGAGCGAGCTCGTCGTCCCGCTCGGGCGGTACGGCGTGTTGAACGTCGGCGCGACGGCCCCGGAGGCCTTCGACGACTCCGACCTCGCGGTGGCGCGCATCTGGGCGGCGACGGTGACGATGGTGCTGGTCCGCATCGAGCGCGAGCGGCAGCTCCGGCGGCGCGAGGCGGAGATCGCGCGCGAGCGCGACCGGTTAGAGGAGTTCGCCAGCCTCGTGTCGCACGACCTCCGAAGTCCGCTCAACGTCGCCACTGGAAACCTCGAGATCGTCACGGAGCGGCTCGCGGAGGAGTCGGTCGACGTGGAGGAGCTGGGCGCGGTCGAGCGCTCGCTCGACCGGATGGACGTGCTCATCGAGGACCTGCTCGCGCTGGCGCGGCAGGGCGCCAGCATCGACGAGACCGAGCCCGTCGCGCTGCCCGACCTCGTCGCGGAGTGCTGGGAGACCGTCGACACCGAGTCGGCGACGATCGCGGTCGAGACGGACGCCGTCGTCGCCGCGGACCGCAGCCGCCTGCGACAGGCCCTCGAGAACCTCATCGCCAACGCGGTCGCCCACGCCGGACCCGACGTGGCGGTCACGGTCGGGGCGCTCGACGACGGCTTCTACCTCGAAGACGACGGCCCCGGCGTCGACCCCGGAGACCGCGGAGAGGTGTTCGAGGCGGGCGTGACGACGGACCACGACGGGACCGGGTTCGGACTGAAGATCGTCGCCGAGGTCGCGGAGGCGCACGGCTGGGCGGTCGAGCTCGCCGAGAGCGAGGCCGGCGGGGCCCGGTTCGAGTTCCGCGGCGTCGACCTCGACCCGGGCGACGGGTAGGCGGGCGGAGGCGCGGGCCGAGCGCGCCCGTCAGTCGTCGGCGGGCGCCGCGCCGGCCGGGTCGAGCCCGTCGCCGTGACCCGGGACGGTGCCGTCGTCGTTCCAGCCGCGGAGCGCGTAGTACTCGGAGAGCGCCGCGTCGAACCCGTCGATGGCGTCGGCGTACGGGAGCGTGTCGTCGCTCCGGTCGAAGCCGCGGGCGTTGTTGAACGCGCGCTCTAACTCGACGACCCGGGCGCCGAGCGACTGGAGGTCGTCGTAGTCGGCGTCGAGCAGCGCCGCGAGCCGGTCGTCGGTCACGGTTCCCCGCGAGAACTTACAGACCACCGCCGAGTCGAGGACCGCGTTGCGGTTCTCCTTCGCGACGAGCTTCGGCGGCTTCCCGTCGAGGCCCTGCGGGTCGAACGCCTCGTCGGGGTCGACGAGCGGGTACTCGTACGGGTAAAACTCCCCGTACATGTGGTCCGCGCCGCGGTTCGCGGTCGCGAACGCGAGTCCCTGCCCGTTGAGCGCGCGGCCGTCGTGGCCGGAGAAGGCCATCCCCTTGACCGTCCAGTCGTCCGCGCCGAACTCCTCGTGTGCGCGGTGGACGCCCTCCGCGAGCTTGTCGCCGACGCCCTCGCGATAGGCGATCTGCTCGACGAGCGAGCAGACGAGGTCCGCGTTGCCGAACTCGTCTTCGCTCTCTAAGAACATGGAGACGACGTCGCCACAGGAGATGGTGTCCATCCCGAGCTCGTCGCACAGCTCGTTGGCGCGCATCACGTCGACCACGTCGTCGACGCCCGCGTTCGAGCCGAACGCCATCACCGTCTCGAACTCCGGCCCCTCCGTCTCGACGCCGGTCGCCTCGTCGCGGGTGGGGAGCTTACAGGCGAACGCGCACTGCGAACAGGTCCCCTTCTCGTACTTCTTCTCCTCGACGCGGTCGCCGGAGATGCCCTCGACGCCCTCGAAGGAGGTCTCCGCGAAGTAGTACGACGGGAGGGCGTCGACCTCGTTCGCCAGCTCCGTCACGCTCGTCGTCCCCTGCCGTTTCATGATCGAGTCGGAGGTGGCCGCCTCGCGGTGGACCTCGGCCGCCTTGTCGGGCCAGTCGACCTCGATTTCGGCGTCCGCGTCGCCGGCGAACGTGAGCGCCTTCACGCCCTTCGCACCGAGGACGGCGCCCAGCCCGCCGCGGCCGAACGCCCGGGTGTCGGAGGTCATGACCGACGCGAAGCGGACCTCGTTCTCGCCCGCGGGCCCGACGCAGGCGACGTGTTCGGGACCGAGGTCGTGCGTCTCGGCGAACCGATCGGAGACCGCCGACACCTCGGCCTGCTCCAGGTCGTCGACCGCCTCGAAGGTCACGTCCGGCTCGCCGTCCGGCCCGACCTCACGGACGTGGACCGCGAGCAGGTCGTCGCTCACGCCCGTGATCTCGACGGCCGCGTACCCCGCGCCGGTGAAGTTTCGCGAGAGGAATCCCCCAGCGTTCGACGAGCAGAGGCCGTTCGTGAGCGGCGAGACGGCCGTGGCGGCCATCCGGCCGGTGTAGGAGGTCGTCGAGTACTGCATCGGACCCGTCGAGAGGAAGAGGCGGTTCTCCGGGCCGAGCGGGTCGGCGTCGAACGGGATCCGGTCGTACGCGAGCGACGTGTTGAGCCCGCGGCCGCCGACGAACGACGCCAGCCGGTCGTCGATCCGGGTCGTCGACGCGGTCCGCTCCGTCAGGTCGATCGTGAGGAGCGGGCCCTGTGCGTGTCTCATGGACGTACGGAGCGAGCGAGCGGCGATAAAACTCGGGGTGCGAGCGGCGCGTCCGTTACCACGGGGCGTCAGCGGTCGAGGACGTGGTGGGTCACGGCGTCGACGCCGGAGGCCGCCGTGTCGAGCGTCGCCACGCGGAACGCGTCGTCCGCGCCGTCGACCGGGATCGGGAGCCCGCCGGGGTTCACCCGGACGGTCCCGCCGCGCGCCTCGGCGCCGTGCGCGTGGGTGTGCCCGTGGAGCACGTAGTCGTAGTCGCCGCAGTCGACGAGCGCGTCGACGACGAGGTCGCTCGTGCCGTGGGTGACCGCGACGTCGACGGCGTCACCCGCTCCGTCTCCGCCGCCGAACGAGAGCGCGGCAGCCTCGCCGTGGTAGGTGCCGAACTCCTCGACGGTCGACTCGACCGCCCACTCGCCGTCGTTGTTCCCGCGGACCGCGTGGAACGCGAAGTCGGCGTCGAACGGGGTCACTGAGAAGGGCGCGACGAAGTCGCCGCAGTGGACGACCGCGTCGACCCCCTCGCGCTCGAACAGCGAGACGGCCGCCTCGACCGCGGCCGAGTCGTCGTGCGTGTCTGAGACGATGCCGATCAGCATACCGGCCGGTCGGCGGCGCGCCACTTCAACCCCCGCCTACTCGCCAGTCAGCGCCTCGCTCGCGGGCGCGAAGTCGATGGTCTGCCCCCGACCCTTCTCGCTCGCGCGCTCGTACAGCATGTGCGCGGCCGCGACCGTCTCGACGCCGGTGCCGCCGGAGTCGAAGACTGTCACCGCGTCGTCGCTCGCCCGGCCGGGGTGGTCGCCCGCGACGACCGCGCCGAGGTCGGCGGCGATCCCCTCGCCCGCCTCGATCAGGCCGGCCTCGACCGCGGCGAGGTACGAGCCGGCGTCCTGCGTCGCGCGCGCCCTCAGGGCGGGGACGTACGTCGCCCGAGCGACGAGCTCGGGCGGGAGCTCGTTCTTCTCCGGGTGGTCCTGGCCCATCGCCGTGACGTGAGTCCCCGGCTCCACGTCGGCGTCGGCGATCACGGGGTCGCTGGCGGTCGTCGCGGTGATGACCACGTCGGCCCCCGCCAGCGCGGCGCTCGCGCTCTCGACCGCGGTCACGTCGGCGGCGAGCCGGTCGCCGAAGTCGGCGGCGAACGCCTGGCGGTTCTCGCGGGTCGGCGAGAAGACGCGGACCGCCTCGAACTCGCGGACCGTGGCGGTCGTCGCGACCTGTCCGCGCGCCTGCGCGCCGCTGCCGATCACGGCGAGCTCGGTCGCGTCGTCGCGGGCGAGCGCGTCGACCGCGACCGCGCCCGCGGCGCCGGTCTTGAACGGGTTCATCGACGCGCCGTCGAGCAGCGCGAGCGGTTCGCCCGACTCGGCGTCGAACAGCGGCGTCATGAACCACGCGTCGCCCGCGCCGAACCCCGCCGAGTAGGTGTACCCGCCCATCGCGCCCGTCTCCGGGAGGAGGGCGGCGTAGGTGGTGAGCATGCCCGGCGGCTCGCGGTTGAGGAGCTTCGTCCGCGGCTCGGCGGGCGCTCCCTCGCCCACCTGTCGGTACGCGTCGCGCACGGCGGCGACGTAGTCGGCCGGGTCCGCCAGGTCGTCGACCTCGGAGCTAGTGAGGAACAGGGTCTCCGTCATAGTCGGCCACTCGTGGCGCGGGGACTAAACGGTACAGGACGCGGCGACCGGGAACGCGACGCCGCGGCGACCGGGAATCACTCCGCGCCTCAGTCGGCGGTGCCCGCCGAGGAACCGCCGCCCGCGGAGCGCTCGCCGGCGTCGCCGTCGAACGGCCGCCGTTCGGGGGCGCCGTCCGCGACTGGATTTCGGACGAACATCGCGTGAGCCATCACCGTGGCCGCGGCGACGGCACCGACCGGGAGCGCCGACGTCAACGACAGTCCGACCAGCGTGAGCGAGGCGGTCACACCGATCAACGCCACCGGGATGAGCCCAAGCACGTAGTCGTAGTATCCAGTCATGCTTCCATTAGCTAGTAGTCGAAAATCTATATTAAATTTTTCCCGCGGTTCGGGAGCAGTTCGTTCGTGAACACGCAGATGTTACTCATAACTTATGGCTTGGTCCGAGGCTCCGTCGACTCGGGATGGGTAGTCGGCGAGAGGAGGGACCAGTGGGAAAAGAGGTCGGGGAGGAGAACGGCCAGCAAGGAGAGCAACACCACAGTCGGCCGGTCGACCGCGTCAGCGAGAAGCGAGGCACCGCGGTCGGGCGCTCGGCGCGCAGAGAGCGCGGGTGACTATCGGAACCGGAAGTAGAGGGCCCGCCAGCCGCCGAGGGCGACGGATCCCAACACGAGCATGACGGCGGCGAACGTGACTTCGGCCCCGCCGCGGAAGACGAACGCGCGCAGCGCGAGTCCGACGACCGCGGCCGGGATCCACGACCGGATCACGAGCGGGACCGAGGACTTCGCGGTCTCGACCGCGCCGGCGGAGTAGGCGCCCACGAGCGGCGCGACCACGACCCAGCCGATCAGGAAGGGAGCGAACACGCCCGCTAAGTACAGCGGGTTCGCGGTGAGGAACTCGACGGTCTGGTGGTTGAGCGTCCCGACGGTCAGTAACAGGATCAACGCGATCACGTCCCCGACGGCGAACGGCGCGGCGCCGCGGTCGAGGCGGGCGGCGAGAAACGGCGGAGCGTCCATACCGACCCCTGCGAGCCGGCCCCACTTTTACGCACGGATTCGTCCGCGCCGGTGCGGTCTCGCGACAGGGCGATCCCGCATCGGAGCGGTCGGTTACTCGTACAGCGGGTGCGCCTCGCAGAGCTCGACGACGCGCTCACCGACCTCGTAGATGACGTCGTCGCTGTCGACGTCGTCGACGACGCGGTAGATCAGGTCGCCGACCTCCTCGATCGCGTCGGCGTCGAAGCCGCGGGTGGTGAGCCCGGCGGTGCCCGCGCGGATCCCCGAGGGGTCGAACGCCGACCGCGTCTCGCCGGGGACCGTGTTCCCGTTGAGGACGATGTTCGCGGCCGCGAGCGCGTCCTCCGCGTCCCCGCCGGAGAGGTCGGGGTGGGAGTCGCGCAGGTCGGCCAACACGAGGTGGTTGTCGGTCCCGCCGGAGACTAAAGAGAGCCCGTGCTCCTGAAGCGTCTCGGCGAGCACCTCCGCGTTGTCGACGACCTGCTGGGCGTACTCCTCGAACTCGGGCTCTAAGGCCTCCTTGAACCCGACCGCCTTGCCGGCGACGTTGTGCATCAGCGGGCCGCCCTGCCCGCCGGGGAAGACGGCCGAGTCGATGTCGTCCGCGAACTCCGCGTCGCACATCACGATCCCGCCGCGGCCGGCGCGGATCGTCTTGTGGGTCGAGCCCGTGACGAAGTCGGCGACGCCGACCGGCGAGGGGTGGACGCCCGCCGCGACGAGCCCGGTGATGTGGGCGATGTCCGCGAGGTGGTAGGCGTCGACCGCGTCGGCCGCCGCCTGGATTTTCTCCCACTCGACGGCGCGCGGGTACGCGGAGTAGCCCGAGACGACGATGTCGGGGTCGAACTCCTCGGCGACCTCCCGGAGCCCCTCGTAGTCGATATACCCCGTCTCGGGGTCGACCTCGTACTGCTCGACCTCGTACAGCTGCCCCGTGAAGTTCGCGGGGTGGCCGTGCGAGAGGTGGCCGCCGTCATTGAGCTTCAGCGACAGGATCTTGTCTCCCGGTTCGAGGACGGAGTAGTACACCGCCTGGTTCGCCTGCGTGCCGGAGTGCGGCTGGACGTTGACGTGGTCGGCGCCCCAAAGCTCCTTCGCGCGCTCGATGGCCAGCTCCTCGACCTCGTCGGCGTACTCGCAGCCGGCGTAGTAGCGCGACCCGGGGTAGCCCTCGGCGTACTTGTTGGTGAGGACGCTCCCCTGCGCCTCCAGCACCGCCTCGCTCACGTGGTTCTCGCTCGCGATCATCGCGAGCGTCTGCTCCTGTCTGTCGCGCTCGCCCGCCAGCGCGTCGGCGACCGCCGGATCGACCTCCCGGACGTGCTCGTGGTCCATGTGCGAACCCGGGCGCGACCGCGCATTAATCCTTCCGTCGCCGGCGCACGTGCGACCCCGCTCGCGTCCGCTGCCCCGAGCGCGCGACCCGCGGCGACCGGACGCGAGGCCGCCTCGCGTCGACTGCGCTTGGGTAACCCCGATCTGCCGAATTTACCCGCCTCAAGCACGCTTATCGGGTTATTCGTTCCATGAACCCCGTTAATATTAAATACGCAACCGGCTTTCATACCGAGAGACAAATGGTGTCGAATTTACTGGCGGCCGACGTCGAGGCCGCGCTCGAAGCGGCCTTCGACGGGGACGACGACGAGCTGCTCGTCGTGGACCCCGCCGCAGAGACGATCGTATCGCTGGTCGAGACGGCCGTCGGGTGGGACGACCTCCCGAAGCTGTCGATGCTCCCCGACGAACGCACCCTGAAGGACGTGCTCGACGACTTCGTCGTCGCGTCCCGGGCCGCGGACCTCGTCGCCGACGGCGACCTGGACATCCGAGTGCTGGACGGGGAGGTCGACAACGCCCTGTTCGTCTCGCCCTCTCGGGTCGTCGCCCTGGTCACCGCGGGGGAGGGCGTCGCCGCGCTCTCGACCGACGACGCGGAGTTCGTCGAGGAGGTGTACGAGACCCAGCGCGCCGCCTTCGACGACGCAGAGGCGTACGCGCTCCGCACGCCGGCGATCGCCCGGGTCCGCGAGACGCTGGAGTCCGAGATCGGTGAGGAGGCCCGGTCGGACTTCGACGCCGTCCTCGACGCGACCGAGCGCGACGACGGGGTGGACCTCGACGAGGTGACCGTCTCGCTGCTCGTCGCGGCGAAGAACGACGTGCTCCTCTACGACATCTCGAAGTGGGGCGAGGACGTCGGTATCGCCTCGAAGGCGACGTTCTCCCGGACGAAGACGCGCCTCGAAGATCAGGGGATCATCGACACGGAGAAGGTCCCGATCGACGTCGGCCGACCGCGGCTCCGCCTGAAGCTCGGCGACGACCGGCTCCGGGACATCGACGCCGCGGAGCTGGCCGCCGAGGCCGCCGAGATGCTGGCGGCGACGCCCGCCTGAGCGCGCCCGCGAGCGCTCTCGGACTCCCTCCGCGGACGCGCCGAACGAGCCGCCGCGCGCCGCGGACCCGCGGCTTTTTTTCGCCGCCTCGCGTCGACCGGGTATGGACATCGGACTTGTCGGCGACGGCCCCGCGGTCGAGGCCGCTGAAGCCGCGCTCGGCGACGTCGACGTGAACGCGATGCCGGTCGAGGCCGACCTCCTCGACGGATTCGACGCCGCGGTCGTCGTCGACACCGCCGGGTCGGCGACGTTCGGGGCCGCGGACGACATGCTCGATCGGTGGGTCGCGGTCGAGGTGGGTGGGCTTGGCGCCGTTCCCCTCGCCGACCTCGACGCCGCCGTGACCGTCTTCGACGACGCCTGCTACGACTGCCTGCGCGCCCGGGTCGAGAGCGGCGGGGCGGAGCCCGCCGACGCGCCGACCGGCCGCCGGTCCGCCGTGCGCTACGCCGGCGCGGTGGCCGGACGCCGGACGATCCGGCTCCTCGCGGGCGACCCGGTGGCGGACACCGTCGTCGAGGTGCCGGGCGGCGAGCGGACCCTCCTCCCGGTACCGGGGTGCGGCTGCGGCGACGGCCCCGGGGACGCGCTCCCGCGCGACCACGCCGACCGCGGCCTCGACGAGGCGATCGACCGGGCGGAGCGCGCCGTCGACCGCCGGATCGGCGCGCTGGCGGAGGTCGGCGAGCAGGAGTCGTTCCCCGTGCCGTACTACGTCGCGCGGGTCGCGGACACCACCCCGTTCTCCGACGCCGACGCGGCGGACTTCGGCGGTGGCGCGGCCGCCGACTGGGACGCCGCGTTCATGAAGGCGCTCGGCGAGGGGCTAGAGCGGTACGCGGCGGGCGTCTACCGCGAGGCGTCGTTCACGCGCGCGCCGGCCGCGAACGTTCCGAACCCGGTCACCCCGGACGCGTTCGTCCGCCCCGACGGCGCCGAGGCGTACGACCGCGACGACCGGCTCCCGTGGGTCCGCGGCGAACGACTCGGGACGGGCGAACCGGCGAGCCTCCCGGCGGAGTTCGTTCACTTCCCGCCGCCGGAGCGGCGGTACCGGCCGCCGATCACGACCGGGCTCGGCCTCGGTAGCTCGGGTCCGGACGCCGCGCTCTCTGGGCTGTACGAGGCGATCGAGCGCGACGCGACGATGACGAGCTGGTACTCCACGACGGAGCCGCTCGGGCTCGACGTCGACGACCCGGGCTTCGCCGAACTGGAGAAGCGAGCGCGGGCGGAGTCGCTGTCGGTGACGCCGCTGCTCGTCACGACCGACGTGGACGTGCCCGTCGTCGCGGTCGGGGTCAGCCGCGAGGGCGACTGGCCGCGGTTCGCCGCGGGATCGGGCGCCGACCTCGACCCGGCCGCGGCGGCGCGGAGCGCGCTCGCCGAGGCGCTCCAGAACTGGACCGAGCTCCGCTCGATGGGGCGGGAGGCGGCCGACGAGCAGGGGGCGGCGATCGGCCACCACGCCGACCTGCCCGGGGAGACGGCCGCGTTCTTCGACCCGGACGCGTCCGTCTCGGCCGAGGGGCTCGGGGAGCCGGAGCTGACGGGCGAGGCCGAGCTGTCGGCCGTCGTCGACCGCGTCGAGGCCGTCGGGCTCGACCTGTACGTCGCCCGGGTGACGACCCGCGACCTCGCTGCGGTGGGCTTCGAGGCCGCGCGGGTGCTCGTGCCGGGCGCACAGCCGCTGTTCACCGGCGACCCGTTCTTCGGCGACCGCGCCCGCGAGGTGCCGCGGTCGATGGGGTTCGAGCCCGCGCTCGACCGGCCGTACCACCCGTTCCCGTGACTGCGGCTGGGTCGGAGACGCCGACGGTGCGGTCCGACCCTCCCGGCGCCGACTGCCCGTGCCCGCGGATTTAGGTGGCTCGGGGTCGCGGGGGACCGTATGGACGTCGCACCCGACGCGGACGCGGAGGCGGTCGAGGCGGTCGACGGCGTGTTCCTCACGCAGGGGGCCGTCGGCGACGACGTGAGCATCCAGCGGTTCGAGATCGAACCGGGCGAGACGGTGCCCGAACACGACCACCCGCACGAGCAGGTCGGCGTGATCACGGCCGGGCGGCTGACGTTCGTCGCGGACGGCGAGGAGCGCGTCGTCGGCCCCGACGACACCTACGTGATCCCCGGCGGCGAGCCGCACGCGGCCGAGAACCGGACGGACGAGCCGGTCGTCGGCTTCGACATCTTCTCGCCGCCGCGGGCGGATCCGGACTGGGGGGAGTAGGCGGCCGCGGGAGTCGTCGGAGCGGGGGCGGATCCGAGGAGGTGCCGGGCGGTCCGAGGCGCAAGTCGCCGCGGGGCGGATCGGGAGGGTACCCCGCCGCGGACCGGCCGATATCGCGCGTCTGCGATACCCGCAAGACGTACCGGACCGAAGGTGTGTTAGTGCTCGGGGCCTGATAACAGGTAATGGGAGTCCACGAACAGTACCCGTTCGATGTGGAGGCGCTCCGCGCCGATTTCCCGATCCTCGATCGGCAGGTCGGCGGCGACCCGGAGACGGCCGGCGAGGGCGCGGGCGACGACACCCCGCTGGTCTACCTCGACAACGCAGCGACCTCGCACACGCCCGACCCGGTCGTCGACGCCATCTCCGACTACTACCGGAGCTACAACGCGAACGTCCACCGGGGGATCCACCAGCTGAGCCAGGAGGCCTCCGTCGCGTACGAGGAGGCCCACGACGCGGTCGCCGACTTCATCGGCGCGGCGGGCCGCGAGGAGATCGTCTTCACCAAGAACACGACCGAGGCGATGAACCTCGTCGCGTACGCCTGGGGGTTGGAGGAGCTCGGCCCCGGCGACAACGTCGTCCTCTCCGAGATGGAACACCACGCCTCGCTCGTCACCTGGCAGCAGATCGGCAAGCGGACGGGCGCCGACGTGCGCTTCATCGACGTCACCGACGAGGGGCGGCTCGACATGGACCACGCGGCGGAGCTCGTCGACGACGACACCGAGATGGTGTCGGTCGTCCACGTCTCGAACACGCTCGGCACCGTGAACCCGATCGGGGAGCTGGCCGACCTGGCCCACGATCACGGCGCGTACGTCTTCGCCGACGCCGCGCAGTCGGTGCCGACGCGCCCGGTCGACGTCGACGAGCTCGATGTCGACTTCCTCGCCTTCTCCGGCCACAAGATGTGCGGCCCGACCGGGATCGGCGTCCTCTACGGTCGCGAGGAGATCCTCGACGAGATGAGCCCGTACCTCTACGGCGGGGACATGATCCGGCGGGTCTCCTTCGAGGACTCCACGTGGGAGGACCTGCCGTGGAAGTTCGAGGCCGGAACCCCATCCATCGCTCAGGGGATCGGCCTCGCGGCCGCGATCGAGTACGTCGAAGCGATCGGTATGGACCGGATCGAGGCCCACGAGGACCTGCTGGCCGAGTACGCCTACGACGAACTCGACGAACTCGGCGGCGTCGAGATATACGGCCCGCCCGGGGACGACCGCGGCGGCCTCGTCGCGTTCAACGTCGACGGCGTCCACGCCCACGACCTCTCCAGCATCCTCAACGCCTACGGCGTCGCGATCCGAGCCGGGGACCACTGTACGCAGCCGCTCCACGACGAGATGGGCGTCGCCGCCTCCGCGCGCGCCTCCTTCTACTTCTACAACACCGTCGAGGAGGTCGACGCCCTGGTCGACGCGGTCCGGGAGGCGCGCGACCTGTTCGCCTGAGGCCTCTCGGCCGGCGGCGTTCGACGCGTAACGGGCCCTTCGGCGACGCTCGATCCCGTCAGCGGGCACTCCGGTGTGAGCCGCGCGCCCACGGCGTCGCGCCGCGTGCGGCCCAGAGAGAGAAATCCTCCGTACGTCCGGGAATTTTCACCTAATACTACCGGATAATCGCGTTTGAGGGGCGTGACAACGGTGATCGCGGAATTATTATACCGTTCCCGCGGCTACTGTTGGTAGAAGGATTACAACCGTCGTAGTAAGTTATTCTTCGACGAGTCGTCGCCAGCGCCACAACCCATGACCGACCAGACACCGCCGTCCGAAACACACGCGGACACGACCGCAGCCACCGACCGAGTCGAAACGACCGTCAGCGAGGAGAACCGCGAAGCGCCGATCGCCGTCCTCCAGATCGAGCCCGACGCCCGCTCCGCGGAGCTCTTCGAGACGTTCGCCGAGCGGATCACGGACCGCGTCCACGTCCGGTCCGTGAAGCGCCTCGCCGACGGGGTCGACGCCGTCGAGACCGGCATCGAGGTCGGCGGCGAGCGGGTCGCGGTCGACTGCGTCGTGACCGAACAGCGGCTCCCGGACGGGCACGGCATCGACCTCACCGAACGGTTGCGCGAGGTCGACCCGGCGCTCCCGGTCGTGTTCCACAGCACGTGTCCGGGCGAGGAGTGCGAGGCGGCGGCGTTCGGCGCCGGCGCGGACGCCTACTTCGAGAAGGGATCCGACCGCGGGGGATACGACGCGATCCTCGACCGGATCCGCGCGCTCGCCGACGCGCAGCGCAGGGAAGAAGGGGGCACGGGAACGGCTGCGACGCCGCGGACCGCCGGTTCGACCGGAGAGACGCTCCGCTCGGAAGAGTGAACACGACGGGCTGGGCGGGAGGAGACGCCGCGCCGGTCGAGCGCCGTTGAGGACGCGTTACCGTTCGAGATCGACGGTGAGGTCGGTCGCGATCCACGCGTCGGTGTTGCCCTGTTCGGCGAAGACGGTCCGCTCCTCCGAGCAGCGGGTCGCGGCGACCGTCGGTCGCTCCTCGGTCGCCGGCTCGGCGTCCGGCTCGATCCGGTCTCCCGTTGTCATTACACCCCGCTCAGGGAGCGGCGGGCATATAGATTTCGGTCGGCCTAAACCAGCGGCGGCGATCCGGGCGGGGGATCGGAGGGCCTTACGTCGCGGCGGTCGTGCGCCGATCCGTGACCGACACGCTGTTCACGCCGCTTTCGCTTCGCGACACCGAGTTCCGGAACCGCATCATGCTGTCGCCGATGTGTCAGTACTCCGCCGACGACGGCCTGGCCACCGACTGGCACCGGGTCCACCTCGGCGCCCGCGCCGCCGGGGGCGCCGGAGTCGTGATGACGGAGGCGACCGCGGTCGAGGCCCGCGGACGGATCACGCCGGACTGCCTCGGGATCTGGTCCGACGAGCACGCCGAGGCGATCGAACCGATCGTCGAGTTCGTCCGGTCGCAGGGTGCGGCGCCGGGGATCCAACTGGCACACGCCGGTCGGAAGGCCTCACACCGGCCGCCGGCCGAGGGGGGCGACCCCATTCCGGGGGACGAGGCGGACGGGTGGGAGACCGTCTCCGCGACCGGCGAGCCCTACCCCCACGCGGAGGTCGGCGAGGACGGACTCGCCGACACCCGCCGGCTGGACGAGGCGGGGATCGACGAGGTGATCGACGCGTTCGCGGCCGCCGCGGAACGCTCGCGCGACGCCGGGTTCGAGGTCGCGGAGGTCCACGCGGCCCACGGCTACCTCCTCCACCAGTTCCTCTCGCCCGTCACCAACGACCGCGACGACGAGTACGGTGGAAGCTTCGAGGACCGCACGCGACTCCTGCGCGAGGTCGTCGCGGCCGTCCGCGACGTCTGGCCGGACGGGAAACCCGTCTTCGTCCGCATCTCCGCGACCGACTGGCTCCCCGACCGCGAGTCGTGGGACGTGGACGACTCGGTGCGGCTGGCCCCCCTCCTCGCCGACGCCGGCGCCGACCTGATAGACGTCTCCGGCGGCGGCATCCACCCGGACCAGGAGCTCCCGAGCGCGGGGCCGGGATACCAGGTGCCGTACGCCGAGGCGATCCGCGAGGGGACCGACGTGCCCGTCGCCGCGGTCGGCGGGATCACGGAGCCGACCCACGCCGACGCCCTCGTGCGGAACGAGCGGGCCGACCTCGTGGCGTTGGGCCGCGAGCTGCTCCGCCATCCGCACTGGCCGTTAGAGGCCGCCCACGAACTCGGCGCGGACGTCGAGTGGCCGGTCCAGTACCGCCGCGGCCGGTTCGACTAAGCCGGCCGCGCGACCGGCCGCGGGCGGCGGTGGCGTGAGAACCACACGCAGGCGCCGGGAACACTTATCAGGCTCCCGGGTGCCGACGGCGTATGGGCGACCTCGACTACCGGCCCTTCCCGGAGAAGCGCGACGACGAGTTCAGCGCGTTCATGCGGTACGCCTTCTCTCCCGAGCAGGGGCCGTACGACCCCGAGGCCGACGACGACGACCGCGAGCACCTCGCCGAGTACCGGGGGCTGTTCGACGGCGAGGAGGCGGTCGCGGTGTGCGGCCACCACGACTTCACGCTCCGGATCCGCGGGCGCGACCGCGACGCCGCCGGCCTCTCCGCGGTCGCCTCCCCGCCGGAACACCGGCGCCAGGGCCACATCGAGCGGCTCCTCCGCGAGTCGCTGACGGAGTACCGGGAAGACGAGATTCGGTACTCCGTGCTGTGGCCGTTCGAACACCCCTTCTACCGCCGGTACGGGTGGGGGACGGTGAGTCGATATCGGTGGGTGAAGACGCCGCCGGAACAGTTGGCGTTCGCGGCCGACGCGACTGACGGAGGTGACGAAACGGGGAAATTCCGGCGGCTCGACGAGGGCGACTACGAGGCGGCGGCAGACCTCCTCGCCGCGACCGCGGACCGGTACGACTTCACGATGGCGCGGACGGCGGCGTGGTGGCGCGAGAACACCCTCCGCGGGTGGCAGACCGATCCCTTCGTCTACGGCCTCGGACGGGACGACGACCTCCGCGCGCTGCTGTCGTACACGTTCACCGAGCGCGACGACGGCGACGGGAAGGCGATGGTCGTCTCCGACGCCGCCGTCGCCGACCCGTCCGCGTGGGACGAGGTGTTCCGCTTCTGTCGGGACCACGACTCGCAGGTCGAGCGCGTCCGGCTCCGCCTCCCCGCGGACGTGAGCCTCCTCGACCGCGTCGACGACCCGCGGGCGGTGACCGAGGAGGTTCGCGCCGGACCGATGTTCCGGCTCGTCGATGTCCCTGCGGCGCTGCGAGAGCTGGCCCCCGACCCGGATCTCGACGCCGAGTTCACGCTCGCGGTCGACGACCCGCTCGTCGGCTGGCACGACCGACCGATCCGGGTGACAGTCGCCGGCGGCGAGGTCGACGCCGAGCGGGTCGACGCCGGCGGAGACCCCGGAAGCCCGGACGACGCCGACGTAGCGGCGGGAATCGGCCCGCTCTCGCAGCTGTACGCCGGGTACCGCGGCGTCGACGACCTCCGGGCGCACGCCGCGCTGGACGTCGGCGACGACGCTTTCGGCGAGGGGCTCGCCGCCGACCTCGGCGCACTCTTCCCGCCGCGGCCGACGTTCCTGCGCGAGGCCTTCTGACCGGCGGCGGTGCGGCCGGTCTGGGCCGGGCGCGACCGCTGCCGGGCTTTTTATCCGCGCGCGCCGTAGCAGGTGGCATGAGTTCCCGCGACCGACGCGACGACGACCTCGAGGAGCGGCTCGACGAGCTCGAGGACGTGCTGGGCGAGCTCCGGGCCGACCTCCGGGAGAGCGAGCGCGACCGCCGGGGTCCCCCGCGGCCGCCGCGGCTCTCGGAGCTAGTGCGGTTCACCGAGCAGTACACCATCCCGACGGTCATCGCGCTGCTGGAGACGACGATCAAGTCGCTCGAACTGCTCCGGGGGACGCTCCGGCTCGCGGACCCGGGGCGGAGCGTCGCCGAGGGCGCAGAGGGGGCGGGCGACCGCCTCGCGGACGTGCGCGACGGCGCGACTGCCGGGCTCTCGCGCTCCCTCTCGGAGCTCCGGACCGCGCTCTCGGAGGCCGACCTCCCCGAGGACGCCGCCTCGCGCTCGATCATCGCCGACGCGCGCGACCTCACCGCGGAGATCGAGTCCCGCATCGACGAGGGGCGCCGCGAGGCGGACGCGGCGCGCGACCGGCGGCTGGGCGGCGACCCCGACGGCGACCGCAACGCGCGGAGCCGAGGGGACGCCGAGGAGCGGTCCGACCGAGGCGGCGGCGCGAACCCCGTCCGGATCGACGTGACCGAACCCGGCGAGAGCGACGACGCGAGCGACGAGGCGCCCGGTGAGGGCGATGCGAGCGGTGACGCCGCCGACGAGCCGCCGGAGGTCGACGTGGAGTCCGAGCTGGAGTCGATCAAACAGCAGGTCGACGGCGACGCGGCCGAGACGAGCGGCGATGCGGCCGACGCGAGCGACGACGCGCCCGGAGCGGACGACGAGGACGCGGCCGGCGGAGCGAACTGAGCCGCGGAGTCAAAAGGACGCGCCGAGGCGGTCGGCGACGCGCTCGGCCGAGTCGAGGAGCAGCGCCGCATCGTCGGTGAACACCTCCAGCGCGACCGTCCCGCTGAAGCCGTCGAGCTCGGACGCGACGAGGTCGTAGTCGACCTCGCCGGCCCCGACCGGGAGGTGGGTGTCGCCGCGGCGGCGCACGTCGTGACAGTGGAGGTGCGAGATCCGGTCGCCGTGGCTGCGGAGGAACCGCCTGATCGCCTTGTTGCCGCCCTCCATGTACGCGTGGCCCACGTCGAAGCAGATCGGCGTGTCGGTCTCGCGGGCGAGGTCGCCGAGGACCGAGAGCTGGAGCCCCGCGTGCTGGTGGCCGACGTTCTCGACGACGACCTCGACGCCCGCCTCGCGCCCGACGTCGGCGACGCGCCGGAGCTGGTCGGCCGCGGTCTCGCGGAACGCCACGTCGTCGCGGTCGGCGGAGGTGGCGTGGAGGACCGCCTTCTCCGCGCCGAGGGCGCCGGCCGCGGTCAGGAGCCGGCGCGGGTAGTCGACGATGGCGTCGTTCACCTCGGGGACGTAGCTGGCCGGTCGCTGGCTGTACGGCAGGTGGACGAGCAGGTCGCGGCCGCCGAGCGCGTCCGTCAGGCGGCCGGGGTCGACCTCGTCCGGCACGAGCGTCGGCTCGCCGACGCCGAGTTCGCAGAAGTCGAACCGCGCCGGCGACGCCGCGAGGCGGTCGAGGTCGTCGCCGACCGTCACCCCGATGTCCATGCCGGACGGTGGGTGCGGCGACTTCTTATAAATAGCGTCGGCGGATCAGTCGTCCGCGAGCGGGTTGTCGAGGTCGATGTCGCCGGCGTCGATCTCCGCTTCGACCTCGCGGACCGCGGTCACCATGTTCTCCGTCTTGCCGTACGCGATGTCGCGCGGGAGGAGCTTCAGCCCGCAGTCGGGCGAGATCGTGAGATTCTCCGGCGGGACGACGCGGAGGCCCTGCCGGATGTTCGCTTTGATCTCCTCGACCGGCTCGACCTCGGCGGTGTGGGCGTCGACGACGCCGAGCGCGAGGTCGGGCTCGAACTCGGGGTCGGTGAACGTCGGGATCTGCTCGAAGTCGCCGTTACACAGCTCCACGTCGAACTCGTCGATCGGGTAGTCGTTGATCTCGGGGTAGATCCGCGAGTAGTCGCCGTAGCAGACGTGGAGGCCGATCCGGACGTCCTCGTCGATGCCCGAGACGATGCGTTCGAGCGCCTCGCCGACGATGGCGTGGTCCTCCGGCGTCGTCGCCAGCGCGGGCTCGTCGATCTGGATGTAGCGCGCGCCCGCCTCGACCAGCTTCTCAACCTCCTCGTTGACGAGGTCCGCGAGGTCGTACACGAGTTCCTCGGTGGAGGGGTACGCCTCGTTGAACGCCCAGAAGCCGAGCGTGTACGGCCCCGTGATCGGGACCTTCACCGGGCGCTCTGCGACGTTCGAGGTGAACTCGAACTCGTCGACGAGCCACGGCTCGTCGTACGCGACCTCCTCGACCACGCTCGGCTTGTCGAAGTAGTTGTGGCCCCACACCTTCACCGGCCCGTTGAACTCGTAGCCGTCGATGCGGTCGGCGAAGAACTCCACCATCTCGTTGCGGCGCATCTCGCCGTCGACGACCGTGTCGAGCCCGGCGCGCTCGTGTTCGTGCGTGATGAGCCGACAGGCGTCGTCGTGCGCCTCTTCGAGGTCGGACTCGTCGAACTTCGAGTCGGGGTCGTCGACGAGCTCGTCGGCGCGGTTGAGCCACTTCGGCTTCGGGTACGAGCCGACGACGGTCGTGAGCAGGAACGCGTCGTTCGGGTGGTCGTCCGGACGGAACTGGTCGCGGTTGGCGGACGGGTTTCGGACCATTAATCGAGCACCTCCGCGGCGTCGGCGAGGGCGTTCAGCTTCGCGCGGCACTTGTTCGTCGGCAGGTAGAACAGCTCGGTGTTCGGCGTGAGGTACGTCCGGTCGAACCCCTCCAGCGGGATCTGCGACTCGAACCACTCGACGCGCTCCGCGATCGTCTCCGGCTCCTCGACCAGCGTGTTCTGCCCGTCGACGAGCCCGAGCGACAGCGAGTCGGTCGAGCCGAACTCCTGGACGTTGTAGACGGTGTCGTCCCGGTCGCCGGCGACGAGGTCAAGCCCGAGCGCGTCCGCGCCCGCCTCGTCGACGAGGTGCGCGTACAGCTTCTCGCCGAGCGCGCCGTAGAACGTCTGGACGACCACGTCGGCGTCGGTCGCGTCGGCGACCGTCGAGATGGCGTCCGTCGCGCCCGCCTCCTCGCCCTCGGCGGGCGGGTTCGTGATGAGCGACGGTTCGAGGAGGAACAGCGTCTCGTGGTCGGGGAACGCCTCGACCTCGCCCGCGAGGAACTCGGCGATGGCGGCCTGGAAATCGGCCTCGTCGCCGCGGTGTTCGTCGGTCGCGAGGTCGGCGAGCGAGTACGGCCCGGGAAGCGTCGCCGCGAGCGACGCGTCGTCGACCCCGTCGGCGTCGGCGAGCAGGTCGGTCGCCTTCTCCAGTTCGCCCGCCACGTCGCCCGAGAAGTCGAGGTCGTCGACGACCCGCGGGTCCCGGTAGAAGTTGTTGTTGTCGTAGTACCGGACGATGCCGCCGGTCTCGACGGCGTCGCTGACGGTCAGCGGGTGCGCGATCATGTCGTCCCAGCGGCCCTGCCCCTCGGAGATCAGGTCGAGGCCGGCGTCCAGCTGGTCGTCGACGTACTCGGCGCGCACCTCGTCGTACGCCGCCACGATCGCCTCGCTCTCGTCGCCGCTCAGGAGGTCCCCCTTCTGGTGGCCCTTCAGGTCCGAGAGCGTCTCTTTCGCCCGGTCCGGGAGCGGATACAGCCCCGGCGTCGCCGCGACACGTTCGGTCATCACCGATCGTTGGATATACCGTCGTATAATATTTGCTAATGCGCGTTATGTTTTGTAGTAATCAGTTGCCGAGCGACCCCGCTACGCCCGACGCAACGCCAGTACCGTGAGCGTCTCGAAGGGGAACGACTCCTCGACGACGACCTCGTGGTCGAACCCGGCCTCCTCGATGAGTGCGAGTACCTCCTCGTACCCGGTGAGCGAGGAGACGAGCAGGAGGACGACCCCGCCCGGCGCGAGGACGCGCCCCACGTCGGCGAGGAACGGTTCGATGAGTTCCCGGCCGGACTCGCCGCCCGAGAGCGCGTGTTCCATCCAGTCGCTCCACTCGTTTTCGGGGTCGGTCGGGAGGTACGGCGGGTTGAAACACACCGTGTCGAACGCGTCCGCGCGGAACGGCGAGAGCAGGTCGGCGACGACGGCCCCGACGCCGCGGTCGCGCGCCTGTCGCGCGGCGTGCGGATTGAGGTCGCTGCCGACCACGTCGAGGTCGCGCTCGCTCGCCACCCGCGCGGCGACCCAGCCCGACCCCGTTCCGACCTCCAGCACGCGGCCGCGCGCCTCCGCGACCGCCGCCTCCGCGAGCAGGCCGGAGTCCTCGGCCGGCTGGTAGACGACGGCGTCGTCGAGACCCCGGCGCGCCGCGAGGTCGCCCTCGCTCGCGTCGTCGGTCATCGGTCGGCCTCCCCGGCGTCGCCGTCGGTCGCTTCGCCGGCGTCGTCGGCGTCGACATCGGCGCCGTTCGGGTCGGCGGAGCCGGGCCGCGTCGCCGCCCGGCCCTCGACCGCCGCGTCCAACTGCGGCCCGGAGGCGCCCTCGGCGCGAGCGGAGAGCGTCTGCTGCGGGAACGGGATGACGATCCCCTCGTCCTCGAGCGCGCCCTTCATCGCGTTCATCGCGGCGGTCCGGGTCCGCCAGCGCTTCCGCATGCTCGGGTTGCGGATCCAGTAGCGCAGGCCGAGGACGACCGCGGAGTCGTCGAAGCGCTTCGTCACGGCGTTCGGCTCGGGCATCTCGGCGACGTCCTCGACGCCCGCGACCGCCTCCTCGACGACCGCGACCGCGCGCTCGACGTCGGTGTCGTAGTCGACGCCGACCTCGACCTCCACCCGGAGCCGGTTCCGCCGCGATCGGTCGACGATCGACCCCGACCGGACCTCGTCGTTCGGCATCGTGATCACCTCGCCGTCGAACGACCGGAGCCGTGTGCTCATGATCGATATCTCGGTGACGGTCCCCTCGTGGTCGCCGATCTCGACCCAGTCGCCGACCTCGAACGGCCGGGAGAACATCAGCACGAACCCGGCCAGTATCGCCCCGAGCGTCTGGCGGGCCGCCATGCCGACCACGATGCCGAGGAACCCCGCGCCGACGAGGAGGCTGCCGACGTTGTCGGTGAACAGCCCCACCACCGCGAGGACCGCCGACGTGTAGACGGTCAGCTGCGTGATTCGCAGGATCACCTCCTGCTGGTGTTGCGAGATCGACGCGCTCTCCGCACCGATCTCGCGGATGACGCCCCCGAGGAAGTCGGTGAGCGCGTACGCGATAGCCAAGAGGATCACGCTGAGGACGACGTTCGACACCTGATCGGCGCTGAGCGCCGACTGCGCCGTCTCGAAGAGCGCGCCGCTCCGGTCCCACACCGCGATCAGCGTGATCGCCCCTGCGGCGGTGGCGACGCCGACCCCCGCCGACAGCAGGAGCCGCTGGGTGGAGGAGAGGTCTCGGTCGCCGTGGCGCAGCCGTCGCGTGAGGTACCGGACGATCAGCACGGCGGCGACGATACCCGCGGAGGCGGCGAACCGCTCCGCGTTGCCCGTGAGCGCGCGCTGAACCGCCGCCACGAGGCCGATCCACCCGGTCATGTCACGCCCCCGTGGGCGAGCCGCGCTCGCGGGCCAGCTCCGCCAGCGCGGCGAACGCCGCCGGGTCCAGCTTCCCCGGGCGACTGCGCAACAGCTCCTCGTCGGCCGCGTCGACGACGGCCTCGGGCTCGTCGAGCCCGGAGATGTGCGCCGTGTTCCGCACCGCGTTCCGCACCGTCTTGCGCCGCTGGGTGAACAGCGCCTTCACGAACCGGAGGAAGAACGCCTCGTCGCCGACGACGTAGTCGGGGTCCCGCGGCGCACAGCGCACGACGGCGCTCTCGACGGCCGGCTGCGGGTCGAACGCCTCCTTCGGGACGCGCTCGACGATCTCTACGTCGGCGTAGTGCTGCGCCGACACCGAGAGGCGGCCGTACTCGGACTCGCCCGCCGACGCCACCATCCGGTCGGCGAACTCCGCCTGGAACATCAACACGAGCGGCTTCTTCTCGGGGAGCAGGCGGAAGGCGATCTCCGAGGAGACGCCGTACGGGAGGTTGGCGACGCAGGCCGAGAACGGCGGGAGGTCGACGTCGAGCGCGTCGCCCTCGACCACGTCGAGGAGGCCGTCGCCGACGGCGGCGGCGAACTCCTCGCGGAGGAAGTCGGCGAACGCCCCGTCGCACTCGATCACGGTGACGCGGCCGGAGTCCGCGGTCCCGTCGGCCGTCGCCGCCGCCAGCAGGCGGTCCGTGAGCGCGCCCGCGCCGCCGCCGATCTCGAGGAGGTGACTCCCGTCGGCGTCGGCCGGGAGGTAGCCGGGGATCCGGTCGAGGACCCGGTCGTCGACGAGGAAGTGCTGGTCGCGGTCGGGGTCCGCCCGCGCGCCGGCCCGCCGCGCGAGCGCGTCGGGATCGCGGCTCCCGTAGCCGGCGGCTTCACCCGTCGGTGAGTCGGTCATGGCCGGGATACACGCGGTGTTCGGGTAAAAGTCTCGTTTCGGGGGCGTCGCGGCGGCGGATCGCGGCGACTCCCGGTCGTGCCCACGGTCGCGGGGGGGCACGGGCCGCCCGTCGCTCACTCCTCGCGGCCGACGAACGTCCGGTACTTCAGGTCGTCCTCGCGGATCTCCTCGACGATCCGTTCGAGGATCACCTCTCGGGGACGGTGGAGCCCGGAGATGCGCTCCTCGACGTCGGCGAAGCTCTCGAACGGCCCGCGCTTCCGCTCGTCGAGCAGGTCGTTCCGCAGCTTCTTGCCGATCCCCGGCAGCAGATTCAGCTGGTGGAGCCGGAGGGTGATCGGGCCCGCCTCGTTGTAGAAGTCGACGAACCGCTCCTCGTCGGCCTCGACGATCGCCCCGGCCGCGTACTCGATCTCCGCGGCCGCGTTCCGGGTGAGGCCGTCGAAGGCGACCTCTCGGTAGCGGCCGACGTTGGGCCCGTCCAGCCCGAGCCGGTCGCCGACGGAGACGTCCGCGTCGGCGGCGAGCATCAGCTCGTACAGCGCGAACGAGTCGTCGCCGAGCCCGTACGCCACCGGCGACTTGCGGGACTGCGGGCGGTCGTCGTCGGGACGCCCGTTCGGCAGCACGTCGAGGAGGACGGCGGTCGGTCCGTCCCGGCCGTCGCCGGCGGCGTCTTCGTCCGGCGTCTCCCCGGCGTCCGCGGCGGCGTCGCCGCCCGTTCGGTCGTCCTCCGGCGTCCCGTCGCCGTCGGCGTTGTCCATGTATCGTTTAACGCTCCGAGCGGTGAAAAAACCGCTGCCGGGGCCGCGGCGACGGCGGCCGCCGCCGGGCGGATTCAATAGCGTCGAGTGATACGTGATACCATGGCAGAACCGGAGCCGGCGGCGGTGATGCGACTCGTCGAGGCGTTCCCGGGGGGGACCGCCGGGGCGGGCGGAACGGATCGCGGCGGAGCGAGCGGAGCGGAGGACGCGGCACGGGTCGACGAGCTCCTCGACGGCGCGTACGGCGCGCTGACGCGGGACTGGTACCCCGAGCTCCGCCGCCGAGCCGCGGCGCACGCGGACGGCGACTGCCTCCGCGAGCGCGTGCTCGAACACGTCGAGGCGGTGCCGTCGTTCCGCCTCTCCGACGGGCCGACGCCCCTGACGGAGCGGCGAGAGGCGCTCGCGGAGGCGGCGGCGCTGCGCGACGAGGTCCGCGAGATAGCGGAGTGGTACGGCACGCTCCGGACGCGGCTGGAAGGGGACCGAGCGTCGCTGACGCGCGGCGAGCGGCTGCTCCACGACTTCGGATACGCGCTCGCGCACGTCCTGTTCCTCGGCGCGTCGTCGCCGAGCGCGGTCGTCCGGCGACTCCGGCTGGCGTACCGCTCCGTCGGCGGGCGGATCGACGAGACCGCGTCCGAGGCGGGCATCGAGGAGACGACGTTCACCTGCCCGTACCGGAGCGTCGCCGCCGGGACGTGCGGCGACCGGTGGGTCTGTCACGAGAAGCTGGACCGCGTCGACGACGGGTACGTGTCGTACCTGGCCGAGCGGGGGATCGCCTACCAGCGGCCGCGGGGCTGTACGGACTCGGAGCGGTGTCGCTCGACGGTCGCGCGCGACGGGCCGGCGCGGTGGTGGCCGAAGACCCCGCCGGCGGCCGTCGGCGTCGACTCGTGACCCGGGACCGTGACGGCGACTCCGTGGTGGCCGGCGATCCGGAAACGGATCCGCGTCGACTGCGTCGGATCCGCCGCGGCTACGACGCGTGGGCGCGGGTCTACGACTGGTTCGCGCGAGCTACGGCGTCCGTCGGCGGCGTCCGGGCCGCCTGCGTCCGCGCGCTCGACCTCGCCCCCGGCGACACGGTCGTCGAGTTCGGCTGCGGGCCGGGAGTGAACCTCCCCGCGCTCCGCGACGCGGTGGGGCCGAGCGGGCGCGTCGTCGGCGTCGACGTCTCGCCGCGGATGCTCGACCGCGCGGCCGGGCTCGTCGAGCGGCACGACTGGGGGAACGTCTCGCTCGTCGAGGGCGACGCCGAGCGCCCGCCCGTCGCGGCCGCCGACGGCGTCCTCGCGACGTTCGTCACGTCGCTGTTCGCCGACCCGTACCGGGTCGTGAGCCGCTGGTGCGACCTCGCGGACGCCGTCGTCGTCGCGGCGTTTGTCCCGGAGGGGAACGGAGCGGCGAACGCCGCGCTCCGGGCGTTCGTGGCGGTGAACGGTCGCCTCTTCGACGCGCGGGGCGACGACCCGCTCGGCAGGCTCGCGGAGCGCACCGCCGCCGCGCGTCGCGCGCTCGACGACGGCGCCGCGGTCCGGGAGCGCGATCAGCGGCTCTTCGGGACGATCGCCGTTGAGACCGGCCGGAACCGGTGACGCACGGGGGCCGACGACGCGGGGCGGGGGCGGCCGCGCGTGCTCACTCGGAGACCGGGACGGAGACGACCGTCGCGTCGGCGTTCCGGATGACGCGCTCGGTCGTGCTCCCGAGCAGGTCGCCGGCCGCCGCGTCGAGGCCGCGTTTGCCCATCACGACGGCGTCCGCGTCGACGGCGTCGGCGTACGCCGCGATCTCGTGGGCCGGGACGCCGGACTCGACCGCGGTCTCGCTGTCGATGCCGGCGTCCGCGACGGCCGTCGCGACCCGGTCGACCGCCGCTTCCAGCTCGTCGCGGCGCTCGGGGTCGTCGTCGTCGAACTTCTCCGGCTTGCCGGACCGGTCGTACATCGGGATCTCCGCGACGACGCCGAGGACGTGTACCGTCCCGTCGGCCGCCGTGACGTCGATCGCGTCGTCGACCGCGTCGAGGGCGGCGACGCCCGCGCCGGTCGGAACGAGGGTGGTCTGGTACATGCGGCTCGACATACGGGCGGAAATCTGAAAAAACGTGGCGACGGACCCCCCACCGGGCCGGAAGAATCTCGCGGTCAGGCGTACTTCGCGACGACGTCGAGGATCTCGTCGAGCTCCTCGCCGTCGAGCGAGTAGCGCTCTTGGGCGAACACCGAGCGGAGCTCCGTGCGGTCCTCCGGGAGTAGGTCGGTGATTTTCACGGCGGTCGGCACGTCGACCTGGTCGAGGTCGGTCAGCTCTTCGACGAGCTCGCGGGACTCGTCGGCGTCGAGGTCCGCGAAGCGGTTGACGTGTTCGATCGCGCGGGCAAGCTCGTAGCGGAGATCGCGGTCCTCGTCGGCCGCGCGCTCGTCTTCGATCTCCACGAGGATCTCCTTCGCCTCGGAGGTGGTGACGTACTCCTCGTCGAGCTTCTCTTTGAAGATCGTCATCTCAGTTCTGCTGCGCCCGCATGTGAGCGGCGGTGACGATGAGCGTCTTCGTCTTGCCGCCGTCCGGAATCTCGACTTTGAACGCCGACCCCTGCTTGCCGATGACGGTGCCCGTCCGGCCGTCGAAGCGCGGGTGGAAGCGCCCCTTGGGGACGCTCGGGTCGATCTTGAGGTGGACCTGCGACCCCTCCTCGAACTCCTGGATCGCTCGCTGCGGCGGGGAGGTGCCGCGGTTGCGGGGCTTGTTCGAGAGCTTGTCGCGAGTCGCCTTCTGCGGCCCATTGGAACTCGGCATGGTCTTGGAATACCTTCCGCTGCCGCCGTTATAAATCGTGCGTTACGGCCCGCGGGGCGTGGAGGTCTCACACGCGCGGATCGGCGGTGCCCCTCACTTTCGCGTCGTGCGCGGCCGGGACGCACGCGCGCGACTACCCGACGTACCTCCCCCTTCCGAAAGGGCTAATCCCGAGAGTCACTATCATGTTCGTAATGAGTCATCAGCTGCCGGACGTACAGGCCTCGGCCCCCGACGTCACCGTCGGGCTGTCGCAGGTCGGGGTCACCGGCGTGGAGAAGCTCGTGAAGCTGGCGCGCGGCGACAAGCGACCCATCGTCCTCATGGCGGAGTTCGAGGTGTTCGTCGACCTCCCGAGCGGTCGCAAGGGGATCGACATGTCGCGGAACCTCGCGACGGTCGACGAGATCCTCGAAGACATCACCCGCGAGGAGGCGTACCGCGTCGAGGACGTCTGCGGCGACGCCGCCGAGCGACTCCTCGAGAAACACGACTACACCACCACCGCCGAGGTGTCGATGACGGCGGAGCTCGTCACCCGCGAGAACACGCCCGCCTCCGACATCGAGACGCAGAGTACGGCGACGATCGTCGCCAGCGCCGAGGCGACCGAGGACGGCACGCGCGAGGAGATCGGCGCCGAAGTGACGGGGATGACCGTCTGCCCCTGCTCGCAGGGGATGAGCGAGTCGCGGGCCCGCGACAAGCTCGCCGAACTCGGCATCGACGAGGAGACGACCGAGGAGTTCTTGGACGCCGTCCCGCAACCGGGCCACTCCCAGCGCGGCCACGCGACCCTGACGATCACGACCGACGGCCACCCCGACGTCGACCTCCGCGACGTGATCGACGTCGCCCGGGACTCGATGAGCGCGCGCATCTACAACATGGCGAAGCGGCCCGACGAGGACCACATGACCTACGAGGCCCACGCCGACGCGAAGTTCGTCGAGGACTGCGTCCGCGCGCTCGCCGAGGGCACTGTCGAGGAGTTCCCGCACCTCTCGGACGACGCCGTGATCCGCATGAAACAGTCGAACGACGAGTCGATCCACCAGCACAACGCCCACGCCGAACGCGAGGTCAGACTAGGCGACCTGCGCGGCGAACTCGGCCGCTAAGCGTCTCGCACCGCGCGCCGCGTCCCGTCTCGGTGTCAGCTCACCCGAACGTCAGCGGCTCCGCCTCCGCCCACCGCGGCTCGAACTGCTCTTTCACGCTCGTCGCGAAGTCGATGTCCTTGACGTCGATCATCGCGAACGGCTCGTCCGCCGACAGGGGGTGTGGCACCTCGATGCACACCTCGATCTCGTCGAACACGTTGAACGTCCCGTCCACGTTCGGCGACGTCCGGACCTCGAACCCGTCCATGTCGGCGAGTTCGGAGGTGTACCGGCTGCCAACGCTCCGCGGGAGCTCGTCGACCGTCGCCGGCGACAGCAGCACCCGGATCTCCACGCCGCGTTCGAGCGCGGACTCCAGCTCGGCGGTGACGCGCTCACCGATCGTGCCGAGGTCGAAGCCAGTCGCCGGCGCGCCCGCGACCACGACCACCCTGCGCTCCGCGGCGGCGATCCGCTCCAAGAGGAGGTCCGTCGCCTCCTCGGCCCCGACCGCCGCGGTCCAGAACTGGCCGTCGACCGGCTCGCCGGCGTCGAGCTCGGCGGAGAGGTCGTCGACCACCGACTCGTACTGCTCGGCCTGCGTCCGCAGCTCCTGTTTCTTCTCGTCGAGCAGGCGGTCCAGCGCGGCGTCGGGCTCGACCGCGACGTACTTCTTCGGTCGGCTGGCGGCCTGACTGCGGACGAGGCTGTGCTGCTCTAAGCTGTTGAGCACGTCGTATATCCGCCCCATCGGGACCTCGCTGGCCCGAGAGAGGTCCTTCGCCGTCGTCGGACCGGTCCGGAGGAGCGCGCGGTACGCCCGGGCCTCGTACTCTGAGAGCCCTAGGTCGCGGAGAGATGCCATACCCGGGGATGCCGCGGCACCCGTATAAACGCGTCGCCCGTTTACGATCCGGACCGACTGATCGGGCGTCCTCGCCGCCACCGGCGCGACGCGGCGATTTTTGCCCGGCGTATCGGCGCGGCTTACGCTAGGACGTCGCCGACGCGACGCATCAACTCGTCGGGCGTTTCCGCCGGCTCGGAGGTCTCGTCGCCCGCGAGGACGACCGCGGTTCCTTCCGGCACCGTCCGCGGCGCGGGCGCGTCGGCCTCGTGTGCGTTCGGTGCGATCACCTTCTCGTGGTCGGCGACCCGCCACGCGGCGCGGTGGAGGTCGCTCCCGGGTTCGGTCCCGACCGCGATGACGGTCGTGCCGCGCCGGAGCCGGGCGGCGAGGCTCCCGTACGCGGCGACCTGAACGCTCAGGCGCTCGGTCGCGCCGGCGAACGCCTCGGCCGTCTCGCGGGCGACCTCGCGGTAGCGGTCCTCGCCGGTGAGCGCCGCGAGGTCGAGGAGCGCCGTCGCCATCTCGACGTTGGCGTCGAGCGGGCGGAACGACCGGTCGAGCAGTCCCGCCCCCGAGCGCGGCCCGTCGACGAACGACCCCTCGACGTGGAGTCGGTCGATCGCTCGGTCCGCGACCGCGCAGGCCACGTCGGCCCCCTCGCCGCGGACGCCGGCAGCGCGGACGTACGCCCCGACCACGCGGGCGGCGTCCTCCAACAGGTCGGACTCGCCGGCCTCGTCGCTGCCGCGGTAGTGGGTGACCGCGCCGCTGTCGGCGTCGATCAGGTCGCGTTCGAGGCCGTCGAGGATCCGGTCGGCGTACTCGCGGGCCCCCTCGTCGTCGGTGTAGGCGGCCACCGCGAACAGCGCGTCCGCGGCGAGCGCGTTGCCGCCGGCGAACACGGTCAGGTCGCGGCGGGGGTCGTCGAGGTCCGCGCGGTCCTCGGCGGGGGCGGCGTAGTAGGCGCGGCCGAGCCCGGGACCGAGGCTGCCGCCGACGCCGTAGCCGGTCCAGAGGTCGTCGGTGAGGAAGTCCACGGCGTCGAGCGCTGGGTCGAGGTACGCCTCGTCGCCGGTGTAGAGGAAGGCGTTCGCGAACGCGCGGGTCACGGCGGCGTTCGTGTCGAGCGGCTTCTCGTAGGCGACGTCCCCCCAGTCGGACGTCCCCGCGTAGCGGAAGAATCCGCCGTCGACGTCGTCGGTGAGGTGGTCGCGGACCGCGTCGAGCGTCCGGAGCGCGCGGTTCCGGTCCCGCTTCAGCGCGAACTCGACGGTCCGCGGGAGCGGGAACTTCGCGTCTGTCCCCCAGCCGGCGTTCTCGGCGTCGTACTTCGCCTCTAGCTGCCCGGCGAGGTGGCTCTCTATCCCGTCGGTCACGTCGCCGCGGGGCGGCAGGTCGGCGTCGAGCGCCCGGGGGACGCGCCCCGCGTCGCGGCCCTTGTCGGTCCACATCTGTCGGACCGATTCGAGGACCTGCCGCATCCCGTCGACGTCGAGGTAGCCCGCGCCGGTCAGCAGTCTCCCCTCGGGCGTGAGGAAGGCGGTCGTCGGGAACCCGCCCATGTTGTAGCGCTCGCGCACCCGCGGGTGGCGGTCGACGTCGACGCGGAGGGGGACGAACCCCTCGTTGACGTTGGCAGCGATCCGCGGCTCCGCGTAGGTGATCGCGTCCATCTCGTGACAGCCCTCGCACCAGGTGGCCGACAGCGAGAGCAGCACCGGGCGGTCGCGCTCGTCGGCCTCGGCGAACGCCTCGGGGCCCCAGTCGCGCCACTCGACGCGGGTCTCGTCGCTCATACCCGCAGTCGGCCCGGGACGGGGGTAAGCGCTTCGAGAGCGGAACGGCGCGGCCTGAAAGCGCGCGGGGGCGGCCGGGAGGAGGGCCCGGAGATAGGAGAACGGCCCTGGCGCTTACACACATCTCCGGGCCCACG